>CAZDTN010000044.1:0-13308 GCA_964508355.1 uncultured Sphingobacterium sp.
AGGAAACTTCAAAAGCATTTACACCTGATGGATGGTTCAAGACCGGTGATGTAGCCATAGTAGAAGATGGCTACTATAAAATCATTGGTAGAAATTCAGTTGATATCATAAAATCAGGTGGCTATAAAATATCTGCACTTGAAATCGAAGAAGTCATCAGGTCATACAATGAAATTTCTGATTGTGCTGTTGTAGGAATCCCTGATGAAGAATGGGGAGAACGTGTTGTTGCGGTATATACAGCTAATCAAGAACTGGAGACAGATAAGCTAAGATCATGGCTAAAAACACAGTTGCCTTCGTACAAAATACCCAAGAACTTTTTATGGCTAAAAGAACTTCCCAGAAATGCGATGGGTAAAACTGTAAAACCGGAATTAAAAAAATTATTCAATTGATTACATCATGAAAATTTACGGGATAGCTATACTTTCTTTGTGCTATTTAGCTGGACAAGTCGCAGGAGATCTATTAGGACTTGGGTTTGCATTTAAAGGGAATATAGGTGGAGTTGCATTTGGAATGCTATTCCTGATATTAGCTGTGGATCGTTTTAAAAACAAAGGATTTTTTGATGATGAATCATCATCTGGTATTCTTTTTTGGAGCAGCATGTATATACCGGTTGTAGTAGCCATGTCATCAATACAAAATGTGAAAGTTGCAATAGGGAGTGGATTCATTGCTGTACTAGTTGGTGTGCTCTCTACATTATTTTGCTTTATGCTTATTCCAATGATCTCTAAATTTTCCAAACAAGAAGAAAAAAGCAACTGATGGAAACAATATTGGAAGGCTTGATAAAAAATAACCTCATCATTGCTTTTTTAACAGTAGGTATCATACTGCTCTTGTCCAATTGGATGTCTAAAAATCTTACCAAAGGGAAAATACCAGGGGCTGCGATTGCTATTTCGGCAGGCTTGGTCCTTGCTTACTTTGGAGGCGACAAAGGAATTGCAAACATTCCACTTTTTTCAGGAATGGCCATCTTGGGTGGAAATATGTTGCGAGATTTTTCGATCGTGTCTACAGCGATGGGTGCCAGCATCTCCCAAATAAAAAAAGCAGGTTGGATAGGATTTATCTCTTTGATAATAGGTATTACTGCGGCATTCTTTTCGGGAGTTTTACTTGCTTATGTAATGGGATATCAAGATATCAAATCAGTTGTTACCATCGGTGCAGGTGCTTGTACGTTTATTGTTGGTCCAGTTACAGGAAATGCAATCGGCGCTAATTCGGATATCATTGCCATTAGTATTGCTATTGGCGTAATTAAATCTGTTTTAGTAACATTACTCACTCCTGCAATTGCCAAAAAAATTGGACTTACCAACCCAACAACAGCTATGATCTTTGGTGGATTGATGGGAACAACCAGTGGCGTAGCAGCAGGATTGGCAGCAACTGATCCTAAATTAGTTCCCTATGGTGCATTAACAGCAACCTTCTATACAGGATTAGCTTGTCTGCTTTGCCCTTCGGTACTTCTTTATATAACTAATTTGATTATTTAGCTAGGAAAGAAGATTAAAAATCTGTAATCTGATCCTCTATACGGTTAATATCTTCTCCAACATTCCTGCCGTATTTCCTATTGAAGGAATAAAATAAAGTAACGTTCCATTGGAATCTGTCGCCACCAGTGATATTTGTTTTAATATTCTTGTTGATTGTAGACTGCAACAGAAACGGTACATCTTTTTTAGATATACTTATTGTATGGGTATAAAAAACACCATCCTCTTTATCAAGTTTCAAGTAATAAAACTGTGGAGTGAATTGTAATGCAGTACCTCCACCTAACTTAATGTTAGACAATGTTGTGTTGAAAGTCAAGAAATGTGAACTTTTAACAGCATCTCCCTGCAATCCAAATCCTTTTAAATAATAGACCCCTACACGAAGGTTATTAGATACTTGATAGCCCTGGTTTATTTCGGCAGCGATAAATCTCCTTAATTGTGAAATTTCAGAAAGTTGTCTTGTTCCTGGGTCAAGAATTTCTCTCGTTTGAATATTAAATGCTGGATGGGCACCTACACCTAAATTATATCGTTTACCTTCCACTGCCTTGTACCTGAACCAAAATACCATACTTCCCTTTCTGCCATCAAGGGTCATTCTGATATCAGGATCGAAACTGAATTTATTTTTAGAAACAGACAATAGGAAATTATAAGCAGGTGCATTTAGAGAAAAGGTAGGAATAATGGAAAGACCGTTAGAGGTTAATCCGATTAATCCCGAAAAGTTACTTTTGATAACAGTGCTATCCTTCTTTATCGATTTCTTCACAACTTCTTTTTCAGCTTGAGCCTGTAGTTGAGTTTGAATTAAAATAGTGAAAGAGATAAAAACAAAAAGCCTTCTAAAACAGAGCATGATGGTTAAATTAAGGGGTTGAAAAGCGGCACAAAGATACTTAAAGTACTGGCTATATATTTGAACGGATTGTATCTTTAGATTATTGAAACGAATAATTCATAATACCCGTATCCGAAAATTTGCCATCATCATACTGGTAACAGGTATTGTATTACTGGCAATTCAAGCCCTCTTTCAACATTTCAGCAAACTGGTCATCGAAGAACTCGTAGCCAAACAAACCAAGGGCAAGGTGAGTTTGTCGATTGGCAGGGTTAAATTGAAGCTGTTCCCTAATGAAGTGCTGATTTTAAGAGATACCAAATTCGAATTCCTGGATGAAAAAGGAGAAAAAGTGCAATACGACCTCTCCTTCAAATTTCTAGAACTGCAATTGCGTTCGCTTAAGTCTTTTATTATTGATAAAGAATTGTTGGTCGACTATCTACTGGCAGAAAACCCTTCCGTAGGCATTCATCCTTCCTCACGAAAAAAAGAAAAAACCAAAGCCAACCATGCCGTCCAGGTTAAAATTGGTAACATATACTATGCGCTCAGAAAAGTAGTTGCAGCACTGCAGGTAAAAAAATTCGGACTACGCAATGGAATGGTTACGCTCCATAATTTAGAACCAAATAACAAAACAATTCGCCTAGGTGGACTAAACTTATCTCTTCATGAACTCGCCATGCTGAGTCAAACTGATGAAAATAATCCTGGAATCAGCTTGGATAAACTCAACTTGAACACGGGCCCACAGGATGTAGAATTTCCTGAAGGAGATTACCGCATAAGGTATGGAAAATTAGAATTTGATACAGAAAATAACAGCATGGCCATAGATGGTCTACAAATCAATAGTCAGTCGGGTGATACTTCAAAAAATGAACTGGACATACAACTTAAAAAACTAATACTAACCAAAATCAATTTTCAAACACTTTACAAAAAAAATCGCTTTGAAGTCGATTCAATGGTTTGTGAGCAGCCGGTAATCAATATGAAACTTGATTTGAGTAAAAGAAAAAATAATAACAGTTATGATGGATTGCTACTTGAGAAAAAAATAGCTGGACTAATTGGCAACATCAAAATGAATTACCTGGGACTGCTTAATAGCAACATCACCATTAATGCAAAGGGGAAATCTGTTACAAGCTCCTTTAATACCAAAGGCAATAATTTTACTGCATATAAAGTAGATATAGATAGTGCAAAATCAATTCCAATTGAAATTGAAAAGCTAGAATTCGCAATCAAGAATTTTCAAGAAACGTTAAAAGATGGAAAGTATGATGTATCATTTGACAGCGTAGTATACAATAATATGTCGTTATCCTTGCTCAACTTTAGGCTAAACCCAACTAAGAAAAACAAGGATCCTGAAAAAAGGTATTTCACTATCCCAAGATTTACACTTAGTGGACTGGATCTTTATGAATTAATTTTAAATAAATACCTCAAAGCAAAAGAACTTGAATTAAATAATGCAACGTTCATCAATAATTATATTGAACAGCCAACAAAGACAAAAGCAAGATCAATAAAATCTTATCTAAATGAATTTAGCGAACAAATAGATCTGGAAACGATACGCATCAATAATGGATATATAAAAAATAAGTCGATCAATACCAATAAAGAAATAATTGTTGGTGGAATAGTATCCGAAATTTCAGTAAATGAAATATTTGATTTGTCTACCTATGAAGGAATGGCAACATCAATCGAAAAAATGAACTTTGACTCAGCGCGCATCAACCTAGGCAAGCAACAAATTGAATTATACAGGGGAGAGTTTTTAGGGGATGCAAAATTGATAAAAGCAAAAACATTCGTTCTTAACAGTCAGCAAAATAAAATCAAAGCACAGGATGTAAGTATCCATAATTATAAATTTAATGACGCTTTTACCAATATTAGTATCGATTCAATAGCATACAATAAAGCCAATATACAAATACAGCAGAGTATTACTAAAAAAGATAACTCGACGATCACTGATGAAGAGTTTGAATTACAAATAAAATACCTGGCAGCTGGAGAAACAACTACAAGATTTTCCTCCAGAGAAAATCTTACCATTTCAGCTGATTTGAATAAGATAGTGGTTAAAGACTTTTCAACTAACGAAGAAAATGAATTGTCATTAAGCTATATCGATTTATCTGGATCACGACTAAACCTATCATCACCAACTACATCACTCAAATCGAATCAGTTTTCACTAACCGATCTAAATGAATCGTATTTCAATAATATCAATTTACAGTACCTCAAAGAAAGGGATACCATAAGCGCAATTATTCCTTCAATTAATTTCATTCCATCACTTGCAGCATCATTAGAAGAACAATTTCCTATACTAGAAAATATACGCCTCAATAAGCCAGAGATCATGATGGCAATTTTTAATCCGAATAGATCATCAACAAATGCCACTAGATGGATGATCAGCAAGATGAATGTACAGCATGCAGATTTGAATATTAGAAAGCAAGAAGAAAATAAATTAATCACCATTAAAAGTCGTGATCTCAGTTTCTCGGCAAATGATTTTTCCTCTCACAGTACTGTGAATGGGATTCAAATTAAAGATGCAAGACTATCTACCAATGATATTGCAATTACAATGAATGATAGCATGAACTTAAGTGTTGATAAAGGTGTATTCAATATTACTATTGACAGACTTAAAAAAACAGATGATAAAAATCCACTTCGTTTTTCTGCACTTATCTCAAAGGTTAAAGCAAACAATATAAACTTCATTAAACTTAATAGAAAAGGAGAGCCATTTATCCTAAAAGAGTTTAACCTGGGCGGTGAACAAATTAAGATAGACAGTGCTGATGCTGCACATATACTTCGTCAATTAAAAAAGAACCCTACACTTTTTATCAATGATATTGATTTAGAGGAAATTACTGCCTCTTCAGTAATTAAAGCAAATGGCATTGGCTATAGTAATGGTGGTAAGACAGTTACCATTGACTCATTTAGTTACAAGCCAACAAAAAACAGGGAGGATTTCATGAAAATGAATACCTACCAGAAAGACCATATGGAGTTTAAAACTGGGAAAATTAGTATCCGAAATTTTGATATTGAACGATTGGCTACTGACTCTAATCTTCAGCTCAACTATATCACCATTGATGAACCTATATTAAATGTATACAAAGACAAAAGGCTTCCTCTTCAACCAGGTTATATCAAAACAATGCCAGTTGCGCTCTTAAAAAAGATCAACCAGCGTTTACATATTGATAGCATAAGATTGGTGAATGGAAAAATTTTCTATGAAGAATTCAATGATAAGACAGAGATGATGGCAAAAATTAATCTATCAGAACTACAAACTCTCATTAGAAATATTAAGAATTTCAATACATCATCTACAGATAGCCTATATATCATCAGCACCTCTAAACTATTAGACACTGCCAATATTTCCATTCGCTTCCATGAGTCCTACGCAGATTCTATTGGAAGCTTTTTGTACCGTGTTAGAATTGGCCAGTTTGGGCTACCAGCATTAAATAGTATAATTCTGCCAACCGCAAACATGAAAATCAACAGAGGCTGGCTAGATACCCTTGAACTAAGAGTAATGGGAAATGATTATCTCGCTCATGGAAAAATGAGAATGTATTACACGGATTTTAAAATCCAATTCCTAAGTAACAAGGAGCTTGAGAAAAGAACAATATTTACCAAAACCTTAAGCTGGTTGGCAAATACATTTTTGCGGACAAATAATGTAGAGAAAACCGGGACCGTATTCACAGAACGCACCAGAGAAAAAAGCTTTGTCAATTACTGGGTTAAAATTGTACTTAGTGGTGCCATGACCAATACACGCATCAGAAAAAATTCAAAACAAGAAAAACGCTATCAAAAAGCACTCAAGAGAATAAAAGTGCCAGAACTTCCTGAAGTAGATTTATAAACATTTTAATTCAATACTACCATTTAACTTCCTTAAAGACAATTTCCTTGTAGCCATCTCTTTCGTATAGAATACCAATCCTCCGTTTAGTCAATATAACCATATCACTATATGCTGTCCAATCTTTTGTTCCATTGTCAGAAGCATCGACTAAAATTGATTGATCCCAGTTCTTACCATCATCGCGACTAATCTTGATGGTCAAACTATCTCGCTTTCTTTCAGTCGCTGCATTACTAGAGGCAACAATGGCTTTCCCTTTTTTGTAACCAAGTGTAACAAGTGATGCCTGACAAACAGCATCTGGCAATTGCTTTTCAAAATAAGTAGTATCCCAGGTCTTCCCCCCAGTGGTAGAATAGGCAAGTATTCTTGATCGCACATCACCCAGTTGATTTCGAATACTCATTAATAATCCTCCTCCAGAAATTTCTGTCGCGATGCTCTCATTAGAACCCGGAAATTCAATATTGGCTGCAAGTGAAAAAGTATTTGCATGATCATCTGTAAAAAATCCATGTGCACGATACTCAGCAAAACTTTTCATGGGCTCACCAGCTGAATGATTAGCAGGCACAAAAATTCTTCCTTTGAATGGCCCATTTTTGAACTGCATGGCATGACCCGGAGTAATGGCATAACTCCTCCAATCTTCAGCATATTGATACTCGGTACCTGCTCCTTTAGGTCGGTGTACCTGTTTTGTAATATTAACTGGATTTGACCAGCTTGTTCCATGATCAAGTGATTTAATAAACCACACCTCTCTATAGCCATTCCCTTTTCTTACTTCATTTTCATGATTATTCCCTGTGTTATAAAAGACATACAACACTCCCAGGGGATAGTCAGGATCTAATTGATCGAGAACAGGAGCAGGATTACCAGCTTGCAAATCACCTAAATCTACCAATAGTTGAATAGCAGACCAAGTCTTACCATCGTCAGTGCTTCGCTTCATAACCAAATCAATATTCCCAAAATCTGCTGCATTATTTACCCTCCCTTCTGCTATAGCTAACAAATTGGAGTTACCTGCACTAATGATTGCTGGAATTCTAAAACTTTTGTATCCAGCTTCTCCTGCTATAAATACCTTGGTTTGTGCATACAAATTATTGAAAACAAAAAGCAATAGCAAGGATAAAAATGATATTGTAAACTTGTTCATGTGACTAACTCTTCTCTAATTTAACTGATTTAATTCGTAACATTACCATTGAATTCAAGCTTTACGTGAAATATAAATATCTAATTCCCCTTTTGCTCGTAACCATAGGTTTTTCAGGATGTTCATTGCTTAAAACTGTTTCTGAAAAAATTAACACTGCCTATAAATCAATAGTACATAAACAAGTTAAAAAAGACAGTACCGCACCCGCAATTAGCGAGGTAAACATAACGAATAAGAAAAGTACTAAAACTGCAGTTCAACATTTACCGAAAGCCAATCCAGACAAATCAATACTTCAACATACAATTCAAGCTCAGCTTGTTCACCCACTAAGAGAATTTAGGGCGGCATGGGTAGCCAGTGTTGCTAATATCAATTGGCCAAGTAAACCTGGACTTACCACAGTAGAGCAACAAACGGAAGCCATCTCTATATTAGATTATCTTCAAGAAAATAAATTCAATGCAGTCATTTTGCAGATTCGCCCTCAGGCAGATGCACTTTATGAAAGTTCAATTGAACCATGGTCCTATTTTTTGACAGGAGAACAAGATAAAGCACCAGATCCGCTTTATGATCCTTTATCGTTTTGGATTGAAGAAGCACACAAAAGAGGACTAGAGCTGCATGCTTGGATGAATCCATATAGGGCACATCATAATGCAGGAAAAGAAATTTCTTCTAAATCTATCGTACGTACCAATCCTGAAACAGTTTATTGGTTGAAAGAAGGATACTGGTGGATGGATCCTGCTTTACAATTTACACAAGACCATACAAGTAGAGTTGTATTAGATGTTGTGAAAAGATATGATGTTGATGGCATACATTTTGACGATTACTTTTACCCTTACCCCTCCTACAATGGTAATGATGATTTCCCTGATGACCGTTCCTGGAATACATATGTTGAAAATGGAGGTACAATGTCCCGTTCCGATTGGAGAAGACACGCAGTCAATACATTAATTGAAAGACTTTATAAAGAAATCAAAGAAGAGAAGCCGCATGTCAAATTTGGATTGAGTCCTTTTGGGATATGGCGACCAGGTCATCCAAAATCAGTAGAGGGCTTTGATCAGTATGACAAATTGTATGCTGATGCTAAACTATGGTTGAACAAAGGATGGATAGATTATTTCACACCTCAATTGTATTGGTCAACTAACAAACTAAACATGAGCTTCCCTGTTCTATTGGGTTGGTGGCAGGAAGAAAACACTCACCAACGTCACTTATGGCCTGGTATCAATATTGCAAATGATAAAAATATACTCCTTAACAATACTGAAGTAATCAATGAAATCATGATCACAAGAGGAATGTTACCAAAGAGTCCTGGTACTGTTCACTGGAGCATGAGTGCACTAACCAAAAATCCAACATTGACCAAGGACTTAAAAGAAGGTGTGTATAAACATCCAGCGCTGGTGCCGACAAGCCCATGGTTAGATCATACTCCACCAAAGGCACCTGAAGTATTTATAGGTGAGCAAACTGATTCATTATTGATCAGATGGTCAAGTAAAGATCTGGATGTTTTCAAATGGGTCCTGTACTTCCAATATGAAAGTAAATGGGAACAAAAGATTTATAATAAATATGAAACTGAAGCCATAATAAAGCTCTATAATAATAAACTACCAGAACCGAGTAAATTAAAATTCATTATTGTGACGGCGGTAGATCGTACCGGGAATGAAAGCGTTCAAAATCCGATAGCGATTAACTAGTTATAAAGGAATATCTACACCTATAAATATTCTTCTTCCGATCAATTGCTGCGATGTGGTACTGATACTATTATGGCTTATTGTTTGTTGAATAAATATTTTTTTATTAAGTAAATTATTCCCGTTTATAAAAAATCTGTATTTACTATTTGGAGAGCAATTCATTTTGATATCAAATACATCAAGCGGTGTTAGCCCTTTTCCATTATAACGATGAAGTACTAAATGCGCCTTCAAATGATGGCTAAAATATAACTCAAGAATTATCTTATACTCGTTCCTGTAATTTCTAAATGTATTAGAAGACATCCCCGCCAATTTTGATTGAATTTGATGGTGTTCAAATTGAAGATTATACCCCCTACGCCAGTTTGTAGATATGTGCTGTCCAATGGTGGAAAAGGTATTTATTGCTATAAACTTTTGGGAATTAAATTGAGCTGGCCCATTTAAGTGTAAAACACCAAACAATAAACGATATTTTATCCGAACTGGATGAATTAATTTTTCAAATTGAAAATTGAATGAAGCAGTATACTGTCTTTTTGCAATAAGATGAGAAAGAGTGGTATTATAAGGCCCAAGGCTTGTCGCCATATAATAATCTCTATTTATATTCTTAATCATCAATTGAGCATACACGTTTATGCCCCGGTATAAATCCAATAAAGAAAAATGAAGTTGGCCATATAATGTGACTGGGAAACTCAGAGCGGCTGGGCCTGAAACTTTTACAGTTGCATTGGTGTAAATAGAACCAGCAAAAAAACTACGCAGGTCTGTCTCCTGTTTTAAAATGCCATACTTTAAATTTAGTTGTCGAGTTGGCTTTGGCTTCCAAGTAAAATCATGATCAAGATGATAAATAAATCCATGTTTAAGATTTTGACTGACATTCATCTGCGCGTACCCGAACATTGTCTGCATATCGAAATTAATTTTTTTCGACACTACGCTGGTTAAATGTATTGAAGTGAAAGTTTTTAACCCCCTTAGATTAAGAATAATGTTATGCTGATTGGAACACAATTGCGGTAATGAAGTTCTTAGCCAATATCTGATAATATTATTCTTTGTCGATCTAATATGCCCTACGCTTAATTGTCCGTATAAACCATTATGTCTAGCCATTTGACTGATTACATTGTAAATAGAATCATAGAGCAAAACATCATTTCTCAAAATTTCAGCCCTATAATAATTAGCGGAACCATTAACAATTGCTTCCCACTGCCATATATCGTTAGTCCCCGTCCTTTTAGTATGCTCTATTTTGAAACGAAAACCATTGGCATTTAAATCAGTATTAGCATTAAGTTGATTTTCTTGAGTTAGGGTTCTTACTTCTTTGTTATAATTTATATTTTTTAGAAGGTACCCTTCAAATTCATAAACGGTTCTTTTTTGATTTTCTTTTTCTACTTCTCGATAAAGTATCACATTACTTTTATTCATGAGCTGCTGCTGAATTATACTAGAGAATAATCGAATAGGAGTATCAATTGAAAAAAATAATTGATGTTGTGCTAAGGCAGAAGAAACAAAGTTTGTCGACTTTCCCATATTGATACGCAGATGATCTTGTTGTTTCAACTTTATTGAAGTCGCTACAGAAAAACTCCAGTCGCCATTCTGATTAACGTATTTATCATCAAAATTGGAAGACAAATTATGGTTGAGCAGTACAGGCCATGAGCGAAACATCAGCTGCTGTTTATTTTCTAAAGCTTGTTGTTGAATTGACTGCTGCTGAAATGGACGACTACCCACATCATTGATGTTGAAGATTGCTATCTGCTTATTCTTTTGCTTCAACAGAATTAGTTCAGCTTGTAACTCTCCATGCTTTTGGGGTACATATGCAGCTACCAGATTTATTTTAGGTTTCCCATAAAAAGCCTGCTTAAGCACGAGATTAACTGCAGTTTCATTAGTACCATGTAAATTTTTTAATAGCTGATTTTCATGGTATTTTTCTAAAACTTGGATAGAATCGACCATGAGAGATCTGAGATTACGCGAAATCAACTGATAATTTTCTGCAGTAAGGTCATCTCCATCTACCATTATTTTTTTGATAGGACGGCCGTTAAAACTAATGTTGCCATTAGGGTCAACTTGAAATCCTGGCACGTTACTCAATAGTTGTTCCAGCCTCAATGCACCCGGACGTTTATACCGATCTGCAGTAAATATAAGTGTATCACCTCGCCGTTTTGCCACCAAAGCATTGCCTTTGATGTTAATCTCCGGCAATACAAGGTGACTTTTGGAAGGGAATGTATCTTTAACAATGGGGATAGCATAAGAAAAAGTACAACACATCAACAAACTCACAAGTAAACCCAACATGTAATTTATCTTTTAGTCGATATGTTCCCAAGTGTGAAATTTAATAGTCGATTTATTTTGACAACCAATACAATCCGTATTGTTATTGAATGAAGCTTCTAAACGAGCAAAAAGTTTTTTTACAAAAACAGCAAAAGCTGGATATCCTTCAACACCTTTTTGAATTTTAGATTCATAGTAGTTCACATCAAAATCATGTTCATGCGAAGAGCTGATCAATTCCATATGCCAATTATCATCATCATCATAAGCCTCCAGGATCAATCCAGGGAGACCGCCTAGCTTCCAAGGACCATCATTAATGGTGATCGTGGGTGCATACCATGCTGTATAACCTCTGCCCTTAAACTTCGTCACTGCCTTCAAGCATGGTATGCCCCCGATCGTTTTTTGTTCATCCTTGGCTACCCACTCCATGGGAAATAGTGTATCAGCAAAATAATGAGAGCGCTGATTTAGATCTGCAAATTCAAATAATAAAGAATTGCTCTCGTGATCTTTGAATACAGTAAACATACTGTCACTGCGCAAATCAATAGTGTTATCCTGAAGTGAGGCATGATGTTGCCCTTCTTCTTTCATAGTGAATAAAGATTGTTTCCCATTGATGATTAATTTTCCCCAATAGGCCCTGTGATTTTCACTTCTGCCAAAACTTCCATTAAATTTTCCCTGATAATACCAGGTGCCCTTGACTTCCTGAGCTCTTACCGTTATAGTTATCATAGCGGCAAATAAAAAAATTAGTTTTTTCATCACTTTAAATTGATGACGCAATACCCACGCCATAGATTAATAAATAATTGTCCTGACTACATTCATAGCTGCTCTTAGGCAACTCACTGCTTGGATAGTTGCCTCGTTGCATGTAGCTGCTGTTGTTGTACAACTTACTTCTGCTTCAACAGGACCTAGATCCAGTTTCCCTTTTAAGGTAACAGAACAATCTGCGTCCACTTTGATCTCATGTTGAAGACTACTAACATTTAGTTTACTGATTTCAATTTTCACTTTGCTGAATTCGGGTTTCACTACATCTGCTGCATAAGTCATGCTGAAGCTCATCATCAGCATCATCGTCACAATACTCAGTTTCTTCATACGATTTGTTTTAAAAATGAATTGGATAGACAGGGTATCACGCCATCTCAGTCCGGCTTGAACTGAGCAGTAAAACTAACTGACTCCTGAATCTTCAAAAAGTGAGTTTCAACATAATTAAAAGAGAATAACCCTATTTAAATTGGGGGTTTAAACTGATTGTTCGATTTTCATGAATTCAACAATACAAGAAATGTTTTAACTTTAAGTAAACCGAAAAACTGCAGCATATGAGCGAAATTGTATTCGAAAAAATTGCAACCTTGTTATCTACCAAAAAAGGTGTGAACAAAGAATTAATTACAATTGATAGTTCATTCGAAGAACTTGGACTAGACTCATTAGATTCAATTGAGTTGATTGCAGATATGGAAGATGAATTCAATGTAAGTATTCCCAATACAGAATTGCAAGAGATAAAAACCATCAGACATGCGGTAGATGGTCTTTCGAAGGCAATGAATGCATAAATGAATTCAATATGGATGTAAGGAGAGTTGTTGTAACTGGTACAGGTGTTATTTCTGCTATTGGCAACAAGACAGCTGATTTCTGGAGCAGTATAGTCGACTGCAAATCAGGTATTGGCCCTTACCAACATCCTTTTGCAGATCAAATTCGTTTCA
>CAZDTN010000045.1:0-13075 GCA_964508355.1 uncultured Sphingobacterium sp.
TTTCTTGAAATAAATTGGTCAATCCATTTTTTGAAAAAACTTCAAGAATGACTTCTATGCCGAGGTCTGCTTGTACTGCTGGAATTTTTTTGGTATTGAAAAACCCTTTTAAATATGCAGTGGCTGGATAGGGGGTATTCAGCTGAGTAAATGGTGGTGTAATAAGAAATATTGGTGAAGGCAAATTTCAATATTTGTGTAGTGCAAAAGTAGTGTAAGAATGCTGATAAAATAAGAGCCAGGCTTTAGACCTGGCTCTTATCTATTGTTTATTTTCAATTAAAGAATGACAACGCGTTTTAAGTATTGATTCAAGCCATGTGTAATCTTTATGAGGTAAACACCAGGTTTAGCATTTTGTAAGCGAAGATTTCCTCTATAGTTTCCACTGAATTTTGGCTGTGTTTGTCGGTATACTTCTCTTCCTTCTGCGTTTAACACAGCAATACCCAAATCTTCTCTTCCAGAAACGCTGAAGCTTAAATTAAAGTTTCCGTTACTTGGGTTAGGTGATACTGTGAAGGCAATTCTTTCAGGAGCCACATTGACAACAGCAGTCACTGTTACATCTTGTTCCGCAGATAAACCCTCACATTTGAAATCATCAACAACCGAAGTTCTATATCTTCCAGATTGAGTGACTTTCAATTTTTGACCTTTTTCACCCTGGATATCAAAGCCATTCAATTGCCATTGGTTTCCTACTGCTATTGAACTTGTGAGTGTATCGTTGCTTCTGGTAATTGTTGGAATTATGTTGTTTATTGCAGTTACTGCTGTTTTGGCAGTAGGACAAGTTTGTGCTAGAATTTCAACCCTCATGTCATAGAAGAAATAATAAAACTGACTAGGATCCGCTGTTGCGGAAGACACAACACTATTACCTGTAATAGTTAGTCCGCTATTTGTTCCATTGATTTTTTGTGGGTAAGGGGTAGCGGCAATATTGTTGTTTCTATACACTGTTGCGCCATCCAAACATTGCATGATCAAAACGTGGTTGCCGGGAGTTGTTACTGCAAAGTTCAGGTTGAACACCATTCCTTTGTCGTTTGGATCATTCTCAGTAACAGCACCACCTTGGGCAGTTGGTCTTGTGTTTGAAACGATAAAATCTCTTTGTCCCAAGTTGAAATAACTATATCCACCTTGTCCGTTTTCACTGGCTAAGTCTGCAAGTATAATTCTAATTTTCCCAGGGTTACCTACATACATTTTTACGGATTCAATTACCATAGGGACTGTATTCGAGAACCGAACAAAGTTGCCATTAAACTCATTGTAACCCCCAGATGCGAATGCTGTTTTATCTTTTGGTCCAACAGACCCTACTAGGTCATTCAAAGAACCGTAGTATTTTTTATCTGCTGTTAATGATGTCGTATTTGCAACAGTATTTACTGTAGAAAGTGCAAAAGGTGTCTTGGCAGTATCAGAGGCGAACCAGCTGATATAATTGCCAGTAGTTATTGTTCCCTTAAGTAAGGCAGCTGAATTATTACAAATCAATGCCTGTAAGGCAGTAGGAGCAGCACCTACACCTAATGCACTTGCCTCTGAAACCACTTGGTCGTTTTCTGCATTCTGGTCAGTCAACAAACTGGATTTTGCTGTAAAGGTGTATTTAGCATTGGCCTTCATCACAAAAGGTGTTTGGAAGGTATATTCAGATTCTGCACCCGCTGTTAAAGGTCCATTAAACACACCATTAATAGTTGACAATGGATTTCCATTTTCTTGAATTGCTACTGATAGCGGAATATTTCTTTGTTCCTTGCTTCCTGAGTTCCGTAATTTAATCGTTACATATTGTGAACCGTCAGCACATTCGCCATCAAAAGGATAGACCACTGAACTTAATGATAGATCATTTGATGGGCGAACAACAGCTAAAGTATAGTCTTGTGTTTCACCTCTTGTATAGTTGCCAGTTGGCTGAATTGTATTTGGGTTATTGGTTTCGGATACAATAACACGCATAAGCATTTTATCACCAATAGCAAAACCCGTTGGAAGACTGATAGAGGTCTTGAAGGTACTGTCGTTTAATAGCGCTGCACTTGTTGCGAAAGTTTCTCCTGCATCTACAAAATCACCATCATTATTGGTGTCAATGAATATTTTCGCATAACGAGGGTTGTTACTGTTGTCACAGCTTTTTACACGCAATAAAAATTCATTTGATCCACCAGATTCAATGGTGCCAGTTAGGAATCTGCTATCACTGTATGTTTTGCAAGTATCCTTGTATTTTGTTGTAATTCCACCAAAAGATAGAGTATCAATATAGGCACCTGTACCATCTGTAGGAGCAGAAGATGCATATGGGGTTCCACCTATACCAGATACAATTAATGAAAAGTTCTGAGTACCATCAGCACGAATGAGTTGTCCTTTGTGACGAACTTCTATAGTGTATGTTTCACCCAGCAGTACTGAGTCTATTTCAATTTTTTCAACATTGTCAACAACGTTGTCTCCTCTTGTTGCAGGATTTGCAGGAAGTGTACCATCTAACCTCCAAGGGAAGAAAGTTTTAGCACCTTGTTTTATCCTTAAATCCAGGTCATTGATGAGTTTTTTATCTCTTGAATTGAGTGTTCCGTTTGTTGTAACTGGTGCAGCTGGATCTGTCCAAACAATAGTTGCACTCAATGGACCTTTACCAGAAGCGACAACACTGACAGTGTAAACTGAATCATTTTTTAATGTCTTTTCAACCACTAAATTATTTTGGGTATTGTTTAATACACTGGCTGCACGGGCAATATTAGCGAGTCCCCAGCCATGTCTGTAATCTGGTCCTGGAACTGTAGTTGCTTTGTCTGTGGTATGAATGATTAAGCCTTTAATGGTTGAGGAGAGCGCTGATTTATTGTTGTTTTTTCTTTGGAATAATTCTTGTAATAAAATAGCAGAGCCTGCAATTGTTGGAGAAGACATCGATGTACCTGATAACGTTGAATACGCTGTATTTCCCCCAGCCCCAGTGGATGTTAGTCCAACGCCATTAGCAACAACATCGGGTTTAATTCTTCCATCATCTGTTGGTCCCGAGCTACTGCTGTTGCTCAATATAACATCAGCGGCACTGGTGTATCCTCCTGATATAGGAAATACATTTCCAACAATCAGTGCATTTTTAGCATTGGAGTATGTAGGAAGCAAATCATAACCAGTTTGATCACTAATGCCAGAAGGTCTTCCACCAGCATCAACCATTTGGTTGGATTCATCAAATCTCCAATAGTTTGTCCCAATTGCAGGACCACTCTCATTTCTGTTGTTTCCCGCAGATTTTACAATCAAGTAATTGGGTGATAAATAGGCAATAGAATCCCACATTTGTGTTTCAGAACTGTAAGTGCCAAATTTCCAGTCTTCATTAGCTCCAGGTGCACCCCAGAATTCCCATCTGTTTTGTCCACTATTGAATCTCCATCCTGAAATTGAGCCATATGAGTGATTAGATACCAAAAGATTTGCTGCCTCTGTTGACATCTCTGTGATGTGGTTATTAAAATCGTAGGCAATAATACCTTTAATGCCATGCGCCATGCCTTTTGCAATACTGTTAACTCCGGATGCTACCATGGTTCCTGTAACATGTGTTCCATGATTATCTTCATTGGCAGGACTATCTTTTTGATTTATTCTTCCAATTAATTCAACGTGTGCTCGGTTAATTAAGCCTCCGTCCCACAATGCAAGTTTATTAGTAAGTAAAGGACTTGATCCATCTAGGTTCAATCCAGAACTTCCACCTGTCCACAACTTATTGGTGCCAATTGAAGAAGCAGCTACTACATTACTTTGTGTACCTACATACATCGGAAATCCCATTTCATCTACACCCACCAAGCGCGCTACATTTCCTTTGTCGTCTGTGATGGTTAGTCGCCATCCTTTTTGAGCAGCAAGACTTAATGCTCTTTCATAACGTTGTGTTTCTATAATTCTTTGGTCGTTTGCAATTTTTTCAAGCTCTCGAGTCTGTGCAACCATCTGTTTTTGGGCATGCAAGAAACTGTTGCTCATCAACAAAAAAGCAAATAGAATAAAAAGTCGATTTTTTTGCGTTTTCATAACGTTGAAGATAAAAATTATTGATCTGAAAAAGCTAACTTGTTCAGGGAACGCTGAATTTAAACAATATTTTAATCGGTACTATAATATGTTGATTAACGGTAAAACGATAGGCTTTATTTTGGTGTTGTTTTCGTTGCTGGGCTGCGGAGCCGCCAAAGTATTGGTTTCAGGTAAAGTTCAGCGTATCCTGGGTAATCAAATGCCTTCACCAGATCTACCTATTGAGGAACCTGGTGGATTGAGTACTATAGTTTATTTCTTTGAGCCTACTTTGACGAATATGGGTTTGCCCACAGGAGAACAAGGGATTTTCATGATGACTGATAAAAAGTTGGTTGCCAAAGTTTTAGCAGAAAAAGACGGTAGTTTCAAGCTAAGGTTAAAACCAGGAAAATATTCTGTGTTATTGGGTAAAGATGGGAATTACTACAGTAATATTTCTGATCTGGAGGGAATAATCAATCCTATTGAAATCTACAAGAAGAGCAAAAAGCAAATAATCCTGAGGGCAGATTGGGGGGCTATTTATTAGATGACATTATTTTGAATAAGAACTCCAGCCGGTCCCCGTCTTCTATTTTACCCACCTTATTTTGGATGTCAAAATAAAAAATCGACTGTTCCTTCTCCTTAAACAAAGGCCATTTCAGTGCACCTTCATGATTCGGATTTCCTGATTTTACGAAGCTCGACCAATACTTTGTCATCTGAGCAGCTAAAAGATAGTCTGCTTGTTCCCAAGGTCTGTGTACGAATCTCAAATTATTATAAGCATAAGGAACTTCTCCAGTATGAAACGCTTTATATTTTTTGTATTCACCTTCTGCGGGAACAATTCTTGTAAAGCGATAAACGTATGCAGGAAGTGATTGCTGGTCTTGAAGTTTTGCCCATATATAACCAGGCATGCCGAATATTTGGTCTCTTGAAAGATCCATTTGTGTTTTTTTAGCCTCTTCGTCATTAGTGACAGGGTAAAAGCTCATAAAATTTCCAGCTGCTTCGCCATATTGCTTTTCGAAGTCTTGTTTCAATTTTTCTGCTGATTTCATTGGCCCCATTACCAAACCTTCGTCTTGGTTCCATCCAACCAGCAAAGCCACTTTGTTCTGTTTTCCTTTTTGAAAAATATCAAGGATGTGTTCTGGTAAAACATGACCGTCGATATATGGACCTCTTAATGCAATCGATTTCTTCATCAAACTTTCCGCATCAATCTTTTTTAATTCGTCTATGTTTTTTACACCAAATGAGTTGGCATATTTATGGCCTTCTGCTTGCGCAAAAGATTTTGCTGCATTGCCTCTTGAAAAATTTCCGCCACTTTGAGCTATGGCTTTGATGAAAAGTCCAGCAGCAAGTGGTGAAGCCACTAATGCATTAACGCTCATTGAACCTGCTGATTGTCCTGCAATGGTTACTTGTTCTGGATCCCCTCCAAAGGCGGCAATATTTTTTTGGACCCACTTTAAAGCGGCAATTTGATCCAATAAACCAAAATTACCAGATGGCTCATCCAAATCGGGGTGATCAAAAAAGCCAAATACACCTACTCTGTAATTGATGCTTACAAAGACAACACCTTCTTTGGCCATCGCTTCGCCATCGTATATGGGGCAAGCACTTCCGCCACTGCCAAATCCACCGCCATATATCCAAACCAAAACAGGTTGTTTGCTTTTTTTGTTATTGTTGCTTGTCCATACATTTAAATACAAACAATCTTCGCTAATGGGTTCAGTGGGTATTAAAAATTCTTCAGACCACATGCTGAAAGGAACTGGCTTTGCTTGCATGGGACTAGCACTGAATTTTGTGCAATCCAAAACTCCGGTCCAAGGTTTAAGGGGTTGTGGTGCTCTCCATCTAAGTTCACCAATTGGTGGTGCTGCAAAAGGTATGCCTTTGTATATGTTTACTTTACCATCAACACTTTTCATTCCGCTTATCTTTCCTCCTTCAATACCAACATTGGTTTTGTTTTCTTGTCCGAAAACAGTGAAGAACAAAAAAAGTAATAGGAAAAGAAAAGCGCCCTTTATTTTTTTCATTATCTGCTAATTCGATTTAGATAAACGAAGATGAGTTTCAAATCGCGCCTCAGTTGTTGATTGTTCAGATCTGGTATTTGTGCCTATATGCATCACAGCAGGTATCTTGGTCTTATCTAATTTTTCCCACTTAGGTAATCCTTTTCCATTTGGATTGCCATTCTTGATGAAATTGACAAAATAACCTTGCATAATTGTAGATACTTTTCTATCCTCTGCTGTCCATTGGTAAACTTTATTCCGATCTAAATTTCCCATGGCGTATTCGATTTCTGCAGAGTGTGCAGCTCCTTCGCTTCCTGGTCTTGGTTGTTCGTAGTAGTAGCGGTACACAGGTTGTCCAGTTTGTTTTTGTTTTTCCAACCATTTCCAGGTACTAAATGAAATGAACATGTCGCCAGCCAGGTCATTGGCAGCCTGTTTTACCTCATTATCTTTTGAAGGTGCATATACTTTTAAAAGTGCATCTGCATTTTTGCCAAATCTTTTGCTCACTGCTTTTTTGAAATTATCGACTGTAAGCTTTTCGTTGCCCATGATGCTTCTGTAATTCGACTCTTCACTGTTCCATCCGGCCAACAAAGGCACATTTGCTTGCTCGCCATTGCTGAAAATAATTTCAGGGTCTTTCGGAAAGAATACGCCATCAATACTTCTATTGAAATTGAATAAGCCAAATTTACTTGCATGGGCAAGTATAGTATCTGCTGGCAACGCTCTCATATCAGCTATTGACTGAGAGTTGGTTAATTTCATAAAACGCTCTCCTGATTTTTCTACTTCTGATAGAGGCAATGCTGGCAATGCGCCTAAGATAGAGCCACTTTCTCCAATTGCACCTGCTATCATGTTTTTTGAAAGCGGTGAGGCCATTAGTGCGCTGACAGACACAGAGCCTGCAGACTCACCGGCAATGGTTATTTTTTTTGGATCACCACCAAATGCTGCTATGTTATCATAAACCCATTTCAAAGCGAGCGCTTGGTCCATCAAACCATAATTTCCTGATGAATTCTGTCCTGATTCTTTGGTAAGTTCCGGAAGTGCTAAAAAGCCAAATACACCTAGTCTGTAATTGACAGTAACACTTACTATACCCTGCTCAGCCATACTCGTTCCATCGTACCTTGGCTCAGATCCATCGCCCGCTACAAATCCACCACCATAATAGTAAACAAGTACGGGTAATAATTTTTTACCGGTGTTTTTAGGTTTCCAAATATTCAAGTAAAGGCAGTCTTCAGCAGTTCCATTAGACCTGAAAACCATATCGCCAAAGATGTTTGTCTGCATGGCTTTTGGTCCAAATTGCTTTGCTTTAAGCATAACTTCCCATTTGCCAAACGGCTCTGGAGCTTTCCATCTTCTTTCGCCCACTGGTGCTTTTGCGTAGGGAATTCCCTTAAAAGCTATTACAACATCATTTTCTTCAATTCCTTCTACACTGCCCGATGGGGTAATGATTTCATGGCTGGATTTGTTCATGCTATTTTCCTGGGCGTTTAAATAGAAAACTGTAATGGCGAAAAATAAACTGAGACAAGCTTTCATGGTTGATGTTGAATTGGTGATTATATTAGTTATAAATCTAAGTCTTTTCATGAAGTATACATTCAGGTTTTTACCGAAGCTGATTTGCTTTTTTATTTTATTAGTTGCCTTTCCTGCCAGTATTCTTGCTCAAGAAGTGAAGATCCTTTCTAGAGGGTTTAAAACATCATTGCGGGGCTTGTCGGTTGTAGATGAAAATGTTGTATGGGTAAGTGGAAGTAACGGTAAAGTAGCTAAAACATCAGACGGTGGAAAAACCTTTCAATGGATTACTGTTGCGGGGTATGAGCAGCGAGACTTCCGCGATATCCATGGTTTTGACAGTATGCATGCAATTATCATTGCTATTGATACACCTGCTGTTATTTTAAAAACAAAAGATGGTGGTATTTCCTGGTATAAAGTTTTTGAAGACAAGAGGCCTGGCATGTTTTTGGATGCAATGCATTTTGCAGGCAAGCAAGGTGTAGTAGTGGGTGATCCTATTGATAGCAAGCCTTTCATGGCGACAACAAAAGACCATGGTGAAAGCTGGTCAGTACAAGACCTATCTGATGCATGTCAACAAACAGCAATTGGAGAAGCCTTTTTTGCTGCAAGTGGTACCAATATCCAGTTGATAAAAACAAAAGGGAAATATACGCCGTTGTATGTTTCAGGTGGAGTGCAATCCCGTTTATTTTATTTGGATCAATGCTATGAACTCCCACTTCAGTCTGGCAAAAATTATACAGGCGCCAATGGGTTGGTTTACTCAGAAAAAAGTAGAAAGGGCGTTGTGGTTGGTGGAGATTTCTCTGATGCTAAAAGAGGTGATAGCGCTTTGGTGTTTTTTGAATTGGCAAAATCAGTAAAAATTGGGCGGCCAATAACTATTCCTAGCGGCTATAAAAGTGGTGTCTCATTTACTGCAAATGGTGACCTAATTGTATGTGGAACCACAGGTATAGCTATATGGAATAAAGGGTTAGAAAATTGGCAATTGCTTAGTGATCAGTCTGCGCATGCAGTTCAAACAAACAAAGAAGCAAAATATGTATATTTGTGCGGAAGTAATGGCTTTATAGGTAAAATAATTATAAATTAATATAAGTATAATAAAATAAATTAAAAAGTATATAATCAAATTTTGTTATTTTATGCTTTTTATCAAATAATTACCCTTATTTACTTTACATGCTTATCATAGCTGATTAATTTTGCTCAAAATTAATTTCTATCCTATGTGTGGAATTGTAGCTTATGTGGGTCATCGCGAAGCCTATCCGGTAATTTTAAAGGGACTAAAAAGATTGGAATACCGCGGTTATGACAGTGCGGGAATTGCTTTGAATGGCGATGGAATTCAGGTCTACAAAAAACAGGGAAAAGTTGCCCGATTAGAGGAGTCGTTGATTAATAGATCGCTGACAGCAACCATTGGTATTGGTCACACCAGGTGGGCTACACATGGTGAGCCAAGTGACAGAAATGCCCATCCTCATTTATCTTCTTCAGGAAGATTGGCCATGATTCACAATGGTATTATTGAAAATTATGCATCATTAAAACAGGAGTTGCAGAACAAAGGGTATCAATTTAAGAGTGATACTGATACTGAAGTTTTACTCAATTTTATTGAAGATATTTTGGCCTGCAATGATTGCTCATTGGAAGAGGCAGTTCGGGTAGCGTTAAAAAGGGTGGTGGGTGCTTATGTAATTGTTTTGTTAGATGAGCAAGACCCATCAACACTCATTGCCGCCAGAAAAGGTAGTCCGCTCGTTATTGGTATTGGCGAAAACGAATATTTTTTAGCTTCAGACGCATCACCCATCATTGAGTACACTAAAGAAGTGGTGTATGTAAATGATTATGAATTAGCGATCATTAAAGACAATGAGTTAATTCTGAAAAACCTGGGGAACGAAGTCATTACACCTTATGTACAAAAATTAGATTTAGAATTAGCTGCAATTGAAAAAGGTGGTTATGATCATTTCATGTTGAAGGAAATTCACGAACAGCCCAAGACCATTTTCGATTGTTTAAGAGGAAGGTTAGATATGGTTAATCATGAAATCATCATGAGTGGAGTGCAGCAATACATGGAAGAATTGAAGAATGCTAACCGTATCATCATCATCGCATGCGGAACCAGTTGGCATGCAGGTTTGGTTGCAGAGTATATCATTGAAGAACTCTGTCGTATTCCGGTTGAAGTTGAGTATGCATCAGAGTTTCGATACAGAAATCCCATCATCAACAAAGGAGACGTCATTTTTGCCATTTCACAAAGTGGTGAAACCGCAGATACGCTAGTGGCTATTGAAAGAGCTAAGGAGCAGGGCGCTATCATCTTTGGTATACTGAATGTAGTTGGTTCATCCATAGCACGGATATCTCATGCTGGTGCTTATACTCATGCAGGTCCGGAAATTGGAGTTGCCAGTACCAAAGCATTTACTGCACAGTTGGTGGTTTTAGCCATGATGGCTTTGAAAATTGCCAAAGAAAAAAATACAATTACACAAGAGCGATTTATTCATTTGATGCAAGAACTAAATGCAGTGCCTGAAAAAGTAGCTAAGATTCTTTTACATGCAGATGAAGTAAAAGCTGTTGCCTTGAAACATGCAGCCGCATCCAGTTTTTTATTTCTTGGTCGTGGTTATAATTTTCCAGTCGCTTTAGAAGGTGCATTGAAGTTGAAAGAGATTTCTTACATCCATGCAGAAGGTTATCCAGCTGCGGAAATGAAACATGGTCCCATTGCATTGGTAGATGAAAATCTTCCTGTATTGTTTGTTGCCACCAAAGATGCCTATCATGAAAAGGTAATCAGCAACATGCAGGAGATCAATGCCCGAAAAGGAAAATTGATAGCTGTTGTTACTCAAGGAGATAAGAGTGTAACCAGTCTCACAGGTGATTTAATTGAAGTGCCAGAAGCTGATGAAGTTATTGCACCTATCTTAAATGTGATACCGCTTCAATTATTGTCGTATTATATTGGAGTAGGACGAGGATTAGATGTTGATCGTCCAAGAAACTTAGCAAAAAGTGTAACCGTAGAATAAAACCTGAACTAACCTATGAACAAGATCAGTAAGAAACCTATTTCA
The DNA here is from genome assembly GCA_964508355.1 of uncultured Sphingobacterium sp. GTDB lineage: Bacteria > Bacteroidota > Bacteroidia > Chitinophagales > Chitinophagaceae > Pollutibacter. Next base: position 10,796 of record CAZDTN010000045.1, read on the forward strand.
TCAATTGGATATGAGTTTATCAGTGAGAATTATTTGCCTGCAGGTAAAGATGAATATTACTTGCGCAACAGGCATAATAATAGTGGTATAGCATACAGAAGTCTGACTGCTTCTGAGATTGAGACCTTGGTGAGGAACAGCAATACATCAGATAACTGGAACAACATTTTGGTGTCTGCTCAATTTGATCCACAGTTGGTAAAGAATTGTAGTTTTTTCGGTCTAGTTCGAATTGGAAAACTTGAGCCACTGTCTCTTGGTTTTCACAACTTTAGTTTGTCTGTTGGTTTATACAACTCTACTATAATCAGTTGTGATTTTGGTGATAATGTTTGTGTGCACAATGTCAATTATTTCGCACATTTCGTGGTGGGTAGTGAGGTTATGATTGCTAACGTAAATGAATTGGCTACTACAAGTACAGCAAAGTTTGGTAATGGCATTATAAAAGAGGGGGAGACGGAAGCACAACGCATTTGGTTAGAAATTTGTAATGAAAATGGTGGCAGGAAGGTGTTGCCTTTTGATGGTATGCTGACTGCTGACGCATTTCTTTGGTCGAAGTACAGAAGCGATGAGAAACTCATGAATGCCTTTCATTCCTTTACAGAAAAAAAGTTTGATAATGCAAGAGGTCATTATGGTAGTATAGGCGACAGGACAGTAATCAAGAATTGTAAAATGATTAAGGATGTGTTGATTGGTTCTGATGCTTACATCAAAGGAGCAAATAAAATAAAGAATGTAACCATCAATAGCAATGATCAGGCCTCCACTCAAATAGGTGAAGGCTGTGAGTTAGTGAATGGAATCATTGGAGTAGGTTGTAGGATTTTTTATGGTGTAAAAGCGGTGCGTTTTTTTATGGCCTCGCATTCGCAATTGAAGTATGGGGCACGTTTGATCAATTCTTATTTAGGAAATAATGCAACCATATCTTGTTGTGAGGTTTTAAATTCATTGATCTATCCTTTTCACGAACAACACCACAACAACTCATTCCTATGTGCTTCTTTGATGATGGGGCAGTCCAATGTTGCAGCAGGTGCAACCATTGGATCTAATCACAACTCAAGGGGTGCAGATGGTGAGCTTGTGGCTGGAAGGGGCTTTTGGCCTGGACTTTGTGTGAGTTTGAAACACAATTCTAAGTTTGCTTCTTTTTCTTTGTTGGCTAAAGGAGATTTTCCATTTGAATTAAATATCCCTATTCCATTTTCTTTGGTGATCAATGACCCAAGTGTAAATGAACTAAGAATTATACCTGCTTATTGGTTTAGGTATAATTTCTATGCCTTACAAAGAAATGAATGGAAGTACAAAGACCGTGATGCCAGAATAGCAAAAGAACTTTTGTTAGAACATAGGAGTTTAGCGCCAGATACTATAAATGAAATTTTTGATGCAATTGAATTGATGGCCTTGTATACAGGGAAGGCATTTTATAGGGCGAAGGAACAAAAGATACCAGCCGATGATGTTTGTATCAAGACGGGAACAAAATTGCTGGGCAAACAAGATGTTATAGTAGATGATTTAGAGATCCTTGCAGAAGGATTTGAAAATAGCAATAGGAAAGTTGTGTTGTTGAAAGTGCGACAAGCCTATGCAGCCTATGTTGAGATGGTTCGTTATTATGCAGTTGGAGAGCTGGTTGCAGCATTAAAACAACAATCAGCAGTTGATCCGGTTTCTTTTGTTAATCAATTGTCTGGAATTGCAAAACGCGAGGATTGGGTTAATGTAGGCGGTCAATTAATGCCTTCGTCTGCCTTCACAGAATTGCTGGATAAAATTAGAGCTGGTAAAATAAAATCATGGGACGGCGTACATGCTGCTTATTTAGATGCAGCATCAATGTATAATGAACAAGTTTTGTTGCATGCAGTTGCTTCACTTATGGAGATTGACGGGCTGAAGAAAAGATCGTTTAATGAAGAGAAGCTTGATGAATTGTTGCAGGATCATTTAGAAACGACTGAAAAAGTATATGAGGGTATAGTAGCTTCAAGAGAAAAAGACATGACCAATCCATTTAGGACGATGGTCTTTGATGATAAGCAAGAGCAGGAAGCTGTGATTGGGAAATTAGCAGATAACAGTTTTATCAAGCAAAAAGATAGCGAAAGAAAAGAATTAAAGAGATCAATTGAAGTGATAGCAAAGAGAATGGGTGTGGTTGTATAGTAGTGCCTGGGTTAAGAACTCCATTCAATTTAAGTTTTGGTAACTTCGCGGCGTGATTTACTTAAAATTGGTATTGGTTGCCATCATGTGGGG
>CAZDTN010000046.1:0-12851 GCA_964508355.1 uncultured Sphingobacterium sp.
TCGATGGCAATGTATATAGAATTTTATCTCGTGTATTTGGTATTGAAGATCCAATTGATCAGTCTACTAGTAAGCTCCTTTTTGAACAACTGGCATTTAACTTACTAGATAAAAAAGATCCAGCTGCCTTTAACCAAGCCATGATGGATTTTGGAGCTACTGTGTGTAAACCTAAAAATCCATTGTGTCCAAGTTGCCCATTTGCCCAAAAATGTATTGCACTGGCTCAACAACGACAAGTCTACTTGCCTGTCAAATCAAAAAAAGTAAAACCTAGAGATCGTTATTTGTATTATCTGCTGCTTACATGCGGAAATAAACAACTTGTTCGAAAAAGGGGAGCGGGTGATATATGGAAAGATTTACATGAATTTTATTTGGTTGAAGTAGATGAACCAGTTGATGAACGTACTTTGTTGACTACTAGTTTTTGGTCAGAACAGGCATTATTCAAAAAGGGACAAATCAAACAATTGTCGACTGAATTAGTACATCAGCTAACACATCAAAAAATACATTCTCGTATTTTACAGGTAAGCATTGATAATGAAGAACCAGTTGCTGGTTATTTATGGATGAGTAATCAACAAATAAAGAAAATAGCATTTCCCAGATTGATTACTCGTTATTTGGAAGGCCTTTGATCTTTTAGCATCTCCTCCTATTTCTGTAAATTTGTCCTATGGTTGTGTTGGCTATCTTGTTATCGGCTTCATTATTGATGTTGTTCATGAATTCTGGTGCAGAGATTGCTTTCTTTTCACTTTCTTATCGTGATGTAAAAAATTTAAGAGCCAGACAATACCCAGCTGCACAAAAGATATTGTCATTGGTACAAGAACCAAGGTTATTAATGTCTTCCTTGCTCATGGGCAATTTGGTATTGAGGATTCTGGTTATACTATTGTTTAATTATTTGGTTACAGAAGAAACTTTTCCCGGGCTGACAGGTTTTTTGTTATTTGTAGTCCGTTTGTTTGTTGCAATAATTGTCTTGATTTTATTTGGTGAATTGCTTCCAAAAGTATGGGCGTCTAATAATTATATCCGCTTTGCTTACTACTCTTCAAGTTTTGTTTGGATGAATTACCTCCTCTTTAAGCGTCCTGGTAAATGGATGGCAGGTATAACACAAAAAATAGAAAAGGCTTTGGGGAAAGATGATATTCATGCAAGAATAGACCAGATCGATCAAGCGATCTCCATGGAAACTGATGATGTGACATCTGAAGAAGAAAAAAATATTTTAAAAGGAATCGCTCAGTTTGGTAATGTTACAGTGAGAAAAGCCATGCGTAGTAGACTTGATGTGCAGGGTATTGACGAGATTGCCAGTTTTGGTGAAATAAAGAAGAAGGTGGAAGAGCAACAATATTCTAGATTTCCCGTGTTTAAAGAAAGTTTAGACTCCATCACGGGTGTTTTGCATGCAAAAGACTTGATTCCTTATTTGGATGAAAATGATGATTTCAACTGGAGGACTTTAGTGAGGCCTGCTTTTTTTATTCATGAGCAAATGCTGGTAGAAGATTTGCTCAAAGAGTTTCAATCCAAGCGCATACACTTTGCTATTGTAGTAGATGAGTTCGGTGGCACTGATGGCATTATTACCATGGAAGATATTCTGGAGGAGATCGTTGGTGAAATCAGGGATGAATATGATGATGAAGATCCTATCAATATCCGACTCGATGATTTCAATTATATTTTTGAAGGTAAGATGATGATTAACCAGGCGCTAAAAATGATGCGCTTGCCAGCAAAAGAATTTGATCATGTGAGAGGGGATAGTGAAACAGTTGCAGGTTTGGTATTGGAAATTGCAGGGGAAATTCCCAAAGTCAATCAAGTCTTCAAGGTAAATGGATTTACATTTACTGTGCTGGAAGTCAGCATGAATCGAATACACAAAATCAAAATAACCATTGAAGACCGTCAACTATAAATTATTCAATTCATGCGGTTAATCATTCTATTGTTGGCATTACTCTCTATTTTACTTGCTTGCAACAGCAATTTTACGCCAAAGCCCAGAGGTTATTTTAAAATTGATTTTCCAGAACACAAATATCAGTTGTTTAGTGAACAAGGTTTTCCATATAGTTTTGAATACCCAGTCTATGCCACAATCTCAAAAGAGTTTGATTCCACCGGACAACATCCATATTGGGTCAATATAGATTTTCCTGAATACGCTGGCAGAATTTATATCAGCTATAAAGGGGTAAATGCTAAGTCTGTTTATAAGGTTAAAACAGCTAATGGTTATAGGGATTCTATTGTGAACAACAGTTTTGATTTATTAAGAGAAGAGGCCTACAAAATGACCTATAAGCATTCTATCAAAGCCAGTGGGATTGTGGATTCGTTCTTCGTTAATTCACAAGGATCATCTGGTGTTTATTTTTACGTGGCTGGAGAAGCGGCTACTTCAAAACAATTTTACCTGACTGATACGGTAAAACATTTTCTTAGAGGGGCATTGTATTTTGAAGCAACACCCAATGCAGATTCTATATCAGTAGTCAGTGAATTTCTTGAAAAAGACATCAAGCATCTGATAAATACATTAAAATGGAAAAAATAATCAGTTGAATTTTTCCAGCTGTTTTTGCATGGCTAGTTCTATTTCATTGTTGCATAAATTCCCTATGCTGCCCTCGTGTGTATGGTGTAAGCCTTTAGAAAGATCGAATGAAAAATTACCCTCTTCAATCATATTGCCTACTTGCTTGTAGGCATCTCGAAAAGGAATACCCTGATTCACCAATTCGTTTACTTTTTCTACGCTAAATAAATAGGTGTATTTAGGATCATTAAGCAGGTGATCGTTTACTTGTAATTCTCTCAACATCAATTGCATCATTTCAATACAAGATAAGAGTTCAGTGATGGCAGGGAATAAAATTTCTTTAGTCAGCTGCATGTCCCGGTGATAACCAGATGGCAGGTTATTGGTGAGAAGGGTCAATTCATTAGGAATAGATTGAATGGTGTTGCATTTTGCCCGAATCAGTTCAAAAACATCAGGATTTTTTTTATGAGGCATGATACTGCTGCCAGTGGTAAGTTCATCTGGGAATGAAATAAATCCGAAATTTTGGCTCATATATAAGCAGCAGTCCATAGCTAGCTTGCTCATGGTGGCTGCAACGGTTGCAATAGCCATTGCAGTCAGTTTTTCAGTCTTCCCTCTGCTCATTTGCGCATAAACAGAATTGTAGTTGAGCGATTTAAATTGGAGTAATGAAGTGGTTCTGCTTCTATTTAAAGGGAATGAAGAACCATATCCTGCTCCACTGCCTAATGGATTTTTATTGGCAACCTGATAAGCTGCTGCAAGAAATTCCATATCGTCGACTAGACTTTCTGCGTAAGCCCCTAGCCATAAACCAATCGACGATGGCATTGCTATTTGAAGGTGGGTATACCCGGGTATTAAGACAGCTTTATGTTTATTGCTTTGTTCAATCAGGAGTTGGAATAAAGCATTCGTCTCTTTTTTTATTTCTTGGAGTTGGGACCTGATAAATAGTTTAATGTCTAAAGCAACTTGATCATTCCTGCTTCTTCCTGTGTGAATCTTTTTACCAATATCACCTATTTTTTCAGTCAGCATGAATTCAATCTGTGAATGGATATCTTCTACTTGCTTATCTATAGTAAATGTTCCTGTTTTAATTTGTTGAAGTATTAGGTTAAGGGTATCCACTGCCAGTTGAGCTTCTTCTTCTGTCATCAATCCCTGCTCACCAAGCATAGTAACATGTGCAATGGATCCTTCTACATCATATTTTGCCATCAACAAATCAAACTCACGGTCTCTTCCTACTGTGAACTTTTCAATCTTTTCTGCAGTGGTTGTACTTGATTTACTCCAGAGTTTCATCTTATTTAGTTGATTGTGTTAAGTTGATTGGCTGTCTCATTTAATAAAGCGATATAGTCTTTAATGCCATCAGCAATTTCATTCAGCATGATATATTCATTCGCTGTATGACTTCTTGCTGAATCACCAGGTCCAATTTTTAATGCAGGAAAATGCATCAAGGCTTTATCGCTTGTAGTTGGTGAACCATAATAAGGTTTTCCAAGTTGTGTTCCTGCTTTCACTAGCGGGTGATTGAGTTCGATTATTGTGGATCTCAACCTAAAACTTCTAGGAGTCAGCTCACTATTTACATTTGTCTGCAACAGTTCCATGATTTCTTCGAAGCTATAAAGTTCATTCACTCTTACATCAATGACATACCTACAATTGGAAGGAATTACATTATGTGCTTTATTATCGGTTTCAATTACTGTTACTTTTGCAGTAGTTCTTCCTGTTAATGTTGAAACCTTATCAAAGCCAAGACTATTAATTGCTTGAATATCCTTCATGGCTATTGCAATTGCGTTAGTTCCTTCCTCCCTTGCGGCATGTCCTGCAACACCATGTGCAATAGCATCTATGACCAGCAAACCTCTTTCAGCCACAGCCATGTCCATTTTTGTTGGTTCCCCAACAAGAGCACCAAGAATGATACTGCCATTTAATTGTTGTTTGAAGAAAGGATCGTTTAGTAGTAACTCAATGCCATTTTTCCCTGAAATCTCTTCTTCTGCACTAGCTATCATACAGAGATTATAGGGCAGTTCAGCTTCATCGTGCATAGCAATAAATGCTGCAATTAATGAAACAAGAGGTCCACCTGCATCATTGCTCCCTAATCCAATCAGCTGATCATCCACGAGTGTTGGTGTAAATGGATCTGTTGTATAACCTTTGGCTGGTTTTACGGTATCGTGATGTGAATTTAGAATGATTGTTGGCTTGCTGGCATTAAAGCCAAGATTGAATGCATAAATATTATTAACCAGTCTATAGGTTTTGATTTTTCTGTTCTCTAAAAATGAAGCAATATGACTGGCAACAGCGGCTTCTTCTTTGCTGAAAGAGGGGATGCTGATGAGCTCTTTTAGCAAATTGATAGCGTCTTTTGTAATTGTATCCAATTTCATCATGATTATACAATGGTTGTGCCACTAGTGCCTTCCAGCAGTTGTCCTAAACAGGTGCCATCTCCAATAATTACTTTATTTACACCAGCATCAATGGCAGCGAAGGCATTATCTAATTTAGGAATCATTCCTGCAAAAATCAGGTTTTCATTTTTGAGAGATTGATAAGTGTTGGCCTCAAGTAATGGGATAACACTATTTTCGTCGTTGATATCTTTCAAAACTCCCTTCTTCTCAAATGAATAAATCAGGCGCACATCAAAAATGGGTGATAAGGCTTTTGCGATTTCTTGTGCAATAGTATCAGCATTGGTGTTTAATAGCTGTCCATGGTCATCTTGTGTGATGGGGGCAACTACAACAGAAAGGTTTTGTTGCAGTAGTGCTGTGAAAAAGGCACTATTTACCTCGTCAACATCTCCTACATATCCAAAGTCTATTGAGTTATGGATTCTTTTGTGTGCTTTGATGGCATTCGCATCAGCGCCAGTCACACCAATTGCTGGGTTATTTAAAGCGTTTAATAAGGCAACAATTTTTTTATTGATTAAGCCGGCATAGACCATAGTGACAATCTTCAAAGTTGCTTCATCTGTTATTCTTCTTCCCTCAACCATTTTTTGAGGGATGTTTAAGTCTGCCGCTAATTGTGTAGCTAACTTTCCACCACCATGAACAAGTATTTTATATCCATCGACTGTTGCAAAGGCATTCAAAACTTGCATCAGCTTTGTATCATCGTCGATGATGTTACCGCCAACCTTTATTATGGTAAGGAGTTGTTTCATTTCCCAATCAGATTTGAGAGTACAGCTTGAGCTGCCCAGACGCGATTCGCAGCCTGTTGTGTAATAATACTGTGTGGACTATCTAAAATTTCATCAGACAATTCTACATTTCGTCTCACTGGTAGACAATGCATCACTTTTGCATTGTTTGTTGTTTTAAGTTTGTCAAGTGTCAACATCCATTCACCTTCAACTGCTGGCATTGTGCCATAAGGTTCAAATGCACTCCAGTTTTTTACATATATGAAATCAGCACCTTTCAATGCGTCATCCTGATTATGAATTATTAATGCGCCTTTTGTATAGGACTCATGTAATTCATATCCTTTGGGATGGGTAATGATAAATTCTGCTTCACCCCATGCATTTACCCATTGGGCGAAACTATTGGCCACGCATTGCGGTAATGGTTTAACATGTGGAGCCCAGGTGAGGACAATCTTTGGTTTTCTACTGATGGAATGATCTGTTATCATTCTTTCTTTTATGGTGATCAAATCGGTTAGGCTTTGCAAAGGGTGCAGTGTAGCACTTTCCAAACTTAGTACAGGAATACCTGCGTATTTGATGAATTGTTGTATGATAAATTCACTATAGTCTGCTTCTCTGTCCTTTAATGAAGGGAAGGTTCTGATGGCCAGCACATCGAAATATTGTCCCATAATGGGAGCAGCATCTTTAACGTGTTCTACAGTCGTTCCATTCATGATTGCACCATCTTCAAATTCAAGTGCCCATCCTTCACTTCCTACATTAAATATGATCGCTTCCATGCCCAGTTGCTGTGCTGCAACTTGTGTGCTTAATCTGGTGCGCATACTTGGATTCAAGAAAAGACAGCCAACTCTTTTGTGTTTACCAAGTTGCTCATCTTTTCTGGGAGATGCTTTATAAGCCAGTGCCTGGTCAATCAATAGAGGTAGAGAAGGAACATCATATGCTGAAATGAACTGATTCATGTCTTAGGCTTGAAGATGAGCAATTGCTTTTTTTAGAGAGGCCAGGAAAATTTCTGCATCTTCCATAGTAAGTGCCAATGAAGGAAGCAGACGAATTACGTTAGGTTTTGCTTCGCCTGTAAATATTTTGCATTCATTCAATAGGAATCCCTTCAGACCTTTAAGTTCATCAGGAACATCAAAGCCAATCATTAATCCCATTCCTCTTACATTTTTAATCTGGGGAATTAATTTTAATTCGTTCATTAAATGATCGCCAAGTTGTTTTGCATTTTGCATGAGGTCTTCCATTTCCATTACTTCCAATACAGCAAGTGCAGCAGCACAAGCCAGGTGATTTCCTCCAAAAGTGGTTCCTAGCATAAAATGTTTAGCAGGAATTTTCGGAGAAATGATAATACCTCCAATTGGAAAACCATTTCCCATGCCCTTAGCCATGGTATAAATATCTGCTGAAATACCGGCGTGGTCGTGACTAAAAAAATATCCCGATCTTCCATAGCCGCACTGAACACTATCAGCAATATAAACTGCACCAAACTCATCACATAAACTTCTGATGCTTTGCAAGAATGATCTGCTGGCAACATTGATACCGCCTACGCCTTGTATGCCTTCAATGATGACAGCTGCAATGCCATTGCCTTGTTTTTCAAAACAAGCTTTCAAGGCTATTTCATCATTGAAAGGAAGGAAAATGATGTTGTTTGTTTCGTTAACAGGTGCTACGATGGAAGGGTTATCAGTTGCCGCTACTGCCAGAGATGTTCTACCGTGGAAAGCTTTCTTGAAAGCTATAATTTTTTTTCTACCTGTATGAAAGGAGGCTAGTTTTAGCGCATTCTCATTGGCCTCTGCCCCTGAATTGCAAAGAAATAATGCATAGTCCTCTTTACCTGAAAGTCTGCCAAGTTGATCAGCCAACTCTTGTTGAATAGGAATTTTTATAGAGTTGGAGTAGAATGATATTTTATCTAACTGGTCTTTTATGCGTTTAACCCAATGCGGATGTTGATGGCCAATACTAATTACTGCATGCCCTCCATACATATCAAGGTATTCAGTGGATGCATCATCCCATACCCTTGATCCCAAAGCTTTGGTGATGTTGATGTTATTGATGGGATAGACATTAAAGAGTTCCATGTTGTTGATTTAGAAGGCTGAAGGTTTTAGCAATAATCCTGCTGTTCTGTTAAGATTAAAAAGGATGTTCATGTTTTCGACAGCTTGTCCGCTTGCTCCTTTTAAAAGATTATCAATCACACTGTGCACAACCAGCTTGTTGTTTTCTTGCTCAAGATGAATGAGGCATTTATTGGTATTGGTTACTTGCTTGAGTGAAATTTGATTACGCGAGACGATGGTAAAAGGTGTGTCTGCATAATAAGATTCATAAAGGGAATAGAGCTCTTCAAGTGTTGCGGTAACTGAAACAATAGAGCTCACTAAAATCCCACGGGTGAAATCGCCTCTCCAAGGTACAAAATGCACATTGGCTTTATTGTTATGGTGAGCTTGATGAAGCGATTGATGAATTTCATGCAAGTGTTGGTGAGATAATGTTTTATAGGCCTGAATATTGTTGGCCCTCCAGCTAAAGTGACTGGTTGCAGACAATGATTGTCCAGCACCTGTAGATCCTGTAATGCCTGTTGTGTAAACCTCTTCTATCAAACCTTTAGCGGCCAAAGGGAGCAAGCCCAATTGTATGGCAGTTGCAAAACAGCCTGGGTTAGCTACACTATGCGCTTTTTGAATAGCTGCTAAATTTAGCTCAGGAAGTCCGTATACAAATTTTCTATCTCCAATTGATGCATCCTGTGTTAATCTGAAGTCATTGGCAAGATCAATAATCTTGATGTGTTGTGGAATTGCATTTTCAGTCAGAAATTTTTTTGATTCACCATGACCAAAGCATAAAAAAAGCACATCTATGTCTTCGTTCATTTGATCAGCAAATACAAGAGAAGTTGAGCCAACAAGATCTTGGTGAACTGCATGAATAGGTTTTCCGGCGTTGCTTTTGCTGTGTACGAAACCAATGGTAACATGAGGATGGTGCAATAAAATTCTGATCAGCTCACCTCCTGTGTAACCTGCTCCACCCATAATGCCAGCCTTGATAACCTGTTGCATAGTGATTGGTTTATTATTTATTTTCCTGATTGACTGCATTCCAGATGATGGTCTGGTTGCCAAATATTTTACTGAATCCTCTTACATCCTCACCAGTGAATCCGCTATTCATCTCGCCGTATTTTCCAAACTTACTATTCATTAAATCAAAAGAGGATTCAATGCCGATGACTTGAAATCTATAGGGCATGAGTTGAACAAATACTTTACCTGTTACTTGTTGTTGTGTGTTTTCCAGAAAACTTTCTATGTTCCTCATCACTGGATCAAGAATTTGTCCTTCATGCAACCAGTTACCATAAAATTGTGCAAGTGTATCTTTCCATTGCAATTGCCATTTGGTGAGCACATGTTTTTCGAGGGCATGGTGTGCTTTTAAAATGACCATAGGTGCTGCTGCTTCAAAGCCAACCCTGCCTTTGATGCCGATGATGGTATCACCAACATGTATGTCTCTTCCAATACCATAAGGACCAGCCAAGGTTTGTAAATATTGAATGGCGGCTGAAGGATGGTCGAATACCTGTTCGTTAACAGATTTCAATTCGCCTTTTTCAAATCCTAGTACTACTTCTTCTGGGTTTTGTTTGCTGACTTGTGTAGGCCATGCTTCTTCAGGTAACATGCCTTTTGAAGAAAGCGTTTCTTTGCCACCAACGCTAGTCCCCCAAAGACCCTTGTTGATGGAATACATGGCTTTCTCTGCATTCATGTTTACTCCTCTTTCTTGTAAATAGGCTATTTCTTGCTCTCTGCTAAGTTTTAAGTCGCGGATGGGAGTTATGATCTCAACACCAGGAATCATGATGTGAAACACCATATCAAACCTAACCTGGTCATTTCCCGCTCCTGTACTTCCGTGTGCAACAGCAGATGCACCTAATTTTTTTACGTGTTCTGCAATGTGAATCGCCTGGCTTAATCTTTCTGCACTTACACTGAGCGGATAAGTATTGTTTTTCAGTACGTTGCCAAAGATTAAATATTTGATGATGCTGTCGTAATAACTTTTGACAGCATGCACAGTGGTATGAGAAGCTACACCCAGTGAATGAGCATGTTCTTCAATTTTTTTCAGTTCTTCATCTGAGAAACCTCCGGTGTTGACGATGATACTGTGGACTTCATAACCTCTTTCTTCTGAGAGGTATTTAACACAGAATGTGGTGTCTAGTCCACCGCTGAAACCAAGTACAATTTTCTTAGACATTTTTTAAAAAGGGTTTTAAGAGTTTCCATTGACGAATCCTGAAAAGTCTTTCAAATCCTTTCGCATTTTCTTCAAAGAATTGTTTTGTTTCTTCAGGTTCATAGTGATCTTTGGGATCATACAGCATTGCTGTGCACATGCAATTTTTTCTTTCCTTGCTCATCAGGATATCATAATTCACGCAACTTTTGCAACCTGCCCAAAAATCTTCGTCTTGTGTGAGTTCTGAATAAGTTACAGGTTCATAACCTAGTTCTGAATTGATTTTCATTACAGCCAGCCCTGTTGTTAATCCGAATATTTTTGCCTCTGGATATTTGGTTCTACTGAGTTGGAAAATTTTATGTTTAATCAATTTAGCCAAACCACTTTTTCTTAATTCAGGCCTAACGATCAAGCCAGAATTGGCAACATATTCTCCGTGGCTCCAAGTTTCGATATAACAAAATCCTGCCCAGCTTCCTTCCTTTGTAGTAGCAATTACTGCTTTACCTTCCTGCATTTTTGTCCTGATATAATCAGGATTCCTTTTTGCAATTCCGGTTCCCCTTGCTTTTGCAGATTCTTCCATTTCACGGCAGATTTCTTCAGCATAGTGGTAGTCAGTTTCTGCGGCTATGTAAATATTGAAATTTTGATTTTTTTGGTCCATGTCGAGCAATTGAAAGAATTAATACATGTTGCTAAACCTCTTAGGGTTAAGCACATCTACACAAATGAAAAAAAGGAGATGTTGGTATCTATCAACGTCGTACTAAGAATGGAATAGGCTGGCTAACAAAAACTGTTCTTCGACGAGAAACAGTAAAAACCCAACGCGTGGAAATGGCATACACCATTTCTGCTATTGATGAAAGAGTCAGGTTTTTTTTCATTTTTCTAATAATTCTTCTTGTGAAGTGTAATTGTGAGTTACAAAGTAACAGATTTTTATTGAAAATAGGCCTAAAAGTAGGGAATGATTTGAAACGATTAAATCTGGGCAACTCCAGAGCAGGAGTGAATTGCATCACTCATTTCTTTGATAAGCGACATGTCTTTTTCTATGGCATTGCCAATTACGATTAGGTCGGCACCTGCCTTGCAGTTGCTGTAGGCTTTTTCAGCATCACGGATTCCACCTCCAACAATCAACGGAATGCTTATTTGGGAAGCCACAGATTGAATCATTTGAGTGGTAATCGGTGTTTTGGCTCCACTGCCAGCATCCATGTAGAGCAGCTTTAAACCCAGCATTTCACCTGCCATGGCGGTGCAGACTGCTATTTCATTCTTATCTGCCGGGATTGGATTTGCATTGCTGATGTAGGATACCGTAGTTGGTGCGCCACCATCTATAACCATATAACCTGTCGATATCACCTCCAAGCCGCTTTTCCTCACCACTGGGGCAGAAATTACATGTTGTCCAATAAGCAGTTCTGGATTTCTGCCAGAGATCAGAGAAAGGTAAAGAAGAGCGTCTGCAAAAGGGGTCACTTGAGAAGGACTTCCTGGAAAAAGGACAACAGGAATATCACATTCTTTTTTGATGTGTTGCACCAGTTCTTCCAAGTGGTCGCTCACGACTAGACTGCCACCAACAAAAATGAAATCAACTTTAGCAGCATTGCATAAATTGATTAACTCATCTGCTTTGGTCAGGTTGGTTTTGTCGGGGTCGACCAAAACCGCAAATGACTTTTTGCCTTGCCTTTTATTTTCAGTGATCTTATGGTATACTGCAGGGTGCATCTAGGTGAGTTCTACTGCAAATGTGCGAAAACTTTTCTATAATCTGAGGAATGTCGATATCTGTGCAATGTGATTTTTTATGTTGTTGCCATTTTTAGGTACTACTACCTGTAACATATAGCCAAATTCAATATCTATTTCTTTAGCTATACGATACCCTAATCCTGCATAGGTTCTGGATTGGTCAAAGAATTTGTTATTTGCATTTTGTGCGCCAATCGTGTTGAAGAAAAATTCGTTTTGCAGTGCTCCATATACACCCCTTTGAAATCTTGATGAAGTTGAAAATGGTTTAATCCACCTTGTGAAATACCGGAATCTCGCATTTAATTTAGGATCGTTTTTGATTATTTGCTCTCCGTCTGTAGTTAATGTGCCCAGCATGCGTTCTTCTAGTCGTAGTCGATGTTGCAACACGCTATTTCCATAGGTTTTGTTTACAACCAGTTGTTGCCATATTCGATTATCAGGGACTCCATCTCTAATGGTTTTGTTTTCATCCGCTGGTCCAATATAGGAAAGTGTTCTCCAGTTGGTTACTAATGCGTAACCTAGGCTGATGGTTGATTGTTTATTTAAAGCATATCCAATTGCGGGACGAAAAATAAATGTTTCACTTTGTATCCAATTATCATTTGATCTCAATTGTGCATCAAAAAAGAAAGTAAATTTTTCATTGAGTTTGAATGTGTTCATCGACATTGCCCAGCCGCTGTTTCTTGTCTGTTGGGCATTTGCGTTGTTTTTACAAAATAAGATAACTGAAAGAAGAACAACTCTTGATATTTTTTTCAATGTATAAAAGTTTACCATCCGAAGTTACTGCTTAAGCAGTATACACTGCTGATGTTCATCATCCTTCTTGTGTACAGAAATATATAGGTTTACACTTATTGATTTTCTTGAATCTGACCAAAATATTTTTTACAAAAAAAGTGTATAAAACTCCAAATCCACTGCTGTTGCGGCTTATTGGGGTTATCAACAGGGTGTTGATATTTAGGCACTTGAAAAAAA
>CAZDTN010000047.1:0-8738 GCA_964508355.1 uncultured Sphingobacterium sp.
AGAGCTGATGTTGAAGGCGGAAAATTATTTGTAACCGATGATGCAAAAGCTAAACCACTTCGTGAAGTCGGATTTGGTGCAGTACTTACTCACCAAAGGGATGGTATTGCAAGAGGTACAGGAAGTTTTGTTTCACTTGCTAATATGAAAGAAAACAAAGTTATTCTCAAAGAAAAAGCTTCAGCACATTATTCATTTAATAAGGGGTCTTCACAACAGAGCTATCCTTCTTCAATGATGGGCAATATTTCTCTTTTGCGTCAGACCTACATTGATGCAAATTGGTTTAAAAATAATGCTGATAAAGAAGGTGTAAACCTCAGCTTGAGTGCTTGGAACAATATTCAAAACCTTCCTCAGGTTTTTGAAGCAAACGACAAATGGAATATTGTTCGTGCAGATAAAATTGGTGATGAGTTTGGAGTGCAATACATCATCAAAACAAATGGTAATGAATACCAGCGTGTAAATGAAATTGCTGCAACTAAATCAACCTTGATCGTTCCATTGAACTTCCCTATGGCGATGGATGTAGAAGATCCTAACGATGCAAGATTTGTTTCTATATCAGACATGAAACATTGGGAGTTGGCTCCTACTAATCCCGCTGCATTGGAAAAAGCTGGAATACCTTTCTGCTTAACAACTGCAGATCTTCGTTCACCTGCAGCCTTTATGACTAACCTTAGAAAAGCAATCGATCATGGATTGTCCGAAGCAAAAGCATTGGAAGCTTTAACAACAACACCTGCATCGGCTTTGGGTGTATCCAATATGGTTGGTAGCCTTGAGGATGGCAAATTGGCTAACTTCCTTATCACCACCGGTAATGTGTTCAATGAAAAAACGGCCATCCTTGAAAACTGGATACAAGGTGAAAAATATGTAGTAAAAGGTGATAAATGGAAAGAGGCTTCTGGTAAATACAATTTGATTGTACAATCAGCACAAGGTGCAAAAACATTTAACCTCGATGTTAAATCATCCAGTGCTGCCAGTATCATTGGAACTGACACAATTACAGCGAAGTTCAGTTTCGATGGGAAAATGGTAAAAATCAATTTTGCTCCTGAAAAGAAATCAAAGAATATGATTCGTCTGAGCGGTATGGCCAATGGTGATGTATGGAATGGATATGGAGAAGATAATGATGGAAATAAAATGACATGGACAGCTTCTTTAACTGGTGCAGGTGCTGTAGCAAAAGCTGATTCTGCAAAGAAAAAAGAAGCAGGTAAATTAGGTGCAGTTACCTATCCATTTACTGCTTTTGGTTGGACAGAAGCGCCGAAGCAAGAAACCATCTTGTTCAAGAATGCAACAGTATGGACAAATGAAGCAGAAGGCAAAATGGAAAATACTGATGTCTTGGTAAAAGATGGAAAGATTGCACAGATTGGAAAAGGCATACAGGATGCAAATGCTAAAGTAGTAGACGCAACAGGCAAACACCTTTCGGCAGGTATAATTGATGAGCACTCACACATTGCTGCTGCATCCATCAACGAAGGTGGACAATCAGTCACTTCTGAAGTACGTATTGCAGATAACCTCAACCCTGATGATATCAATATCTATAGACAGCTCAGTGGTGGGGTTACATCATCACACATCCTCCATGGTAGTGCGAATACCATAGGTGGACAAACCCAACTGATCAAACTTCGTTGGGGCGCCAATGATGACAAATTAAAATTTGAGGGTTCTGATGGCTTTATCAAATTTGCATTGGGTGAAAACGTAAAACGTTCTTCAATGCCAATGGGTAACAACCGGTTCCCAGATACCCGCATGGGCGTTGAACAAGTGCTTGATGATGCATTCACCAGGGCAAAAGATTATGAGAACGCTATTGCAGCAGCATCAGTTCAACCACAAACAACTGCTAAGGGAAAGAAAGCAGCAACTGTGTCAGTTGATCCATACAACACAGTTCGTCGCGATCTTGAATTAGAAGCACTTGTAGAAATCATGAACAAAAAACGTTTCATCACTTGCCACTCATATGTACAAAGTGAAATCAATGCTGCACTTAAAGTAGGTGAAAGACATGGAGTCACTTTCAATACATTTACCCATATTCTGGATGGCTATAAAGTAGCTGACAAAATGAAAGCACATGGTGCAGCTGCTTCTACCTTCTCCGATTGGTGGAATTACAAAATGGAAGTGGTTGATGCCATTCCATACAACGCAACCATTATGTCTAAAGTTGGTTTGAATGTTGCCATCAATTCTGATGATGCTGAAATGGCCCGTCGCTTGAACCAGGAAGCAGCTAAGAGTATCAAGTATGGTGGTATGTCAGAAGAAGATGCTTTAAAAATGGTCACCCTTAATCCTGCAAAAATGTTGCATGTCGATAGTAAAGTAGGAAGTATTAAAGTAGGTAAGGATGCCGACTTAGTACTCTGGAGTGATAACCCATTGAGTATCTATGCAAAAGCTGAAAAAACAATGGTTGATGGTATTGTTTATTTCGATAGAGCAGCTGATGCAGAAATGAGAAAACAACAATTGGCAGAACGCAATAGACTCATTCAAAAAATGAATGGAGAGAAAAGAGCAGGTGGACCAACAACTCCCCCAATGCCAAGTTATTCTGTATTGTTAAACTGTGGCGACCACGATCACAGTCATGGTTTCCTCACAATTGAACAAGACTAATCCTCTAAACGAATTCAAATGAAAAAAATATTTTTAAACCTACTTGCCCTGATCAGTGTTGCAACCATCAACGCTCAGGAATCTGTCTATCCTGCAAAAAAACAAGAAGGTCCCGTTTACATCATGAATGGGACAGTCCATGTAGGCAATGGACAAGTATTGAATAATACTTCAATAGAAATAAAGGATGGAAAAATTACGGCTATTGGTAATAATATCACACCAGCTGCAGGCGCAATAGTGGCAGATGCAAAAGGTAAACATGTTTACCCAGGTCTTATTCTTTCTAATTCCAACCTTGGATTGATTGAGGTAAACAGCGTAAGAGCAACGGCAGACGCCAGTGAAATCGGTGATTATAACCCTTCAATTCGTTCACTTGTTGCTTACAATACTGACTCTAAAGTGATTAATACTTTAAAGTCGAACGGCATTACACATGCAAATATTGTTCCAGAAGGCGGCACCATAAGCGGAAGTTCTTCTGTTGTTCAATTGGACGCTTGGAACTGGGAAGATGCTGCCTACGCTTCAGACAATGGTATGCACATGAATATGCCAGCACTCTTTAACAGACCTAATCGTTTTGCAGCATTCTTAGGACCACAAGGACCTCAACAAGATCCCATCAAAAGAGGGCTTGAGCAAATTGAAGAAATCAAAGCTTTCTTCCGAGAAGCAAATGCATATTTGAGTCAGCCAAAACATACAAGCAGAAACTTAAAGTTTGAAGCGGTAAAAGGTTTATTCAATAAAAAACAAAAACTATTTATTCATTGTGATGTAGTGCGTGAGATTTTAGCAGCAATTGATTTCAAAAATGAATTTGGTTTTGATATTGTGTTAGTTGGTGCAAGTGAAAGTTATCAGGTAGCCGACTTATTGAAAAAGAATAACATCCCAGTTATCTTAAGTCAGATGCATGCATTACCAACCTTGGCTGATGATGCAGTGGACTTACCTTATCAACTTCCAGCACTATTACACAAAGCAGGTGTACTCTTTGCCATTAATGACGAAGATGGTCAGCACCGCGGGAAGAACCTGCCTTTCAATGCTGGTACTGCAGCTGCATACGGACTACCCAAAGAAGATGCATTAGCTGCAATCACTTTAAACGCTGCAAAGATTTTAGGAATTGCTGATAGAACTGGTTCTTTGGAAGTAGGCAAAGACGCTAATGTAGTTATTAGCGAAGGAGATATTCTAGATATGCGTAGCAGCAATATTTCTTTTGTGATGATTGAAGGTCGTATTGCGAGTCTTACTGACAAACACAAACAATTGTATGAGCGCTATAAATACAAATACAATTTGAAATAGTATTTACACCAAGAATGAAAAAGCCAGGTAAATTTTACCTGGCTTTTTTTATAAACCGATTTCAAAAGATTAATATCCTCGTACATCTTTGCCTTCCATGTAATTGATGAAAGCCTTGTTCACTACTTTATTTCCACCTGGGGTAGGATAGTTTCCAGTAAAATACCAGTCGCCGAGATTACCCGGACAAGCATCATGTAAATCTTCAATGGTTTGGTAAATCACCTCAACAGGTAAACTCACCTCTTTAGGCGTAATCAATTCAGCAATTTTTGCAGAAATTTCAATTGGACTGAATGATCCATAAATTTTCTTCACCAAATTCAACGTATGCAACTCATTCTTTTCTTGCAATTGCTTGCATTCTTTATATACTTCATCAAGTAATGATTTTTGCCCTCTATCTTCCAATAAGGCTAATGCAGCTTTGAATGCAATAAAATCACCCAGTTTACTCATATCAATACCATAACAATCAGGATATCGAATTTGAGGAGCAGATGAAACTACAATTATTTTTTTAGGTGATAGCCTTGAAAGCATTCTCACAATACTTTGCTTGAGGGTTGTTCCTCGAACAATTGAATCATCAATCACTACTAGCGTATCAACATCTTTTTGTACGGTACCATAGGTGATATCGTATACGTGCTGAACCATTTCAGAACGATTTGCATCTTCAGTAATAAAGGTGCGCATCTTCACATCCTTAATGGCAATTTTTTCAACACGAATTTTTCTGTTAACCATCTCAGACAACTTTTCTTCATCAAAATCTTTACCCCAAGCCATGATACGCTGCACCTTGATCTGGTTCAAGAAGTCTTCCATTCCCTTTAATAACCCATAAAAGGCTACTTCTGCTGTGTTGGGAATAAATGAGAATATTGTATGTTTTAAATCATTGTTAATCGCCTTCAATACATTATTACTCAAACGATAACCAAGTCCTATACGTTCTCTGTAAATTTTCTCATCACCTCCACGTGAAAAATAGATACGCTCAAAACTACAAGCTCTTCGTTCTTTAGGTTCTAGTATCTGCTCTATTTTGTATGTACCATCACTTTTAACAACTAAGCCTTGACCCGGCATCAATTCTTTCACCTCATTCTCACCCACATTAAAACTGGTTCTAATGGCAGCCCTTTCAGAAGCTGCAACAATTACTTCCTCATTGATATAATAGTATGCTGGTCGGATACCATGTGCATCTCTTACCACAAATGAATCACCGTTACCAATCAAACCACTAACATGATAACCGCCATCAAAATGAATGAAAGCTTTTTTTAATGCAGCTGTTACATCCATATTATCAGGATTGACTTCATCTTCTTTTACTAGAAAATGATGTACAACTTCCATCATCGCTGCCAAATCACTCTGTTTTTGAAAGTCACCTGGGTTGATGTTGACGAGGTCAAACAGTTCTTCTGTATTTACCAAATTGAAGTTTCCTGCTAATGCAAGATTTCTTGCCGGTATAATATCACGTTTTATAAATGGATGACAGTATTCAACATTATTTTTACCCTGAGTGCCATACCGCAAATGACCCAACAACAATTCCCCCATAAAATTGAGGTGACCTTTCATCAAACCAGGATGTTTGCGAATTTCAGGTTGAAATTTTTCCAACTCATTGATTTCCTTTCCCACCTGACTGAATAAATCAGCGATAGATTGTGTAGCAACACTACGCAAACGGTGCATGAATGGATATCCCGGTTCCGCATTTAATTTTACAGCTGCAATTCCAGCACCATCCTGACCACGGTTGTGTTGTTTCTCCATCAGGAGATACAGTTTGTTCAGGCCATACAGTGCCGTACCGTGTTGTTGCTGGTAGTAAGAGAAAGGCTTGAGGAGTCTGATGAAGGCCAGACCACACTCGTGTTTGATTGCATCACTCATAAGGCGTAATGAGAAGTGCTAAATTACACTTTATAAGCAGAACATTAAAAAATTATCGATTTGTTATTTGCTCACGTAGTTAGGGAACTGCGTTTTGAGGGATTCACATTGGTGGAAATCCTTATCAACCATTACGTAATAAGTTGGCAGTTTGGACTGGAACCATTTTTCGATGATTCTGTCTTTCTTTTCTTCTAATGCCCTTTGCGCCACCCTATCATAATCATCTCTGAGGTTTTCCCTGTGTGGTTCAGTTCTGGCTTGTAAATAAACAATTCTAACGGCTTGTTTATCCTGTTCGTCTTTGTAAACAATGGGGGTTGAATAATCTCCTACTTTTAATTTATCCAGATAGGGAATTAAGCTTTTATCCAATTCATCAATTGTAACAAAATTACCGCCCTGTCCCATCATAATTCCTGCTGTAAACTTGCTATTTTGGTCATCACTGTACTTGTCGACTGCCTCACCAAAAGCCATTGAACCATCGATCAGTTTAGTGCGAATTGAATCGAGTTTGGTTTTCGTCAGCTCAACATCCTCATCTTGTAACTGGGGCACACGAAGAATATGGCGAATCACTGCATCATCTCCATTACGGCTCACCATTTGAATGATATGATAACCAAACTTAGATTTGACAACAGGTGATACCTGACCTTCTTTCAATCGAAAGGCTGCATTTTTGAAATCCGGGTCCCAGGTTTTTTCATTTTTATTGATTTCATAACGACCACCATTCTGCTTACTGCCTGGATCTTCGGTATAAAGACGTGCAAGCGTTTCAAATGACTTTTGCCCTGCTTCTACCTGTCGTTTGTAATCTGTCAATTCATCCTGGGCAAATTTCTCCAACTCTCTACCAGCTTTCGGATGCATTACAATCTGACCAATTACCAGTTCAGTTTCATAAAAAGGGAGACTGTCGACTGGAATTCGGTTATAATAATCTCTTACTTCGTTAGGTGTAATTTTAACCAGCTCGACAATTTTTTCTTTCATCGCCTTGGCCAAACGACCTTCACGTATTGATTTTCTGAAATCTTCTTTTACTTGGTAAATGGTTCGGCCAGCAATTTGCTCAAATGCTTCTTTACCTCCGTATTGTGAAATAAAATAACGAATACGCTGATCTAACTCTGCTTCAACTTCTTCATCGGAGACTGGCAACGAATCCTTTTCAGCTTGTAGAATCAAAGCTTTGTCTTGCATCATTTTCTCCAGCAAAATACATTCGGTATTTGGGGGAAGCTCATTGCCTTGTCGTTTTAAGTCGTCTATATAATTGACGATATCGCTTTTCAATACAATTTTATCACCAACAATGGCTATTATTTTATCTGCCAGCAGTTTTGCAGATTGAGCCTTTGCAGAAAAAGCCATCGCGACAAAAAACATCAAAGTCAATATCCTTCTCATACGCATAATTCAATGCCAAGTTAATGGCTTATTGGTTAAGATAATCCTAATTTGCCTATGGCAAAGCAGGTAGTATCCACCTTAGAGCGTTCTCTTTACTTCAGTTTCTTCGTAAGCTTCAATTACATCACCTACACGAATATCATTGTAGTTTTTAACCGTCAATCCGCATTCCATACCAGCAGAAACATCCTTTGCATCATCCTTATAGCGTTTCAAGCTGCCCAACTCTGCACTTGCACCCTCACCTTTAGGATATTCAACGATACCATCTCTGATAACCCGAATCTTACTATTTCTGCTGATTTTCCCTTCCAACACATAACATCCGGCAACTGTTGCTTTGTCAAATTTGTAGACTTCACGAATTTCAACATTCGCAACAATTTTCTCCTCAATTTTTGGCTCAAGCATACCTTCCATGGCACTCTTGATATCCTCAATGACAGTGTAGATGATGGAGTATAGTTTAATTTGAACACCTTCACTTTCTGCAATTTTATTTGCTTGAATAGAAGGACGCACATTGAAACCAATGATGATTGCATCAGATGCAGTAGCAAGCAATACATCACTTTCCGTGATTTGTCCCACTGCCTTATGAACCACTTTAATAGCAACTTCCTGAGTTGAAAGTTTTTGTAGTGAGTCACTCAATGCTTCAACTGAACCATCCACATCACCTTTGATAATAATATTCAATTCTTTGAAATTACCCAAGGCCAAACGTCTACCAATCTCATCAAGCGTAATGTGCTTCTTGGTTCTAATACCTTGTTCACGAATAATCTGTGCTCTTCTATTGGCTATTTCTTTTGCATCTGCTTCATCTTGGTATACCTTAAACTTTTCACCTGCCTGAGGAGCGCCATTAAGTCCAAGAATCAATACTGGAGTTGAAGGTGGTATGACATCAACACGGTGATTTCTTTCATTCATCATCGCTTTTACTCTACCATAGTATTGTCCGCTCACCACCAGATCACCCTGATGAAGTGTTCCATTCTGAACAAGAATAGTGGCTACATACCCTCTACCTTTATCCAATGTTGCTTCAATTACCGTACCTGAAGCTTCCTTCTCAGGATTTGCTTTCAAGTCGAGCATCTCAGCTTCAAGCAATATTTTTTCCAATAACTTATCTACGTTCAAACCTGATTTTGCCGCAATTTCCTGGCTTTGGAACTTACCGCCCCACTCTTCTACCAGTATATTCATACCAGAGAGTTGCTCATAAATTTTTTGAGGATTTGCACCTTCACGATCAATTTTATTGATGGCAAAAATCATAGGTACACCTGCTGCCTGAGCATGGCTGATGGCTTCCTTTGTTTGGGGCATGACCGCATCATCTGCTGCAATCACAATCACAGCAAGATCTGTTACTTTAGCACCACGAGCACGCATTGCCG
>CAZDTN010000047.1:8748-12537 GCA_964508355.1 uncultured Sphingobacterium sp.
AAGGCTTCGTGACCAGGTGTATCCAAGAATGCTATCGCTTTGCCGTTTGGTAAATCAACGTGATACGCACCGATGTGTTGGGTAATACCTCCCGCTTCACCAGCTACCACATTGGCATTACGGATATAGTCGAGCAATGAAGTTTTACCATGATCAACGTGACCCATGATGGTTACAATCGGAGCTCTTGGCTTAAGGTCATCTGCTTCATCAGCTTCTTCCTCTTCTTCCATCTCCATTTGCTTTTCCATATCGATGAACTCCACTTCAAATCCAAACTCACCTGCAACCAATTCAATAACTTCTGCATCAAGACGCTGGTTGATGGATACCATGATACCCAAGCTCATACATTTCCCGATAATGTCGGCGAAACTTACATCCAATAAACTTGCCAACTCACTTACACTGATGAATTCGGTCAGTTGAATTTTATTGTCAATTTCTCCCTCTGCTCCAGCTTCCATTTCTTCGCGTTTCAAACGACGGAGCTTTGATTTGGTAATCTTTGCTTTTGAACCGCCTCCGCCTGAAAGCTTGGCTTGGGTTTCTTTTATCTTGTTCTGAATTTCTTTTTCATCAATCTCCTTTACCTCTGTACGCTTCACGGCTCTCATGCCACTACCCTGACGAGGACCTGAGGGACGTTGTTGAGAAGGTGCTGGTCCTCCTTTCTGAATTGAAGGTTTTGAGCGCTCAATATCTTTCTTTTCTATGGGAATACGCTTACGCTTGCGCTTCTCATCTGCGCTTCTTCCTCTATCTTCTGTATCAGGCGCCAATTCAATTTTACCTATAATCTTGGGCCCTTCTAATTCTGGAGCTTCAATTTTTACTTTCTCTATAGCCTCAGGTGTAGCAGCATTAAGCTCAGCCGCTTTCTCTGGAACTGATTCAGTTGACTCGATTGGCTTTACCTCTTCTTTTGCTTCAACAACAACTTCTTTCTTTTTTGCAGCACCTTTCTTTGGTCTAGTAGAAGAATCCAAAGCGTCCAGGTCGATTTTATCGAGAATTTTTGGACCACTTATCTCAGGTGCTTCAATTTTGACCACCTCAGCGGCAGGCGCAGGGGTTGGTACTGGAGGAGGTTCTACAGCTTTAGGTTGTTCAACTTCTACTGGCTCAACCTTTTTCTTTGTTTCTTTCTTAAATAAAATCTCCTCTTCATCCTTCTTCTTCTTTGCTTCAGTAGCTGCGCCCTTGGGAATTTCAATGGCATCACTTTTTGCCTTTGCAGCCTTGTCCGAAGAAAATTCCTGCTGCAAAGAATAATACATATCTTCTGTCAACTTTGATGTTGGCTTCAGATCATCTTTGCTGAATCCCTTCGATACAAGAAAGTCCACCAACGTATCTTTTCCGATGTTGAACTCTTTGGCCGCAGCCATTAACCTGGGTGTATTTGATTCTGACATTTATCCTCCTTAAGCTTTTATGCTATTTTCATTTTAATACGTTCGTAATTTGATGAGATTAATCCTTATCGAATTCTGCTCTCAAAATATCACGTAATTCTTCAATGGTTTCTTTTTCCAAATCTGTTCTGCGCTCTAGTTCAGTCGCGGTCAAATCCAAGACGCTGCGTGCGGTATCACAACCGATACGCTTCAATTCTTCAATGATCCAACCTTCAATCTCATCGCTGAATTCATCCAAATCAATATCATACTCAGCCATTTCACCTTCATTATCTCTGTATACATCAATATTGAAGCCAGTCAATTCTTCGGCCAGTTTGATGTTAACACCGCGCTTACCAATTGCTAATGAAACCTGATCAGGTGAAACAAAAACTTCTGCACGCTTTCCTTCATTATCAATGTTCATGCGTGTAATTTTTGCAGGTGTTAATGAACGTTGAATCAACAACTGAATATTATTGGTGAAATTAATTACATCAATATTTTCATTCTTCAATTCACGCACAATACCATGAATACGGCTACCTTTCATACCTACACAAGCACCAACCGGATCGATACGATCATCGTAGCTTTCTACTGCTACCTTCGCACGTTCACCTGGTTCACGTACAATCTTCTTGATCACAATCAAACCATCAAAAATTTCTGGAACCTCAATCTCAAGCAATTTGGCAAGGAATGAAGGATGTGTTCTGGAAAGAATAATAACTGGGGTATTGTTCTTCATCTCCACTTTCTTGATCACAGAACGGATGCTTTCTCCTTTCTTGAAATAGTCAGATGGAATTTGCTCTGATTTAGGAAGGATAAGTTCATTACCATCTTCATCTATCAACAACACTTCTTTTTTCCAAACCTGGTATACTTCTGCATTGATGATTTCGCCTGCGCGATCTCCATACTTCTTTACCAATGCATTTTTCTTTAAATCACCAATTCGACTGGCAAGGGTTTGCTTGGCAGCAAGAATGGCCCTTCTTCCGAAGTCCATGATATCTACTTCTTCATACAACTCTTCACCAACTTCGAAGTCGGGTTCAATTTTGATGGCCTCACTGTATTCAATTTCCATCAAAGGATTTTCTACTTTACCATCTTCAACAATCATACGGTGGCGCACAATTTCCAAGTCACCTTTTTCTGTATTTACAATGACGTCGAAACTCTCATCCGATCCATATTTTTTACGGAGCAAAGTCTTGAATACATCCTCAAGTACTTTCATGAGCGTGGGACGATCGATGTTTTCCGCATCTTTAAAATCCTGGAAGGACTCGATCAAATTGATACTTGCCATAGCCTATCGTTTTTATTCTTGTCTATTTTATTAAAATATGATTTTAACTACTGTTGACTTTATGGATGAAAAAGGAATTAAATGTTTAATCACCTCTTTTTTCTTCCCTTTTCCTTTTTCTTCCTCAATTTCAATTCCTTCCGCAGTTATGCCTAACAACTTCCCCTCAATCAGCTTCCCTTCGTTATCTGTAACCTCTACCACCCTGCCAATGTTCTTGGTATACTGACGTTCCATTAAAAGCGGTTCGTCAACCCCAGGTGAAGAAACCTCCAAGGCAAATTCACCATCCGGACAAACTCCCTGCTCTACAATCTGCTTGTACAAGGCTCTGTTCAATTTCACACATTTGTCGATCGTAACCCCTTGATCCCCATCTACATATACAGAAATGTTGTTAATAGGTCTGATATGTACCCTCACAAGGAAAATGGAAGGATCAGCTGACAGAAGCCCAGCAGCTAACTCTTTGATTTTCAATGTTTTTTCTTCGTTCGACATGGTATAGAAATAAAGAAGGGAACGACTCCGTTCCCTTCAATTGTTCCTGTTTCGGATACAAAGATAGCAAAAAAGGGGAAACCGGCAAAATTGTTGTTGGTCACCTTTAAAGCTGACCACCATCATAAAATACTAACGGGGATTGTATACCTTCATAGTTACTTAACCAGACCTACTATGCAGGATAACCTCAACGACTTTTATAAAGAAAACAAGCGGTTGGTTGCTGATTATTTCGAGACAAGACTTGAACTGTTGAAGCTAACCTCTGTGCGAAGTCTTTCCCGCACTTTGAGCATGTTGATCTTGATTACACTAATCAGTTTCATGGTTTTGTTTTTTCTACTTTTTCTGGTCATTGCGTTTTCCTGGTTTATGTCAGACCTCCTAGGCAGTGCAGCAATGGGTTTTTTATGTGGAGGCGGGGTGTTTTTGGTTATCCTTTTATTGGGCATTGCATTTAGAAAAGCTTTATTTCTTAATCCTTTAATCCGTTTGTTCATCCGGACTGCCACGCAGGAGGAAGAAGATGAATTTTATTAACATGAACAGAAGAATTCGAAC
>CAZDTN010000048.1:0-12506 GCA_964508355.1 uncultured Sphingobacterium sp.
CATAGGATATTGGATTTTTACGGGGCGGATTTCTATCCAGCCCTTTTTTATTTTAGTCCAATGGTGCCATCCTGAAAAACCTTAATTTTTTGTTCGTCCTTTAAATATCGAATTGCGCTTGCAAGTGACACTTGGTCAGCTCCGGTTGTTTTCAACAAAAGATCAATCTTTTTTGGCTCTTCTTTGATTTCATGTAAAACAGAAGTAATAATTCTTTCTATTATTTTTTCTCTGTAAGGAGCAATTTGTTTTTCACTGCAATTATCACATATTCCACATTCTTCAATAGCTGAATCTTCAAAGTAGTTCCCAATAAATGTTGATCTACATCTTGTGGAATAGATATAGTCAATCATGTTCATTATTCTTTGCTGGTATACTTTTTTCCTTTCCAGATAGTTTTTATGATTGATGTGAAGATCTTCTGTTCTAACACGCTCATGCAGATAGGTAAGTTGTGGTTTATCATGTTTGGGTGCATATTCAATAATACCTGCAGTATGCAATTCTACAAGTTGTTCTTTGATGCTAATGATATCCCGTTTAAGCATCCAAGCCATTTGTGTTTCATTGATGTTAACTGGTCCATCAAATATTCCACCGTATGTTCTTAAGAGTGCTTTGATAATTGGTTCTAATACAACCTGTATTTGTTCAAATGATTCAATCTTGTTTCGATCTGCAATAAATTGTACACTAGAGGGTGCAAAAGATTTTTCAAGATATGCTATGATTTCTTCTTGCTTTAATGCCTGAAGTGTATAAAGCACTTCATTAGTTTCTAGTTTGAATTTTTGTAAAAAGTCTTCAAGGTTAAATGAATAGGAAACTCCTTTTCCAGCTCCCATAGGTAATTGAAAATAGTTACCCAAGGCATGGTAAACTTTTCTGATGATGCTCATGTCTGGAAATTTCACTTCAGGCAACTCTTTTAACTCCTGTAATTCTTCATCATTGTATAGTAGAATCGCTTTTGCAGGAAGTCCATCTCTTCCTGCTCTTCCTGCTTCTTGGTAATAATTTTCAAGACAATCAGGGGAATCAGCATGTATGACAAATCGCACATCTGGTTTATCGATACCCATACCAAATGCATTAGTGCACACCATGACAGGAAGGCTACCGTTAATCCAACGTTCTTGTTTTTCCTTTCTTATTTCCTGGCCAATTCCTGCATGGTAAAAATCACTTTTTATTTGATTTCCATTTAGTGCGTCACTGATTTCTTTTGTTCTTCTTCTTGTTCTACAATAAACGATTCCGCTTCCATGATGTTGTTTTATCCAAGAGATGATCTTGGTTATTTTATCTGGACTCTTTTCGACCAAATACGTCAGGTTCTTTCTATTGAAAGAGGTCATGAAAACTTTTGGAGATTCCATCAATAGTTTATCCTGAATATCTTTTTTTACTTTGCCAGTTGCGGAAGCGGTAAGGGCAATGATTGGAACTCGCTCTACATTTTCTCTGATGGCAGCTATATGTAAGTAAGCGGGTCTGAAATCATATCCCCATTGAGAAATACAATGTGCTTCATCAACTGCAATGAGGGAAACAGGCAAATATTGTAGTGCAGCGATAAATTTTTTTGACTGCAGACGTTCTGGAGAAACATAGAGGAATTTTAATTCATTGTTTTCTGCTGCAGCAATGATTTCTTCTTGTTCTTGAAGCCTCATACCAGAAACAAGAGCCGCCGCAGGCATCTTATTTTCGGTCAGTCTTTTAACTTGATCTTCCATTAATGCTATTAGTGGAGATATCACCAAGCAAAGTCCTTCTTTAGCCATTGCTGGTACTTGAAAGCAAATAGATTTACCGCCGCCCGTTGGAAGAATGGCTAGAGTATCATTACCATTAAGAATTGATGTAATGATATCTAATTGTGCAGGTCTGAATGCATCGTGCCCCCAATAATATTTTAGGATTTCGTGCGGGGTCATGCTTTCTTGCTAAATTACTTTTTTGATAAATAGACGTACAGAATTTATAGCCAGAACAACATCACTTAATCCCATAACCATTGCACCAAAAGTAGGTGTAAGTAACCCAAATGCAGCTATAGGTATAGCAATGATGTTATAAAAAAATGCCCAGAATAAATTCTGTTTGATGGTTACATAAGTATGTCTCCCCAAGCCTAACGCAGTTGGTAGTTTTTTTAAACCTGCATGCATCAATACCACTTGGGCACTTTGGATTGCCATTTGTGAAGCTTCACTTAATGAAATTCCAATGGTTGCTTTGGCCAATGCAGGTGCATCATTGATGCCATCCCCAACCATTGCAGTTGGTGTAGCTGCATTTAGTGCTGCAATCTTGATGAGTTTTTCTTCAGGTTTTTGTTCTGCGTAAACTTCATCTATGCCTAGAATACCAGCGATATGATCACATTTTTCTTGTTTATCGCCACTGAGTAAAATTGTTTTAATTCCTTTTGACTTGAGGTAGCTGATCACTTCTTTGGCCTCTGGCCTCAATTCATCTTCAACATCTATCCATCCAATCAATTGATCATTTTTTAAAATATAAACATTGTGAAGGCTATCCTTGGTATGCTTATTTGCTAGTTTATATGACCCAGCCCAGAAGATATTTCCATCTTTATCTTCTCCTTTCATCCCCAGACCTTTTACTTCCTCAATCGATTTCCATTTTATTTCATTTTTTGTCTTAAATGAAGCAGCAATACACTGTGCAATGGGATGATTAGAATATCTCTCCAGAGAATAAACAATACTGATCCACTCTTCTTCGTTCAGTGAATTTTTTTCATACTTCGCTAAACGAAAATTTCCTGTTGTCAATGTGCCAGTTTTATCAAAAACAATTTGTTTGATATTTTTAAAATTCTCAAGACTGGTTGCATTTCTGAAGAGTATACCTGTTCTTGCAGCTCTTCCTAGTCCCACGGCTATGGCAGCTGGAGTAGCTAATCCCATGGCGCAAGGGCAGGCGATTACCAGCACTGCAATACTTCTCATGAGTGACTGTGTAAATATATCTGATTGTACTCCTGAATTAGATAGATAAATATAATTGCCAATAAAGGTTAC
This sequence comes from uncultured Sphingobacterium sp., assembly GCA_964508355.1. GTDB lineage: Bacteria > Bacteroidota > Bacteroidia > Chitinophagales > Chitinophagaceae > Pollutibacter. The sequence continues at coordinate 3,057 of CAZDTN010000048.1, forward strand.
CAATGCTATCCCAACGACAAGCGGTACAAAAATGGCGCTAATCTTGTCAGCCATTTGTTGAATAGGTGGCTTTTCCCCCTGAGCTTGTCTAACCAGGTTTAAAATGCCAGAAAGTACTGTATCGTCTCCAGTAGCAGTTACTTGAGCTTTGATGGAGCCTGTTTCAACTATGCTTCCACCAATTACTTTGTCTTTAGCAATTTTGTGGACCGGAATACTTTCCCCGGTTAAGAGAGATTCATTCACATGTGCTTCACCCCATAAAATTTTACAATCTATTGGAACCTGCTCTCCACTTCTAACCAAAACCAGATCACCTACTTTCAGTTGGGTATTTTCAATCGGTAAAATCACTTCCTGGTGGTTTTCGTCAAATGCAATCATGTTTGCCATCACTTTTTGTGATTTCACCAAAGATTTTAAAGCTCTTTGTGTGGATTGCATCGAAGCATCTTCAAGATAATTGCCAAGAAAAACAAGTGTGATGATGGTAGCAGCAGTTTCATAAAACAAATACTGCTCTCCTTGTCCCATTAACGTCCCAATTAAGCTATAAACAAATGCAGCTGTTGCGCCTAGAGCAATCAGTACATTCATATTTGGCATCTTGTTGCGTAAGCTGATCCATGCACTCTTTCCAAAAAACGACATGCCCACGAGGTAAACGGGAATACAAAGTAAAAGCTGAATCCATGGGTTCATCAACCAATGGATATGAATCCAACTTTCAAGCATGTGCAACATGAGGACCAATGTGAATGGCAGGCAAAAAAGCAAGCGATTACGTTGGTTAGAAAAAAAAGGTTGTTTAGCAGGACCTTCTTGAAGTTGATCTATGACATGGTAGCCTAAATCATTGATTCCTTTGATAAGGGATTTTTTTTCAGTACCTGCTATTGTTTCGAAGCTCACTTCTGCATCAATAGGATTTACCCTGATGTTCTGCATTCCTTTTTTATCAAGGTACTTGTTGATGGTTAGCGCACAATTTGCACAGGTCATTCCCTCAACTTTCCATTTTACGGTTTCCATACTACGAATTTACTGATTAATTTATCTTCGCAGAACTATGACTTTGATGGATAAAAATTATGGAATAGCAGAATTACCAGCAATTGCTACTGAATTGGCTGAGTTGATTAGTCGGTTTAAAGTGGTGACTTTCTCTGGTAACCTAGGGGCCGGAAAAACCACTTTAATCAAGCAGCTATGTGGTATATGGGGTGTTCAAGAACAAGTCAGTAGTCCAACTTTTTCTCTTGTTAATCAGTATACTTCAAGTCATGACAAAATATCCTCACTCATTTACCATATTGATTTATATCGACTAAAGGGGGAGGAAGAAGCCTATAATGCAGGGATAGAAGATGATTTGTACAGTGGACACCTTTGTCTTATTGAATGGCCTGAAATGGCGCCAGGTATTATCCCCGATGAAGCCTTGTCAGTTGAAATCACTCATGTACGAGATGATCAACGTCATATCAGGGTAGTATCCGCTGAAAATTGATTAACTTGTAGTACAATTTACCCATGGCAATCAGAAAACCATTCATCAGTTCAAGTATTCATTACGAACCATTGGAGGAGACACTGGATGTAAAGCCCTCCGCTTCAGCTTTAAAAATCGCCATTCCAAAAGAAAATGCTTTTCAAGAAAATAGGATTGCTTTAACTCCAGATGCAGTTGGTGTGCTGGTCAACAACGGTCACCAGGTGATAGTTGAACACAATGCAGGTGTCGCCGCACATTTTTCAGACAAAGACTATGCAGAAGCTGGTGCCCAGATAGTACATGATAAAAAAGAAATTTTTACACAGGAGCTCATCATGAAATCGGCTCCAGTATCTGATGAGGAATTGTCTTTGTTGTCAGTTGGACAAACCATAATATCTCCAATTCATCTTCCTGTGATGAAAACACATATCCTGGAAAAAATGATGGAGAAAAAAATTACTGCACTTTCATTTGAAAATTTAAAAGATGAATCCGGCCATAATCCAATTGTTAGGAGTATGAGCGAGATCGCAGGAAGTGCTGTGATGTTGATTGCGGGTCAATATTTGAGTAGTGCAAATAATGGAAAAGGAGCTTTGTTAGGAGGAATTTCTGGTATACCACCTACTAAAGTAATTATTATTGGTGCAGGAATTGTCGGGGAGTATGCAGCCAGGACAGCCCTCGCAATGGGTGCCAGTGTGAAAGTATTTGACAACAATATTTATAAGTTGAAGCGATTGCAGAATAATATGGGTGTTCGTATATGGACATCAGCGATTGAGCCAAAAATTTTAGCCAAGCAACTCAAGACATGTGATGTAGCTGTAGGTGCTTTAACCTCACATGGAGGCAGAACGCCTGTAGTAGTTTCTGAAGAAATGGTTGCGCAAATGCGCCCTGGCAGCGTGATTGTAGATGTGAGTATTGATAGAGGCGGTTGTTTTGAAACTTCTGAAGTGACTTCTCATGAACAACCTGTAGTATCTAAATTTGGGGTATTGCATTACGGTGTTCCTAACATACCTTCTGGTTTTGCAAGAACGGCCTCACAGGCCATTAGTAATGTACTTATGCCGCTGTTGCTAAAAATTGGTGATGAAGGCGGTTTGGAAGAATTGATTTGGCACCAGAGCAATATTCGGAATGGTGTGTATTTGTTTAAGGGTTCGCTGACAAACTTTCATTTAAGTCAGCGTTTCAACTTGAAATACACCGATTTAAATCTGCTGATAGCAAGTCAGCGTTAACCAAAACAAATATGAAAGCGATCATACCTGTAGCCGGTGCCGGCACTAAACTTAGACCGCATACCTATACACAGCCTAAAGCATTGATTCCTTTGGCTGGAAAAACTATCCTCAGTATTATCATTGATCAATTGGCAGATGCGGGAATCAAAGATTTTATTTTGGTGGTAGGTTACCTTGGAGATAAAATAATGGATTATGCAAAAGCAAAGTATCCTGATTTCAATATTACCATCATTTATCAAAATGAAAGAAAAGGATTAGGCCACGCGGTTTATTTATGTAAAGATTTTGTGGGAGATGATGAAGTAGTTATTGCTTTAGGAGACACCATCTGCGAATATAATGTTGAGTCTCTTTTGCAATCCAGTGGATCAGTTTTGTGCGTAAAAAAAGTAGATGATCCTAGGGATTTTGGTGTGGCAGAGACAGACGAAAATTTTATCGTTACCAAATTGGTTGAAAAACCACAAATACCTCGTACCAATAATGCTTTGGTTGGTATATATAAAATTGCAGATACTGCTTTGATGTTTAAATGTATTGAACAGTTGATGCCTAAGGCCATAGCAGAAGAAGGTGAGATGGGATTAACTCCTGCACTGGATTGTATGGTAAGTGGAGGTGCGGTATTCACTACATTAAAAGTCGCTAATTGGTTTGATTGCGGAAAAAAAGAATCTTTATTGGAAAGCAATGCAACACTGCTCAAAAAATGGGGAGGTGAAATTGCTAATCCAGATGGCTATATAAATACTATTATTATTCCTCCTGTTAGTATTGCCGCTGATTGTGAAATACAAAATGCAATTATTGGTCCAAATGTAACCATAGGAGAGAAGTCTGTTATCAGTTATTCTGTAGTCAAAGAATCAATAGTAGGTTCATTTACTAAGCTATACGACGTAGTGTTGCATGATTCACTCATTGGCTCTGATACAGTCATCAAAGGTGAAACACGAACCTTAAATATTGGCGACAATACGGAAATTGATCTGGGATAAACTTAGTTGAGTTTGCCTACCATTTCAGATGGAACAACCCATTGATCAAATTCTTCCTCTGTCAAGTAGCCCAATTTAACAGCCATTTCTTTGAGTGTGGTTCCCTCTTTATGTGCTTTCTGTGCAATTTCTGCTGCTTTGTAATAGCCTATCTTGGTATTCAAGGCAGTTACGAGCATCAGTGAATTATTCAGGTGCTTTTCAATGTTATCATGAAGTGGTTCGATGCCAACAGCACACTTATCATTAAAGCTTACACATCCATCACCAATTAATTTTGCACTGTGCAGGAAGTTATAAATCATCATCGGTTTGAAAACATTCAACTCAAAGTGTCCGTTAGCTCCTCCAATGTTGATGGCTACATCATTTCCAAGCACTTGTGCTGCAATCATTGTAAGTGCTTCACATTGTGTAGGATTAACTTTTCCAGGCATGATGGAAGATCCTGGTTCATTATCGGGGATGAATATTTCACCAATGCCACTTCTTGGTCCAGATGAAAGCATGCGAATATCATTGGCAATTTTCATGAGGCTGACTGCTACTGTTTTTAATGCACCGTGTGCTTCTACAATAGCATCATGTGCCGCTAATGCTTCAAATTTATTTTCAGCTGTGATGAATGGTAGTCCGGTTAGTGATGCAATATGCTTGGCAACATTTTCTGAATAGTTGGCTGGAGTATTTATGCCGGTTCCAACCGCTGTACCACCTAGTGCAAGCTCAGAAAGGTGCGCCAAAGTATTTTTTATCGCTTTGATTCCATGATCAAGTTGAGAAACATAGCCACTGAATTCCTGACCCACGGTTAATGGTGTTGCATCCATGAAATGTGTTCTGCCAATTTTTACAACATGCATGAAAGCTTTACTTTTTTCTGCAAGTGTATTTCTTAATTTCTCGATTCCGGGTATAGTAGTTTCAATCAATATTTTATAGGCAGCAATATGCATTGCAGTTGGAAAAGTATCATTTGATGATTGTGATTTATTCACATCATCATTCGGGTGCAAAAATTTATCCTTGTCGTTCAATTGGCCACCATTTAAAACATGACCACGGTAGGCAACAACTTCATTTACATTCATGTTACTTTGTGTGCCACTTCCAGTCTGCCATACGACCAAAGGAAAATAGTCATCAAGTTTTCCTTCCAGGATTTCATCACAAACCTTTCCAATGAGTTTAGATTTTTCTTCAGACAATACACCGGCTTCAAAGTTGGTAATCGCTGCAGCTTTTTTCAGATAAGCAAATGCCCTGATGATTTCTTTAGGCATTTTGTTAGTGTCCTGTGCGATTTTAAAGTTATCTATACTTCTTTGTGTCTGAGCTCCATAATAGGCGTTTACGGGTACGCTTACTTCTCCCATTGTATCTTTCTCAATCCTGTATTCCATGGTAAAAATTTGTTCGCAAAATTAATAAATCTTGTTCCGTATTGGTTCCCTTATTTGAAATTAGCCTTTCTTTTTTCAAGAAAAGCGGTGACACCTTCAACCATATCTTCGCTGGCAAAGCTTTTTCCAAAACAAATTGCTTCGATATTCATACCGGCTATTGGATCACCGTCTGCAGCATTGATTGCTTCAATCACCTGGGCTAAAGCAATACTGGATTTACTGGTAATTATTTTCATTTTTGCTTCTGCAGTGGCTACAAGTTCTTCTTGTTTGCAAACATGATTGACCAATCCAATTCGTAAGGCTTCCTGCGCATCAATATTTTCACCAGTCATCATTAATTCCATCGCTCTTCCTTTACCAACTAGACGGGTCAGACGTTGTGTTCCACCATATCCTGGAATAATACCCAAGTTTATTTCTGGTTGCCCAAATTTTGCATTTTCTGAGGCTAGGCGGAAATGACAGCACATGGCCAATTCGCAGCCTCCTCCAAGAGCAAATCCATTTACTGCTGCAATGATGGGTTTAGGTGATTGTTCAATTTTTGAAAAAAGTTGCTGACCTCTTCCAGCAAATTGCGCACCATTATTCCTATCTCCCTTCAGGAAACCGCTGATATCTGCACCAGCTACAAATGCTTTCTCGCCGCTACCAGTGATGATGGCTCCTTTTATCGTTTTATCCTGAATTAGATTTTCGATTATTACATCTAGTGCATCAAGTACTTCGCTGTTGAGTGCGTTTAGTTTTTCAGGTCTGTTGATAGTAATCAACATTATTGCATCTTTTTTTTCAGTCAGTAAGACATGATTATTCATATAGCAAATTTTAAAATGATCTGTTTTCTTTCACCCAGCTACTGATATAAGTTGCAATTTCAGTTGATACTGTTCCAGGTGGAAAAAGTTTTCCGACACCCATATTTTCAAGGACTAGTCTATCTTCTTCAGGAATGATTCCACCACCTGTGAGCAAGACATCATTCATGCTTTTTTCTTTCATCAGGTTAATGATTCTTGGAAATACGGTCATGTGTGCTCCAGATAAAATACTGATACCTATCGCATCAACATCTTCTTGTAAAGCAGCTTCCACTACCATTTCTGGTGTTTGGCGTAAACCTGTGTAGATGACTTCCATACCCGAGTCTTTGAGTGAGGTGGCAATCACTTTAGCGCCACGATCATGTCCATCTAATCCAACTTTAGCGATCAGTACTCTGATGGGTCTGGTGTGCAGTGATGGTTGAGCTTGTTTCATTGTTCAAGCATTTTCAAAACGTGATTGATTCTACGCAATGTTGCTGTTTGTCCAATTTTAGCAGCAATTTCAAAAACAGGTGGTCCAAATTTTCCACCTACCAACATGATTCTGAATGGCAATTGTAATTCACCTGGTTTTATGTCAGCATCAGCAGCATGTGCTTTAAAACTATTTTCAATTTCATGAGTTTGCCAGTCTGATAAATTAGCTAGTCGCATTGACCATGATTGGAAAAAACTTGTTTTTTTAGCGTCCCACTTTGTGCGAATTGCTTCTGTATCGACTTCTGCTGGATCTTGGAAAAAATAAGAAAGTTGTGCTTTGAAGTCATTGAGTAGTTGACATCTTTCTTTTACCATAGGAATAAGAGAAAGTAATGCTACTTCATCTGCGATGATGTTATGAGATGAAAGTAATCTTTGTACATGAGGTAACAACTGCTCATCATTTGTTTTTTTAATCCATTCTTGGTTGAACCATTTTGCTTTTTCAAAATCAAATTTGGCGCCCCCTTTGTGAATTCTTTCGATATTAAAACGGGCGACTAAAGTATCTAGGTCAAATAACTCTTCACCGCTGCCATCATTCCAGCCAAGAAGTGCCAGCATATTGATAAAGGCTTCTGGCAAGAACCCCATTTCTTTAAAACCTTTTGTCAGCTCTCCAGTTTTTGGATCTTGCCAGTCCATTGCAAATACCGGAAATCCAAGTCGGTCGCCATCTCGCTTGCTTAGTTTACCCTGTCCATCTGGTTTTAGGATCAATGGTAAATGTGCCCATGCTGGCATCTTGTCTTTCCATCCCAGGTATTCCCATAATAAAACATGGACAGGTGAAGAGGGTAGCCATTCTTCTCCACGAAAAGCATGGCTAATTTGCATTTCATAATCATCTACTACTACTGCAAGGTGATAAGTAGGCATACCATCTGCTTTGAGCAGTACTTTGTCATCTACCTGATCAGTATTGAAAATAACTTCTCCTCTAATCAAATCTTGCAATTTTACTTCCAGATTTTCAGGCATCTTGATCCTGATGACATGAGGTGTATTTTTGGCAAGCAGGTCGGCAACATTCTTTTCATCTAGAGATAAAGAATTTTTCAACTGCATACGCAGTCTGCTGTTGTATTGTGGAGATGGATTAGATGGAGTTTTGAAATCCTCTCTCATTTTCTCCAATTCTTCTGGAGTATCAAATGCATAATAAGCATATCCTTTTTCTACCAGTTGTTCTGCATATTTTCGGTAATTCGCTTTTCTTTCACTCTGTCTATATGGTCCGAATTTCCCTTCAGCGTGAGGGCCCTCATCTGGTGATATTCCACACCATGCTAAGCAATCAATGATGTATTGTTCAGCTCCAGGGACAAACCTCGTTTGGTCGGTATCTTCAATCCGCAATACAAAAGTGCCTCCATGCTGTTTGGCAAATAAGTAATTAAATAAAGCGGTTCTTACCCCTCCAAGATGGAGACCTCCTGTGGGACTAGGCGCAAATCGAACTCTCACATTTCTTGTTGTCATGCGGCAAAGATAAGCAGTAAACCTCCGGAGTATGGCGTAAAAAAAGCCTCCCCTTTAGGAGGGGAGGCTTAAAACTTTTAGTTTGTTTCTTAGGAAGTTGGATTAATTTAAATAGGGTACGGATTAAAAAACGGGCTCTAGTTTCTGTTTAGTTTCATAGAGGTACACAACTATAACGCAGGTATTGTCTGTTCTATTATCTTTCGCGTAGTTATTCAGACAGATTGAGTATTAGTACCTATCCAAAGAGGGGAAAAATTGCAGTATTTACGGAAAATCACTTCCTAATAGGTGCCAACTGAGAGCATAACCAGGGTGCAGGCATCGAGTACTTCTATACCATTTTGGCGTGCTTTTTCGGCAAAAGCGGGATTTTCAGCCCCGGGATTAAAAATGATCCTTTTAGGATGAAGTGAGAGAATATAGTCCTCATATGCTGACTGTCGCGTTGCATTGAGGTACATTGTCACCGTATGAATGTCTTTGTATTGTTCAGGGACAGTACTTACTATTATGGATCCAATGGGTAATGACTCTCTCCCAATCGCCTCAACAGGGTGTCCGGCCGACAATAAATTTCTCACAGCCATGTTGCTGTACTGCTCTGGCTTTGATGATGCGCCTAAAACGAGGGTTTTTTTGGGTGTCATACCAGCATCACGACTGGATTCTCCATGTATTTTTTCAGGGTTTGCAGGAAGGCTGCACCGACAGCACCATCAACACTTCTATGATCACAACTCAAAGTTACTTTCATCATTTGTGTAGTAGTGAATCCATCGCCCTTTTTCACCACAACTTCCTTGATTTTTCCTACAGCCAATATACAACTATCTGGGGGGTTGATGATGGCAGTGAATTCATCAATATCCATCATGCCCAGGTTAGAAATGGTGAAGGTATTTCCAGTGAAGTCTTGTGGTTGAATTTTCTTATTTCTGGCTTTGTCGTACAATTCTTTTGCTTCAAGTGCAATTTGAGAAAGTGATTTCTGATCTGCAAAACGAACTACAGGGACAATTAAGCCTTCTGGTAATGCAATGGCTGAACCAATATGCACGTGATTGTAAGTGCGGATGAAATCTCCCATCCAGCTGCTGTTGACAGCAGGATGTTTTTTCAATGCCAAGGCCGAAGCCTTGATTAGCATATCTTGGAAAGAAATTTTTGTACCACTTACTTCATTCATTGCAGCTCTTGCGGTAATTGCATTATCCATGCAAATTTCCATGCTCAAGTAGAAATGAGGAGCAGTGTACATGCTTTCTCCTAATCTTCTTGCAATTGTTTTGCGCATTGAAGTCAGTGGTGTGTCAGCATAACCTTCAACACCAGCAACAAATGTTGGTGTTGGTATTGCAGAAGCGCCTGAGGCTGGTGCTGAAACAGTTGCTGCACCTGGTGTGTAATTATCAACATCTTGTTTGATGATTCTTCCGCCGTCGCCAGAACCTTTTACTTGCGAAAGGTCGATGCCCTTATCCTTCGCCAGCATTTTTG
>CAZDTN010000049.1:0-12159 GCA_964508355.1 uncultured Sphingobacterium sp.
TTGAATTGTTTAAGACTCATAGAACAAATTGAATGCAAAGATAAACCATTTTTTAATGGTGAAAAATGGTTGTAAGTTATTGAATTTCAATTATTTGAGAAGAATGGCCTCTCTTTCTTTGATCAATTGGGTGATTAATGCCTCTAATTCCTTGATTTTTTTATCCAATTCAGGCAGCTTTCTGTAAACGGCCTGGGCTCTCATAGAAGCACCATATTCATTGGCTGGTCTGCCGTTTAATGCAGTATTTGGTTCGGTTACCGATTTACTCACACCACTTTGTCCATTGATTCTTGTACCATCAGCAATGGTAATATGTCCTACTATGCCAACTTGTCCGCCTATCATCACATTCTTCCCCAATTTTGTACTACCGCTGATACCTGTTTGCGCAGCGATGACCCCGTGTTCCCCTACTTCAACATTATGGGCAATCTGTAACAGGTTATCCAATTTCGTTCCTTTCCTAATGATGGTTGAACCCATGGTAGCGCGGTCAATACAGGTATTAGCACCAATTTCTACATGATCTTCAATAACTACATTTCCCAATTGTGGTACTTTATTGTATGTACCATTTTGTTGTGGTGCAAATCCAAAACCATCACTACCCAATACAGTCCCCGCATGTATGGTAACATCATTACCCACTGTACAATCGTGGTAAATTTTTACTCCTGGATGTAATACTGTTCGGTTGCCAATCGTCGCATTTGCACCGACAAATGTTTGGGAAAAAATTTTTGTTTCATTTCCTATAACGGCATTTTCTCCAATGTAGGAAAAGGCACCAATATATACCTGGTCGCCAATTTTAGCTGTAGGGTGAATAAACACAGGTTGTTCAATGCCAACCAATGCCTTGGCCTTCATTTGTTGATAATGTTGCATCAAGGTAGCAAATGAGGAATAGGCGTCAGTTACTCTAATAAGTGTTGAGTGGACTGGCTGCTTAAGTTCAAGTTGATTACTGATGATCACAATGCCAGCCTTTGTAGTGTATAGATAGTCTTCGTATTTCGGATTGGCTAAGAACGCTAGATCATGGGGACCTGCTTCTTCAATTTTATTAAATCCCGCCACCAAAGCGTGGGTATTGCCTTCTATTTTTCCCTGAATGAGTACGGCTATTTGTTCGGCTGAAAATTGCATATTTTACGATTGCGCTGAGCAGCTAACAAAAATGTCGACTGCAGGTTCGGTTTTAGTTCTATTTATTTAGACAGCCCATTGGGATGTTGGTAAAAACAAATGTAAAATTTTTTTACAGGATGTGACAGGTTTTGATGGATGAGCGGTGAATCTACCTGAGAAATGTCGCGTACCTCCCCATTTTTAAAGAGAATATTGATGCGTTCATTATTTGGGTTATAAAGACTGTTTTCAGCTTCACCGGTAAAAACAAGAAAATTAGCATCTTCCTGACTTATGGAAAGACTCCCTGCAATTGCCTCTCTTTTTTCAAGCACCTCCTCCAGTGTGATTGGCTCATTCTGTAGACGGAGTTTTAAGAGATCTCTGCTAAGCAACGCATTGCACAAAATCGATAGTACGGGATCTGAATGGTTTCTCCATTTCTTAATGCTACTGATAACATCACTATCATCTAACATACAGAACTTTTCCAACTCTTTGCGATTGATTTGGGTGAGGTGGCCAAACAAAAAATGGCTCAAATCGTCTTTGTGGTCAATTGTTTGGTCTCCTTTCTGATAAAGCCAGTTTGCACGTTCTAGTATTTTGACCAATGTCATTTCCGCACTAAGTACAGTTTTATGCTGATAAACCTGCCAATACATGAGTCTTCTTGAAACTAAAAACTCTTCGATGGTATAAATTCCCTTCTCTTCCACCATGAGCTCACCATTGAATACCGTTAACATCTTAAGTATTCTGTCGCATCCAATCATGCCTTCAATTACACCAGAAAAGAAACTGTCTCTGGTGAGGTAGTCCATTCTATCTACATCAAGCTGACCACTAATGAGCTGGTGTAAAAACTTTTTTGAATATGTGTCTTGAAAAATGGCAATTGCGGTGTCAAGTTTCCCCTTCATTTCTCTGTTCAATTCATCCATGATCATCATGGATAAAGTCTCATGACCAAGATTTTTTACCAGTAAGGATTCTAATGCGTGTGAAAATGGTCCGTGACCTACATCATGCAATAAAATGGCGATTTTGGCTCCTTGCTCCTCTTCTGTCGTGATTTCAACTCCTTTCTGTTTTAGTTCTGAAATTGCATTGTGCATCAAGTGGTATGCTCCTAATGCATGGTGCAAGCGGGAGTGGACAGCACCTGGATAAACCAGGTAAGACATGGCCATCTGGTTGATTCTTCTTAATCGCTGTATCCAGGGATGTGAGATGATTTCATAAATGAGGGGATCATTGATGGTAATGAAGCCATGAACTGGGTCGTTTATGATTTTCCTGAATGGCATGTTGTATTTTGTTAAATATTTACGGTGACCTCGGCAAAGGTATGAACCCGTTGAGGTATTCGCTAACTTTATTCTAAATCGATTGAAGGTTTCACAATATTTTTTGAATGGCACTTGCAAAAGTTATCTGGGTTGATGATGAAATTGAAATACTCGAAGCGCACAAGCGCTTTTTAGAAATGAAAGGGTATGCGCTCGTTACTTTTACCAATGGTTTTGATGCGATAGTTTATTTGCAACAACATCAAATCGATTTGATGCTCATTGATGAATCAATGCCAGGAATGAGTGGGTTGGAAACTGTTTCCCGGGTTAAAAAAATTTACCCCCATTTACCAATTGTGCTTGTTACCAAAAATGATACTGAAAGCCTTATGGATGAAGCCATTGGCTCTCAGATTTCAGACTACCTTATTAAGCCTGTTAATCCTAATCAAGTCCTACTTGCTTTGAAGAAATTATTAGACAACAAAAGATTAGTTGCGGAAAAGACAACAGCAGCTTATCAAATGCAATTCCGAACTATGCTTAATGGTTTGGAAGGTGATCAAGATTATCGCGAATGGACTGAATTGTATAAACAGCTAAGCTTTTGGGAGCTTGAAATGGAAAAAAGCGAAAGTACAGAACTAAAAGAAATACACCTGGCACAAAAAAAAGAGGCCAATCAAGCTTTTTTTAAATTTATTTCCAGAAACTATGCTAGCTGGCAACAGGTTACTGATCAAACTGCTCCTTTGATGAGTAACAAAGTGTTTCAAACAAAAGTATTACCCTATATCAATAATGAGCTTCCCTTAGTTTGGGTAATTGTTGATAATCTTCGTTTTGATCAGTGGAAAGTTATTGAGCCACTATTGAATGAACATTTTAATTTGATAGAAGAGGATTGCTTTTATTCTATTTTGCCAACTGCAACACATTATTGTAGAAATGCTCTTTTTGCAGGAGAAATGCCTTTAACAATCGAAAAACAATTTCCACAGCATTGGGTCAAAGATGATGATGAAGAAGGGAAAAATAATCATGAGCCATTCTTTTTCACAGCACAATTAAAAAAAATACAAAGGACTGATATTGACTTTACTTATCATAAAATAGTAAATCATGATGATGCTTTAAAATTAGCCGATAATGCCTTGACACTGTTAAATCATCAACTCTCTATTGTAGTTTATAATTTTGTTGATATGATGAGTCATGCCAGAACAGAGTTAGATGTACTTAAAGAACTGGCAGCAGATGAAACCGCCTACCGTAGTCTAACCAAAACTTGGTTTACTCATTCCCCCTTGTTAATGGCTTTGAAAAAAATTGCAGAGAAAAAGTGTACTGTCGTTTTATGCACTGATCATGGCAGTGTACAGGTAAAGCATCCCATTAAGATTATAGGTGATAAACACAGTACAAATAACTTGAGGTACAAAACAGGAAAAAATCTTGATTACAATGCAAGGGATGTACACTCATACCGAATACCAGAGCAAGCAGGTCTTCCGAAATATTCGATGAATAGCTCTTATGTATTTGCAGGAGGCCAAGATTTTTTATGTTATCCGAATAACTTCCATCATTATGCAAATCTGTATAAAAATACATTTCAACATGGGGGTATCTCACTGGAGGAAATGATTGTCCCTATTGTGAGGTTGGCATCTAAGCACAATTAGGATTATTCACAACAAATAGTAAAAATGTTCACAACTAATCAGTTGGCTCTTCGTTGGGAAAATACCCAATCAGTAAATTTGTAAAAAATGATCCATGAAGCTGAAATTTACACCTGCCTTTCTTGAGAAGTTGGAAAAGATCATTTCCGAAGCCGGATACATACTTAGGTATGAGCGAGGTACTTTTCAAAGTGGTTATTGCATATTAGAATCGAAGAAAGTTGTTGTATTGAATAAATTTTTACAAACTGAGGGTAGAATAAATACATTGATTGATTTGCTTGCTGTTTTAAAAATTGAAACAGATCACATCAGTCTTGAGAGTAGAAAATTCTATGAAGAGGTGATTACAAAACCCGAATCGGTTACTGAAGAGCCAGCAGCTGTTTAATTCATTTTTTAATCTTCATATTTGTCGCTGACCATTGAATTTTTAGGGACTGGAACCAGTAGTGGTGTTCCCATGGTAGCTTGTAAATGTGCGGTCTGTTCTTCGGCCGACAAACATGACAAAAGGCTACGCAGTAGTATACATATTCAATCAGCTTCAACGAGTGTGGTAATTGATACTACACCTGATTTCAGATATCAGATGCTGAGGTCACGAATTGAACGACTAGATGCTGTTGTATTCACTCATTCACACAAGGATCATATTGCTGGACTAGACGATGTAAAAGCTTTTAATTTTATTCACCAAAGTGTTATGCCGATTTACGCTAACAAAGAAACAGCAGATGCTATTCAGCGAGATTTTTACTATGCCTTTGCTGAAAAAAAATACCCCGGTGTACCTTCTCTTGAACTTAATATCAAAGACAATTCTCCATTCATGGTAGGAGATTTAGAATTCAAGCCAATTCAGGTGAAACACCTCAACATGGGTGTGACAGGCTATCGGGTAGGCGATTTTACCTATATCACAGATGCTAATTTTATTGCCGAAGATGAAAAGCAAAAAATTAAAGGTTCGAAAGTCTTGGTCTTGAATGCATTGAGAAAAGAAAAACACCTGTCACATTTTACTTTACAAGAAGCTATAGATTTAGCTGTTGAATTGCAAATACCAGTAACTTATTTCACACACATCAGTCATCAGTTAGGATTGCATCAAGTAGTTTCACAAGAATTACCTGCGGGCATGTTTTTAGCCTATGATGGTCTTCGGATTGCAGTAGATTAATCTGCCTTTTATTCGTTTTTTTCACCTTACTCCAGTTTATGGCATGGTTATTTTTAACACGTGAAATGGAAAGAATTTATAGGTAGCTATTTTGTTTTTACAAAAAAAGAAAGAGTAGGGGTGTATGTATTGTCTGGTATAACGTTGTTGGTTTGGATTGTACCCTATTTATTTTCTAAAGATCAAACCATTGAAGAAATTCTTGAAGTGAATTATGTTGACATGGATAGTGCAGCACAGGTATTGCTTTCTATAAATCCCCAATTTAAACCACGCAAAACAAGAAACACTTTAGATTCAGCAATGAGGAGTAGTGATGATAGTATGCAGCAGAGAAATAGGATATATAACCAAGTGGCAGGTATTTCATACAATAAACAAAAACTACATCCCATTGATATCAATAAGGCTGATAGTATCCAATTTGAAAAACTGCCAGCTATTGGGGAAAAACTTTCGTCCCGAATTGTGCGTTATAGAGATAGGTTAGGAGGATTTTTGCAACCTGAACAATTAAAAGAAGTATATGGTATCTCTGATTCATCCTTCTATATTTTTTATCCTTATCTAAAAATTGAGGAAGGGTTTGTCCCTCAAAAAATCTCTATTAATAAAGTCGATTATTCAGCTTTAAGAAGACATCCTTATGCAAATCATGAATTTACCAAATTGGTTTTGGCATATAGAAAAACGCATGGTCCGTTTAGTAAAAAAGCTGACATGGAAAAAATAATTCAAATAGACCTTAATGTATTGGAAAAAATAGCGCCGTATTTGAATTTTGAATATTAATCAAGGAAATCATCTTCCTGCTTAGGAGCATATTTATCGAAAAGTTTATCGATTGCTCCACCAAATACAGGAAATTTTCTTTTTGCAAAGTCTTTGATGATACGAATTGCCTCTAAAGCTTGTTTTTCGGTAAGTCCTGCTTCTTTCATTAATTGATCAATCAATTCTTTCATTTAGGCTACCTTAAGCAAGTTCATCTTAGATTGATCAAATTTCTGACGAGCGTATTCAGCAGTCAATTTGAATTCTTTTTTGTTACTGGAAGGCAATTCAAACATAGCGTCTGTAAGCATGCTTTCACAGATTGAACGTAAACCTCTGGCACCTAGTTTAAATTCCATTGCTTTTTGCACCATGAAATCAATCACTTCGTCTTCAATAGTTAAGTTGATCCCTTCCAACTCAAACAATTTTTTGTATTGTTTCATCAACGCATTTTTAGGCTTGACCAAAATTGAGCGAAGGGTTTCACTATCGAGGGGGTCTAGGTAGGTAACTACGGGCAATCTTCCCAACAGTTCTGGAATCAATCCAAATGATTTCAAGTCCTGAGCATTGACAAATTTCAAAAGGTTGTTTTTCATTTCTTCCTGTAAACTCTTGTTTACATTAAAGCCAATTGAATTTGTGTTTACTCTTCTTGCAATGAGTTTATCTACACCATCAAATGCGCCGCCGCAGATGAATAGAATATTTTGTGTGTTTACTTTTATCAATTTTTGATCAGGATGTTTTCTCCCTCCCTGTGGTGGTACTAGTACATCAGTTCCTTCCAGCAATTTCAATAGACCTTGTTGAACACCCTCCCCACTTACATCTCTGGTAATTGAAGGGTTATCGCTTTTTCTGGCAATTTTATCTATTTCATCGATGTATACGATGCCTGTTTCAGCTGCATTAACATCATAATTGCAAACTTGAAGTAAACGGGTTAGAATACTTTCTACATCCTCACCAACATAGCCAGCCTCGGTAAACACTGTGGCATCCACAATCGCAAATGGGACATTCAGTAGTTTGGCAATGGTTTTGGCCAGTAAGGTTTTTCCTGTGCCGGTTTCACCAACCATAATGACATTGCTTTTTTCAATTTCTACCTCATCTTCTTCCTCTTCTTTCTTAGAACGCTTATTCTTGTCTATGGTTTGGTTAAGGCGTTTGTAATGGTTGTAGACGGCGACAGACAAGATTTTTTTTGCTTCATCTTGACCAATTACATATTCGTCTAAACTTTTTTTAAGGTCGACAGGTTTCTTGATTTTCAATTTGTATCCAGAAGCAGCTGTTTGTTTATTGTCGACTTCCTGCAAAACAATTTCTTTGGCATGTTCTACACATCCTTCACAAATATGACCTTCTTGTCCCGCGATCAAGATTTTTACTTCATCCCGGCTTCTTCCGCAAAATGAACAATGCAAAGTCGACTTCGCCATATTTTTTATTTATAGATTACTATCAGAGTTCGCTTAAAATTCCATCTACAATACCATAGGCAAGCGACTCTTCAGCGCCCATCCAGTAATCACGGTCAAAATCTTTCATTACTTTTTCAAATGACTGCCCACAGTTATCCGCCAAAATTTGTGCACCTAAGGCTTTGATTTTTTTGATCTGTTCTGCCATGATTTCCAGATCAGCAGAAGTTCCTTGCCCACCTCCTGAAGGTTGGTGAATCATGACTTCTCCATGAGGGAAAATAAATCGCTTTCCCTTCTCTCCACCACTTAACAGGATAGAGCCCATAGACGCTGCCATACCCATACATATGGTAGATACTGGCGATTTGATCATTTGCATTGTATCGTAAATAACCATACCGCTGGTTACAACGCCACCAGGGCTGTTGATATAGAATTTAATTTCTTTTCCTGGGTCAATCATGTCCAGGTACATCAGTCTTGCTGTGATGTCCTTTGCCGACTTATCATCTACAACACCCCATAAAAATATCTTTCTTTCTTCGATGAATTTTTTGTCGAAACGTGCAGTGGATACCATGTTTTCCATGGGATTTCCATTTTCTTTAGGCTCTTGCTCATCATCCATTCTAGCTGGAAACACTTGTCTCATTTTCATATAAGCTTGTTTAAGCGTTCTTCTTTTTCTTAGGGTTCAGTAACAATACTTCGTCTACCAGTCCATATTCTTTTGCTTCTAAAGATGTCATCCAGAAATCTCTGTCGAAATCCGCAGCAATTTTATCCACTGGTTGACCAGAGTGCAATGAAACCACCTCGTACAACTCTTGTTTTAGTTTTTTTACCTGCGAAACAGTTATTTCAATATCGCTAGCTTGCCCACCTGCACCTGCGCTGGGCTGATGCATCATGATACGGGAATGTTTTAAGGCAGTTCTTTTACCTGGTGTTCCTGCACACATCAACACAGCTGCCATACTTGCGGCAACACCAATACAAATCGTAGATACATCTGGAGTTACATATTGCATGGTGTCGTATACACCTAGACCTGCATATACCGAACCACCTGGGCTATTGATATACATTTGGATATCACGTGTCCTGTCAGTACTATCTAAAAACAACAACTGGGCAGTGATGATGTTGGCTACTTCATCTGAAATGGGATATCCTAGAAAGATGATACGATCCATCATCAATCTGCTGTACACATCCATTACAGCCACATTCATCGGTCTTTCTTCGATGATATTGGGGGTGAGGTTGGTTACCATATGGTTGGTATAACCATGCAGGGTATTGCTGGATATTCCTCTGTCTTTTATCGCAAATTTTTCAAACTCTTTACCAAGGTTCATATCTAGATCTTTAAGATGAGCAAATTACTACAAAACTGTCCAAATTCCGTGCCCGGTTGAAAAGCGGACAAAATGCCATGCTTTTTCGTAAAAACGAAAAAGTGAAAAATGATGTCTCACTTTTCACTTTCCCTATAGAGTTGTACGATAATTAGTGATTGTGCTTGCCTTGTAGTTCAGCGAATTCAGTGGCTGTCACCTTCTTTTCCTTTGGTTTTGCCTGGCCTGCAGCCCAAGACAAAACTTTTGAACTGAACACCCGTTGGTATGCATTTTCTACCTGGTCTTTGTCACTCATCATTCTATCAACATAGCTATCTAACCAGTCGAAATTACCACCCATGTTCATAGAGCCAAAATACCCCATTAATTGCTGGCGCATGCTGTCCATGATTTCCTCACGGTTGACTTGAATTGAATTTTGTGTTCCAATTTCATTGCTTACCAACGTCCATCTCAATTGATTCAAGAAAGCAGGAAATTCTTTTTCAATAGTTTCTTCAGTCTGTCCTTTTTCGTTGGTCTTTAATAACCATTTTTTCAAGAAAGCCTCAGGGAAGTCCATTTTTGTATCCTCAGACAAAATGTGGAAGATTTCGTGCTCTAACAGGTGTTGAGCCTGGTGCTTCCAATACGCTTCTATCTGGTTACGAATTTCTAGTTTAAAGGCTTCTTCACTTGCGATGTCTTTCCCAGGCAATGCCTCTTTAAAGAAAGTTTCATCAAGATCTCTCTTCTCAACAAATGCAATTTTGTTGATGGTCAATAGAAAATATTGATCAAGATCCTCCGCTTTTTCTTTGTCTAGACCCAGGTCACCGGCAATCCATTCTCTTTCCTTTTCTTCAAATGCTTTACTCAATTGTAATACAATTGACTCCTCTTTTTTCTTACCCACGAGGTTCTTTCTAAAGCCCTCTGCAAAATACTTTAGAAGCAAAGAGTTATCCTTTTTTTCAGCCCCTTCCTCTACATTGCCCTTGCTATCTGATTTCTGGAATGATACATTCAATACATCTTCTTCATTGCTCACCGTTTCAGGTTCTGTCATTTTACCTAAACGACGTTGGATTCTGTCAATTTCTTCATTGATCATTTCATCAGTCGCCTCAACAACATGCAGTGTTGTTTTTGCCTTACCTAAATCAGGAATACTGAATTCAGGTCTTAAGCCTATTTCAAATGAAAAAGCATATTCTTTGGGTTCATTGTGGTTGAACATGGCAGGATCATTATTGTCCTCAGGAAGAGGTTGTCCCAAATAGGAAATATTTTCCTTTTGAAGGTAAGTCATCAGCTCATTTTCAATGGTGCGAAGTACTTCTTCAGTAAAAATTGATGCACCGTACATTTTTTTTACAATCCCTGCTGGTACCATCCCTTTTCTGAATCCTGGGATGTTGGCGGACTTTGCATATTTTTTCAAAGATGCCTCGAATGCTGTGTTGTAGTCTGCAGGAGAAACGCTAACTGTAATTTTTTCGTGAAGTGGAGCCAACTGCTCTCTGTTGATCTGTGCCATACTTATTTGATTGAGAAAAGAGCGGTGTGCGGGTGGAGGGACTCGAACCCCCAAGCCTCGCGGCACCAGATCCTAAGTCTGGCGTGTCTACCAATTTCACCACACCCGCAAAATCTGTTTGGTCTCAAACAGCGGCTCTTTTCAAAGTGGGTTGCAAAGGTAGCAGTTTCCAATGAAAAAAAGGCAATCATTTCCTTTTTCAGTAAATTTGAGGTAATGGATATTTTGGTAAAAGATATGGTGGAGCAGCCTTATAACCTGTCAGAAGAGCAGGAAAAAAAGGAAATAGTTAGGCGATACAGGGCTTTGCTGAGGGTATTAAAGCCCAAATTGAAGACAGGCGATAAAGAACTGGTACGCAGGGCTTTTGAATTGGCAGTCAACGCGCATAGGACCATGCGCAGGAAAACGGGTGAACCCTATATTTTCCACCCGTTGGCAGTCGCTATGATCTGTGTAGAAGAAATTGGACTGGGTGTCAGGTCCACTATATGTGCACTTTTGCATGATACTGTAGAAGATACTGATCTAACCTTAGAAGACATCCAAGAGGAATTTGGACTTGAGATGGCAAAGATTATTGATGGGTTGACCAAAATTGCGACGGTAGTAGATAACAACAGCACACAACAGGCGGAGAACTTTAAAAAGATTTTACTGACACTAACGGATGATCCCAGGGTTATTTTAATCAAGTTGGCTGATCGTTTGCATAACATGCGCACGCTCGATAGCATGAAGCGTGAAAAGCAATTGAAGACCTCTTCTGAAACAGTTTATGTTTATGCTCCGCTTGCACACAGGATGGGTCTTTATAATTTGAAAACAGAGATGGAAGACCTGGCCATGAAATACCTGGAGCCAGACACGTATAGACAGATTGCAAAAAAATTAGCTGAAACAAAAAGAGAAAGAAGCCGATACATCAATGAGTTCATCAAGCCAGTAAAGGAAAAATTGGATCGGGCTGATTTTAAGTATGATATCTATGGGCGACCCAAATCCATTCATTCCATCTGGAACAAAATGAAGAAGAAAAATGTGGAGTTTGAGGAAGTCTATGATCTTTTCGCCATACGCATTATTGTTGATGCACCTTTTGATCTTGAAAAAGAGACGTGCTGGAAGATTTATTCTATCGTTTCTGATATGTACAATCCAGCGCCTGAGCGTATGCGCGATTGGTTGAGCAACCCCAAGGCCAATGGATATGAGGCTTTGCATACAACGGTAATGGGTCCACAAGGTAAATGGGTGGAAGTACAAATTCGTTCAAGGAGGATGAATGAAATTGCAGAAAAGGGACTTGCTGCTCACTGGAAATACAAAGAAGGAGGAGCTGAAGAAGACAGGTTTGATAAATGGTTTTCTCAAATCAGAGAAGCGCTAGGAGGAGAAGACATCAGTTCTATTGATTTCCTTCAGGATTTTAAAACATCATTTCTTGCAGAAGAAATATATGTTTATACACCCAAGGGTGATGTAAGGATGTTTCCTGTTGGTTCAACTGCACTTGATTTCGCATTTGGAATTCACTCTGCCATAGGATCCAAATGCATTGGCGCCAAGGTTAACCACAAGCTGGTGCCTATAGGTCATAAATTAAAGAGTGGAGATCAGATTGAAATTATCACTTCCAATAAGCAAAAACCAACAGAGGACTGGTTGAGCTCAGTTGTTACCGCCAAAGCCAAAAACAGAATAAAAGATGCCCTTAAAGAAGAGAAAAGAAAAATAGCGGAAGATGGAAAGTATTTCACAGAAAAAAA
>CAZDTN010000050.1:0-12040 GCA_964508355.1 uncultured Sphingobacterium sp.
TGAGTGTTGCAGATTCAAGGGCAATAGTAGAATACATCATGACTACTGGAGAGAAGAAACCAGTCGTAAAATCAGCACCCATCAAAGGTAACTGGGAAATTAAGCCAGCGACAGAACAAAAAGAGAAAGGAACTTATGTGATGCGTGCAGCTTATCGTGATAAAGGAACTGCAAGCATGAAGCCATTGGTAGGAGAAGAAATTATTGTACTTCGCTATCCTAACCTCAATCCAGAATTGGCTGACATGACCAAAGGATTTACAAAATACATCACACCAATGAAATCCTTGAACATGGATGCAAATCAATCATACCTTGGATACAAAGACATCGATCTGACTGGACTGGCAGGATTTGAAGTGAAGGTAATGGGCAATCCAAGAAACCCAACAGCAGGTGCCACTGTAGAAATCAGACTAGATCGTCCAGATGGATCACTAGCAGGTAAATCAGATTTCATTAGCACAACTGCTCGAGGTCCAATAAAAACAAAAATTAATTTGAATGATGTAAGTGGAAAGCATACTGTCTATTTTGTTTTTGTCAACGACAAAGCACCAAAAGGACAAACGTTAGTACAAATAGCAGATATTGAAGTATTACCAAAAACGGTAACAACCGGCACAGCTGCCACAAAATAGTACAATCAAAGTTTTTCATAAAAAAGGGGGCATAAAAAATGCCCTCTTTTTTTATTGATGATAATTAGAATGCATATTCATTTTGTCAAGAATTGTTAACTTGTAACACTTAATAAAAGGCTCATGATCAAGCGTATTTTCATCACATTTGGTTTTATCTTACTAGGATTAATTGCAGTTCTACTCTTTAATACTTTCCGTTTTAATCCAGTAACAGAAGCTTCAAAGTCTTCTGTTTCAATTAATAAATACGACTCTGCAGCGTTTCATTTAAGTCAGGCTCTTCAAATTAAAACTGTTTCTTTTGGCGATACGCTTCCTATTGATACTGCTGAATTCATCAAATTCAGAGCATTCATGGAGACTACCTATCCATTAATGCATCAACAGTTAGAAAAGAAAACATTCAACTTATTCAGTTATGTGTTCAAGTGGAAAGGCAAAGACACCACACTAGCGCCCTATGTACTGATGGCACACACGGATGTGGTACCAGTAGAAGCGATAGCTGAAAGCAAATGGAGCTATCCTTCATTTAGTGGAACCATCGAAAAAGATACAATTTGGGGAAGAGGTGCTGTAGATGATAAAGGGTCTGCAATTGCCATCATGGAAGCAGTGGAATTATCGCTCAGAGAAAACATTCAACCAGCAAGAACCATTTACTTATGCTTTGGTCATGATGAAGAGATTTCAGGAAAAAGAGGTGCAGCTATTTTTTCAAAATGGTTTGACTCAAGCAACATCAAACCTGCATTGGTATTGGATGAAGGAGGAATGGTAGATACGGAAAAATTCAAAGCAACGGGTAGGCCTGTCGCGGTAGTGGGTACTGGCGAAAAAGGATATACCAATATTGATTTAACGGTGGAAATACCTGGAGGCCACTCTTCAACGCCCATGAAAGAAACTGCCATTGATATATTGAATCAAGCAATTGCAAAAGTCAGGGCAAAACAAATGCCAGCGTTGATTGCACCTCCTGTCCAGGATTTACTCAACAGGACTGCTGGTGCAGAATCATTTCTAACGAAAATGGTCATGGCCAACATGTGGTTGTTCAAAGGAGCTGTTGTTAAAAAAATGGAAGCATCGAACCAGACCAATGCCATGGTCCATACAACACTGGTTCCAACAATTGTAAAAGCAGGTATCAAGGACAATGTAATTCCGTCAATTGCAAAAGCTACGTTCAACAGTAGAATCTTACCAGGTCAAACCAGTGAAGATGTGGTGGAGTTTGTAAAAAAGGCTATCAATGATGAGCGTGTTATTGTTAAGAAACAAACCATCTCGCTCTTTGAGGCTTCTCCTACTACTGCAGCCGATCATCCTACTTTCAAAAAAATAGAAGGTCTCACTCAACAAGTATTACCCAATGTGTTGGTTTCTCCGTATCTGGTAGTCGGGGCTACCGATTCAAGGTATTTCAGACCATTTAGTGAATCAGTACTTAATTTTAGTCCCATGCAGGACGTAAAGGGCTTTCATGGCATTGACGAGAGGTTAGGCAAAGAAGACCTCAACAGAATGATTACCTTCTATAAGTTATTCATTCAGGAATAGATCAATTTTGGTAATCTGAATATTAATCGTAATTTTACGATTAATATGGGAATCAGTAAAACAGAAAATTACACCAGCAAAGAGCTGAGTATTGCTAAATACGCGAAGGCACTTTCGCATCCAGCAAGGGTAGCCATCTTGCATGTTTTGCTCAAAAAACAAAGTTGTATATGTGGAGACATTGTAGATGAACTGCCTTTGTCTCAAAGCACAGTTTCACAACATTTGAAAGAGTTGAAAGAAGCTGGCTTAATTAAAGGCGACATTGACGGTGTTTCTGTATGTTATTGTATAGATGAAAAAGAGTGGAAGAAAGCATCTGCTACCCTGAGTGGATTTATGGAATTACTTAAAGAAAAAAAAGTCGATTGTTGTTGATTTTTTTTGACTTAAATCATCGTCAGATTACGATAAAATAAAAATAATAAATATGCAAACAGAAGAACAATTAAAAGAAATCGTTAGAAAAAAGTATAGTGAAATTGCTTTACAAGATAAGGAAACCAACATGTCATCTTGCTGTGGTGCAGGTGGATGCTCAACAGAAGTGTACAACATCATGAGCGATGACTATACCACATTGGAAGGTTATCATGCAGATGCTGATTTAGGCTTAGGATGCGGATTGCCTACGCAATTTGCAAGAATAAAGAAAGGTGATGTGGTGGTAGACCTTGGAAGCGGTGCTGGTAATGACTGTTTCATTGCACGCCATGAAACAGGTGAAACTGGAAAAGTAATAGGTGTCGATTTTACGCCTGCCATGATTGATAAAGCAAGAGCCAATGCTGAAGCAAGAGGTTTTAACAATGTAGAATTCAGACAGGGTGATATCGAGCACATGCCCATAAGCGCAAATGTTGCCGATGTAATCGTGAGTAACTGCGTATTGAATCTTGTGCCGAATAAACATGGGGTATTTCAGGATATCTATCGTGTTTTAAAACCAGGGGGGCATTTTAGTATCAGTGATGTTGTTTTGGTTGGCGCATTGCCTGATGGTTTAAGAAAAGATGCAGAGATGTATGCAGGTTGCGTTGCAGGTGCAATTCAAAAGCAGGTTTATTTGGAACTAATACATGCCACTGGATTTGAAAATGTACTTGTACAGAAAGAAAAAGCAATTGTTATCCCAGATGATATTTTGAAAAACTATTTAACTACTGAAGAAATGAACGATTTCAAAAATGGAGATACTGGTATTTTTAGTATCACTGTATTTGCTCAAAAACCAATTAACCAAAACAAATGCACACCAGGTGGTGGATGCTGCTAAACCAGATCAAATGAAAAAAATTCTAGTCCTTTGTACAGGTAACAGTTGCAGAAGTCAAATAGCTCATGGATATTTAAAAAAATTCGCTGGCGATAAAGCAGAAATATTTAGCGCGGGTGTTGAAACACATGGTGTTAATCCCAAGGCAATTGCCACAATGCAGGAAGATGGCATAGATATATCCATGCATACTTCCAATAACGTAAATGAATACCGTGATATTGATTTTGACTATGTCATTACTGTTTGCGATCATGCGAAAGAGGTTTGTCCGTATTTTCCTAGTAATGCACAACTGTTCCATTACAATTTTCCAGATCCAGCAAAAGCAAAAGGAACTGAAGAAGAAATTAAAGGAGAGTTTGTACGTGTAAGAGAAATGATCAAAGAATACTGTCGGGATTTCATAAATAAATACGTCAGTTAATTGATATGCATACAATAGCTAAAATTGGGCTCAAAGAAAACTGGAAACAGTTTACCATTTTAGTTATCGCAAATGCGTTTGTAGGGGCAATGGTTGGACTGGAAAGATCAATCTTTCCTCAATTTGCGTCTACAAAATTTGGAATAGTATCAACAACCGCCATTTTATCTTTCATTGTTGTATTTGGGATAAGCAAAGCCGTTTCAAATTATTTTACTGGTAAGCTAGCAAACAGATTTGGCAGAAAGAAATTACTTATTGCTGGATGGGTATTAGCACTTCCTATACCTTTTATTTTAATCTATGCAGATACATGGACATGGATAGTCTTTTCGAATATATTACTGGGTATCCACCAGGGGTTAGCGTGGAGTAGTACAGTGGTAATGAAAATTGATTTAGTAGGGCCAAAGGACCGAGGATTAGCGATGGGTCTCAATGAATTTGCAGGTTATTTAGCAGTAGGTTTAATGGCATTGATGACTGGCTATATTGCAGAAGCGTATGGGGTAAGTCCCTACCCTTTTTATTTGGGATTTATCATTGCCGTACTAGGTTTATTAATAACCATATTTTTTGTAGAGGATACTAAAAAGTTCATGAACGTTGAACAAGAAACAAATGAAAGTGATAAACTGAAAAACGTTTTCTGGGAGACGACCTATAAAAATCCTACCCTTGGTTCAGTAACACAAGCTGGACTGGTTAACAACCTTAATGATGGCATGATATGGGGTTTACTGCCTTTACTCCTGTTAAGTTATAATTACAACAACACATATATTGGCATTATTGCATCCATCTATCCTACAGTTTGGGGAATAGCACAGTTGGTAACTGGTAAGCTATCAGATAACTACTCAAAAAAGAACATGTTATTTTGGGGTATGCTTCTTCAAGGGATTGCAATTCTTTTATTACCCTATAGTAGTGCATATTTTCTGCTAATAACACTCAGTGCCTTATTAGGATTGGGAACTTCGCTTGTATATCCAACTTTCTTGTCGACTATAGCACAAGCTACTCCACCACAACAAAGAGCAGAAGCTATTGGTACATTTCGATTATGGAGAGATTTGGGTTATGCAATTGGTGCAATAATTTCTGGTATCTCTGCAGATTTATTTGGTATAAACACAGCAATTGTTTTAATTGGGATAATAACGATCTTATCATCCTTGGTAATTCAGGTAAGGATGCCAAAAATGTAAAATGAAAGAAACAAAGCTTAGTCCCGCTTTATATTGGATAATTGGTTTCCCTTTTGCTGCATTATGGGCTTCAGCTTCAGTGGCTTCAAAAATTGGTCTAACCGCAGCTCAACCGTTTACTATTTCCTTTATTCGATTTAGTATAGCCGGACTTTTAATGTTGATCATTTCACATGCTATACTACAAAAACAACTTCCAAAAGGAAATCAATGGAAACAACTGGCAATATATGGTCTATTGAATATATCCCTTTACTTGGGTTTATTCATCATAGCTATTGGTGAAGTTTCAGCTGGTCTAGGAAGTTTAGCCGTAGCTATAAACCCAGTAATTATTACTGTTGCTTTAGCCATATGGGACAAACAAAAGTTAGCTTTCATAAAAATACTATCCTTACTTATTGGCATTATAGGTGTTACCATCTGCTCCTTCCCTCTCATAGTTGCCAGTCATGCTTCAGTTAGAGGATTAATCATTCTATTTCTAAGTATGTCGGTTTATTCTGTTGGTACCATCTATTTTCAAAAGAATAAATGGGAGGGATTGCATTTGCTTACTATAAACGGATGGCAAACACTTTTTGGGGCGCTATTCACTTTGCCAGCATTACTATTCACTTGGGACGCCTCGAAAAATAATTTTGACATTGCTTTCTGGGGGGCCACCTTTTGGTTGGTATTTATGGTTTCAATTGCAGCGGTTCAAAGCTGGATTTTTCTACTAAGAAATTATGGCGACCGAAGTTCTTATTGGCTTTTTCTAAGTCCCATTTTTGGTTTCTTATTTTCTAATTTAATCATGCATGAACCAATAAGCACCCACACATTTATCGGAACAGTCCTGGTTTTATCAAGTCTTTACATCAACACAAAAGAAAAACTAAAGACTACTAAAAATTAATATAGATAAAACTTGTAATTATTATAGAATTTTTCTATAATTGCATTATCAATTGATCCGCGGCTTTTCCATCCTCTCTTCGAAAGAAAAACTTCCCTTACCAATTTTTCTCTGATTAACTAAGCACTGGTTTTTTACAAAAAGCCGGAACAGTATACCTATGTCTAATCTTCACTCTAACAGCAAACCCTAACCGACTATGTTTACAAAAAATGTTAATCAAATAGGCGCAGTACTATGTACCGCCATTGTTATGTTCTCTTGTTCCAAAGAATTGAACCAACCACAAGATTTTGAATTTGACCAAAGCAGGGTAAGAGGCGTTACAGGCGGTCCTCTTAGTCAGAAAGCGCTCTTAGGTAGAAAAATTTATTTTGATGCACGTTTCTCTGAACCAAGTGGAATGCAGTCATGTTCTTCATGTCACCTCCCACAAATGGGATTTGTTGGTATGGGAAGTGTTGCTTCTACACCAACTACACGTGGCTTCATTGCTGGTATTGCAGAAGGTGCAGTTTCTGGTGCCTACGGCGGAAGAAAACCACCTAGTGCGGCTTACGCAACTTACAGCCCAACTTTCAGATTAAATGTAGATGAGTTTGAAGGTGGACTATTTTGGGATGGAAGAGCGACTGGATTACGTTTAGGTATACCTGCAGCAGAACAAGCTTTAGGACCCTTCATGAATCCGGTTGAACAAAATCACCCAAGTAAAGAGTCTGTATTAGCAAAAATCAAAAATGATCCAGAATACATGAAACTCTGGAAATCAGTTTGGGGAAATGATATGCCTTTAAATACTGAAAATGAAATCGCACAGAATTATGATAGAATTGGTTTAGCGATAGCAGAATACGAAGCAAGCAGTGAAGTTAATCAGTTCACATCCAAGTATGATGCTTATACCAAAAACCAAGTTGATTTAACGCCATTAGAAAAACAGGGACTAGCATTATTTAAAGGAAAAGCCAAATGTGATAAATGCCATGAATCAGATAGCAAGAATAAACTCCCAGCTATGTTTACTGATTTTGGGTATGAAAACATAGGCCTCCCAACCAATATTGATTTCACGAATCCAATGAACAGAAATAATGCGCCTACAGACTTTGGATTAGGAGGAGTACTTATTAATAGCCAGAATCCAGCCTGGAAAGCTTTGGCAGAACAAAACATGGGTAAGTTCAGAACACCAACATTGAGAAATGTAGCCAAAGGTGAAAACAACAAAAGATTCATGCACAATGGTGCCTTAAAATCTTTAGAAGAAGTAGTTCATTTCTACAATACTAGAGATGTTGACCCAATATGGAGAGCACCTGAGGTAAGCATGAACATGGAAACAGGAGAAGTTGGAAACCTGGGACTTTCAAAAAAAGAAGAATTAGCGATTGTAGCCTTTTTAAGAACACTCAGCGATGGATGGTCTAACTCTGGGCCTAACCGTCTAGCCACACTTTGATTTTAAAATTTAAATAACAATGCGCCATACAAAGATGTATGGCGCATTGTTATTTAAGTACTCAAAAAAGTATAGAAAAATGTTGTATTTAATATAACTACTATCTATATTTGCTACCCAGTATTAACAATTACATCCTTTTGTATTGTTCTTACAGAAATTCAAAACTCCAATTCTTACGTCTTACCGAGCTGATCTTCAATAAGTTGAAAGATCATCCAGCAAAGTAGTTCTTGTTCATTTGTAAAAGATTTGTAAAAAAAATGTTAAACATTTCTTGCAATTTTTAAAACAGGAATTTAAATTTGCATCCTCTTAAACGAAATCAATTTCGTTTTCATCCAATCCTTCCGATTTACCTCCTACATCCAATCTCTTATATCAAACATGGTCAACCGACTCATGCCTGGCATGGTCTTGATATAAATCAGTTACTCACTTTTTAAAACCGTTAGCTATGATTACGAAGAACGTTAAACAGCTCTTCATTGCCCTCCTGGGTATCGCCTTTCTCGCTTCATGTCAAAAAGACTTGGATGTAAACCAATTGGATGTTGATCAATCAAGAATCAGGGGTCTGAATGGTAAATTAAATGCAAAGGCAGAATTAGGTAGAAAAATTTATTTTGACTCTCGCTTCTCCGAGCCTAGTGGAATGCAATCTTGTGCATCTTGCCATTTACCACAAATGGGATTTGTTGGTATGGGTGATATGCCATCAGGACCAAATACGCGTGGATTCAGAGCGGGTATAGGTGAAGGTGCTGTAGCAGGTGCTTTTGGAGGTAGAAAACCACCAAGCGCTGCTTATGCAACATTTGCACCGCCATTTATGCATGATGTAGTTAACGATGAATTCATTGGTGGATTATTCTGGGATGGTAGAGCAACAGGTGCAGTTACAGGTGTACCTGCAGGAGATCAGGCTATCGGGCCTTTCTTAAATCCAGTAGAGCAGAATCACCCTTCTGAAGCTTCTGTACTGACTAAATTAATGAACGATAAAAAATATGTGGAACTGTGGAGTAAGGCTTGGGGCAATTCTCTAAAAATGAATACACCGCAAGAAATTGCTGATAATTACAAAAAAATTGGTTTGGCTATTGCAGAATATGAAGCTTCAGTTGAAGTTAACCAGTTTACTTCTAAGTTTGATGCTGTTCAAAGAGGCCAAGCACAATTCACTGCTATCGAGCAAGAAGGTATGAACCTTTTTGTACAAGCTGAATGCGATAACTGCCATACAATGACGCCTGTTGGTGGTGTTCCGGCTTTATTTACTGATTGGAGCTATGATAATCTTGGTCTTCCACAGAACATGGAATTCCTTACAAGTATGAAAAGAAATCCAGCTACAAATCTGGATGGTGGTCTTGGTGATAGATTGGCTGCTAGTGGGAATCCTGCTTGGATTGCTTTGGCCCCAGATTTTATGGGCGCTTTCAGAACCCCAACACTTAGAAACGTTGCTAAAGGCGAAGGTAACAAGCGTTTCATGCACAATGGTGTTTTGAAATCACTAAAAGAAGTTGTACACTTCTATAACACAAGAGATACCGATCCAAGATGGGCAGCACCGGAGTTCCCTGCTACCATGAACACAAGAAGGGTTGGTGATCTTAGATTGACCAGTGCTCAAGAAGATGCCATCGTTGCTTTCATGAGAACACTCTCTGATGGCTGGCAGCCTGGAGTAAACAATAATCAAGGAGTTCTTTAATAATCAAGAGGACACTGAGTAACACGGCCTGCAGCTTTTGCTGCGGGCCTTTTTATATTTTACTCGATTGTGTACGACAAGGTAATTGGATAGTTCAAAGGAAAGGTTGAAGACTCAAATTCTCTTATTCTAATTACACCATCAACAATAATTGCAGCCTGATAAGAAGCAAGGTTAGAAAGCGTAGCAGTAAACCCTACTTTGTCTCCAGGTTTTAACGCCCAGTTTGATTCAGTTACTGTCCACCCACTAATACTCATTGAGCCGGTAGCAGACGTAGAAGATTTTGAAATATAGGAAATACTTCCACTGATAAACCCATTGGGCTGTGGTGTACCTACAACTTCATACTTAACAGTATATGTTTTTTCAGTTGGGATTTCTGCTTCCTTTTTGCAAGACACAATCAATAGCGTTAAACTTAATGCAGTCAATAATTTTCTCATTTGCTAGAATTTATGATTGCAATACTAAGCCATAAATACGAAAATTCATTTTTGACAATATCAGATTAACTATTTTTAAAGGAAATAGATTGTATGTGTTATTTCAATAGCATCAACCTCAATATAGGAGACATCATTAAAATCGCAAATAAGGAGAAGAAAATACAAAAGACAATTCATGCAAATGTGACCAGTGGTTTCGAATACACCCAATGGCCTATTCTTAAACAGGATAAAGAGACCGGAGAACTAACACTTGAAATGGCACATTGGGAGTTCATCCCCAATTGGATTAATACTTCTAAAAACTTAAGTGAAAGCAGAGAGAAATTCACCACCCTGAATGCCAAAGGTGAAAATGTACTGGAAAGCAGAATGTACAAAGATGCAGCAATGCACAGAAGATGCCTTGTACTTTCTTCAGGGTTTTATGAATGGCGGCACTATAAACCCATTGGCGCGAAAAAAGAAAATGCCTACCCCTATTTTATTCGAGTTAAAAATGCAGGTCATTTTTTCATGGCTGGGATTTATCAACCATGGACCGACAAAGAAACGGGCGAAAGTATTGATACATTTGCAATTGTTACTACAGCCGCAAATGATTTAATGGCTAAAATACACAACAAGAAAAAGCGGATGCCGTGTATACTCACTGAAGTATTAGCAAATGAATGGCTTCAAGAAGGGTTGACGCAAGAAAAAATTAGTTCAATAGCTAATTTTCAAATTCAAGATGAGGAACTTGAATCCTACTCCATCAAAAAAGATTTCAAAACTGCGCTCCAGCCGCAAGAAAAATTTATATACCCTGAACTACCCGGACTACATCTATCAGAGGGACTTTCCAACGAGCTTCCATTTGTATGAGCCACCTTCAAAAACAATTCCCCAATAATCAAAAGATCCAGTACTTCTATCTCCAGCTGCGTTCAATAATAAAGGTCCAGTTATGCCAAAATATTTACTAGACTCAACATTAAAAACATTTTTTGTTATCGCATAAGATGAACTATTTCCATTTAGGCCAGTTACAGTTTTTGCAATTACCCAAACTGCATCATAAGCTGCTAGCGCATAAGCATCGGGCTCTAGTCCAGTCGCGGTTTTTATTGCAGCTGAAATTCCAGCTAAATCAGGGTGAGGAATAACAGGTAAACCAAAATTAGGTGCAATGAATTTGGTAGCTATCGCAAAGTTTGCAGCGAGTGCATCAGCAGTCAATGCTGCACTCAATACAACCCCATCTCCTCCGTACCATTGAACTGATGAAAAAATTGGATCATTACTTGCCTGCTTAAAAAGAGCAACACATTCGTCAAATGAAGCCAAATAAACTGCTACTTTACCAGCACCCTGACTATTGATATAGTTTTGAAGTTTGACTTTTAAAGTACCAAGATAATTATCGAATCCATTCAAATTTGCGGGATAAGGAGCTATAGCATCAACTTGACCACCTAAGGAAGTAAAGGAAGTTCCAACGCTTGTTTGTAGTCCCTTGTTCCCTGCATCATCTCTAGCCAGCGTGATTACTACACGCTTACCTTCCGCATACATTGTTTTTGCTATAGCAGGACCTTCAACGACATCACCAGGACAAAACCTGAAAATTCCATCAGAGGGTATAGCAAGACTGCTCGCAGTACTACCCTGACTAACAACAAGAATTTCATTTTGATCTGCAATAGGCTTAATTGTAGCAAGTTCTGCACTTGACTGCGGTCCGATAATATATTTTGTTTTTACTCTTACAACATCCGTCATTGCAAGCTTAGCGATCGCAGTATCCAACTTAGTATCATAAACCATACCTGTAAATCTAGTCGCTGTACCTTTTTGCTCCAT
Organism: uncultured Sphingobacterium sp.; assembly: GCA_964508355.1. Taxonomy (GTDB): domain Bacteria; phylum Bacteroidota; class Bacteroidia; order Chitinophagales; family Chitinophagaceae; genus Pollutibacter. The sequence goes on from CAZDTN010000050.1 coordinate 11,499, forward strand.
ATAAGCATTCACATCGTCAATAGCCAACTGAATCGCTTTTTGTGAAGTAAGACCCAATGATGACCAATTGCCCGTTAGGGACAATAATGCTCCAATTTCAACTTCATTTACCGCTGCGTCATTTACTTTTTTACAACCTGCTGTAAGGAAGATTATTAATACCAAAAAACTTACTGTAATTTTTCTCATATACAATTATGCCTTTATAATCATTATAATTGATCCAATTAAAGTCAACACAATAACCAGTTTCCTATATTGCTCATCTTGAATTTTATCAACCAATTTTACGCCAGCCCAAAAACCTAGCAATAAAGCAGGTATCAAATACAAATCTACTTTTAAAGTGGCTGCATTGATATTCCTCCAATAAAATACTTGGAAAGGAAATTTGAACAAATTCATAAATAGAAAAATCCAAGCACCAGTCCCAATAAATACATTCTTATTGACGCGCATCGCTAAAAAATAAAGATTGGCGAATGCGCCAGCCAAATTACCAATCATGGTTGTAAACCCTGCAGCCAAACCATTTCCAATGG
>CAZDTN010000051.1:0-11991 GCA_964508355.1 uncultured Sphingobacterium sp.
ATGCAAATGATTATACCAAGATCTATGAAGCACTCAAAAAAAGATGGGTGATTACCTTCCCTCAAGGTACAACCAAGCCATTTGCTCCTGGAAGAAAAGGTACAGCACATATTGTGAAAGAGATGAACCCTATTGTTGTGCCCGTAGTTATCAATGGATTTTGGAGGGCCTTTAACAGAAAGGGGTTAAGATTTAAAAAGAAAGGAACTGTGCTTTCTGTTCAATTTAAAGCTCCAATACAGTTTGATCCAGCTTTGAGTATTGATGAAATTTTAGATCAAATAATGGACGCTATTGAACAAAGCAGAAAATTCATGTTGCGTGGTAAGCACCATCATGAGGGGCTCCCTGTTTAGTAACTATTCGTTTGTAAATAACGCCTTCAATTCAGTAGCCTCCTCAGGTTTCATTTTTTTCGCGAGAATTAGCCTGAGTTGTCTTCTCCTAAGGGCTCCATCATATAATCTTTTCTCATCTTCATTTTCTGGAATGAGTTCAGGGACTGTTCTTGGTTTTCCGTTGGCATCAATAGCAACAAAAGTGAGGTAGGCTTCGTTGCTTTTATATTTGTATTGTTGAGTAAGGTCCTCTCCCCACACTTTAATGTGAATTTCCATAGAAGTTTTAAATGCCCGAGAAACCTGAGCTTCAATATGCACTACATGTCCTAGTTTTATGGCAGCTTCAAATGAGATATTATCGACTGACACAGTTACACAAGCAACATTACAATGTTTTCCAGCAGCAATCCCTGCAGCTATATCCATCCAGTACATCAATCGTCCCCCCATAAGGTTGCCATAGAAGTTGGTATCATTGGGTAAGACCAATTCAGACATTATTACTTTTGTTTCAGATGCTTTTTTCTCTTTCATGTGTAAAGTTTAAATCACTGTTTTTTCTGCATTCGTAAGGAATACCGGATCAATATCTGCGCCAATACCTGGCACGTCATCTAATTCTAAAAAATAATTATTGTAACGGGCACCATTTATAACCGGATCTGTCAAATGTCCCAGTAAACAAGTATCCAAGTCATAAAAATGTAGATTATCATGAGCCATTGCCAAATGTACTTTAGCGGTTAAAGCAAGTCTACTTTCCACCATTCCTCCCAACATACAGGGCATGTTATATTTGGCTGCAGTATCAGCAATTTTTTGCGCTTCCAATATGCCTCCAGATTTGGCCAATTTTATATTGATGTAAGTGCAACTATTATTTTTAATTAGTCGTTCTGCATCATAATGGTCAAAAACACTTTCATCTGCCATAATAGGGATGGTAACACTTGACTTAAGTTCTGGTAGAAGATAGTCGTAACGTTTGTGCATAGGCTGCTCACAAAATTGAATGTCAAATTTTGTAATGGCATTCAAAGTTGAACGTGCGGTTTCAAAATCCCAACCCTGGTTGGCGTCTATTCTTAGTTGTATAGCTGAACCTACCGCGGCTCTTATTTTTTCAATACGTGTAATATCTTCAGGTCCGTTTTTACCGAGTTTAACTTTGATTATCTTCACGCCATCCCTCACAAATTGAATAGCAGTCTCTGCCATTTTTTCTGGCGTATTGATACCAATGGTTAAGTCGGTTTGAATGGTTTTTTTCTTGCCTCCTAAAAATGCATATAATGGTTTGTCTTCTTTTTTAGCTGCGATATCATGCATAGCCATGTCAAATGCGCTCTTTATCGTCTTGTTTAATGCAATATATGCATCCAGCTCATTTAGTCTTTGTTCTATTTCCAGAGGATTTTTCCCGATGAGTAGTTTAGCTAGAACTTTGCCAACATAAAAGCAAGTATCTTGGGTTTCGCCAACCAGCATAGGAAAGGGACTGCATTCTCCAACTCCACTAATGCCCTCATCAGTATGGATACGGAGGTAAATATTTTCAGCAGCATAACAGGTTTCAGTTGCAATAACAAAAGGCTCCATGGGGATGGTTAGGCGGAATAGTTCTATGGAACTGATCTTCATCTTTCAGGTATATTTCTTGATGCTAAGGTACATTTTCCAATTCAGTATCCAGTTTTTTCAAAAAGGCTTTAGCAGAATCATCGTATAGTTTTTGTTTTTGAGGAGACATCTTATCATAAGTATGAATGAGCATTCCCAAACGTGGATTGCTTAAGAAAAAGGAACGTTGTTTGTTCATGAAATGCCAAAAAAGACTATCCCAAATGAAATGCCAAGTATTTTCAGTTTCAGGCTTTTCTTTTTTATAGTCACTCATTTTGAAGATATAGTTGCTTCCGCTGATATAAGGTTTTGTGGTCAGTGTTCCTCCATCTGCAAACTGAGTCATGGCATAAACATTAGGTACCATCACCCAATCATAGGCATCAATAAATAATTCCATAAACCATCTGTAAACTTCATCAGGATCAAATTCGCAGAGTAGAAAAAAATTACCCAGTATCATAAGGCGTTCAATGTGATGGGCATAGCCAGTCTTTAGGATTTTTTTAATTGTCTGGTCTATTGGCACTATTCCTGTATCTCCAGTGTAAAATGATGGTGGTATTTTTCTTGTAAATCCCCAATAATTTCTTGTTCGTTGGTAACTGCCATTTAACAAATAGGTTGCGCGTATAAATTCTCTCCAGCCAATGAGTTGTCTTATAAATCCTTCTAGTGAGTTAATTGGAATATTGTGATTTGAAGTATATTCTAATGTTGCTTCAAGCACTTCTTTTGGTGTGAGTAGTCCAATATTGATGGAAGGGGAGAGTAAACTATGGAAGATAAAATGTTCCTCACTGGCTATGGCATCTTCATATTCTCCGAAATGGTTGAGGCGTTGTGTTAAAAATAATTGCAGGTTATTTAAAGCCTGCTTTCTTGTCCATGCCCATGGAAATTGACCATTTGGCAGGGTGGTTGATCCAGGTAGATGTGTATAGTGTGTATTAACTTCTTTTATTGCATTAGTAAGGTGCTCATCCGCTTTTGGAAATTCAATAACAGGAATTGATATACTCTTGGGTAGTTTTTTTCTGTTCTCTGAATCGTAAGTCCATTTTCCACCCAGCGGTCCTTTTTTCTCGTCCAACAAACATTTTAATTTTTTTCTTTGATAGATATAAAAATCGGTTTGATGATAGTGTTTCTTTTCTTTAAAGAAAGAATTTATTTCCTCTTGAGTGCAGAGAAAATCTGGTCCTTCAATCCACTTGAAGGCGATGTTGTTCTTGTTCGCTATATTATCAATTTGTTTTTTTAACCAATTGTCATTTGGAAAACACGCATTCACTTTTTGGATTCCCAAATGTTTTATGTGTTGGAAAAAGTTATTGAGGTTGATTAATTTATTTTCAGCAGATATATAGGTGACTTTAAATCCTTTGGCAATCAATTCTGCGGCGTAAGCTTTCATGCTTGCCTTGTGCAGTATCAATTTTTGTCGGTGAAATTTGTACTGTGATAAAAATAATTCCTGTTCCATTAAATAGACAGGATCTTTTCCTTGAATGGCAGGGTGTTTGTGAAAAAGCTGATGAGGGAAAATCAGGCTAATGGTCATGGGTTGAAAACAATTTTTCCATTAGAATGTTTACTAAAAAAAATATTGAAATGGAAAAGTTGACAGGAAAGAAAGTCGTGGTTGCTGGAGCTACTGGAGGAATAGGACGTCAGTTGGTTAAGTTGCTTCACCAAAGTGGAGCAGAGGTATTTGTGACCGGTCGCAATCAGTCAAAATTGGACCAATTGGTGAATGATTTGGGTTTAAATTCCTCACATTCGGTTGCTGCTGATGTTGCCAATGAAGCAGATATGCAATCACTTGGTAGTGCTGTTTTGTCAAGGGTAGGCACACCTGATATTTTAATCAATCTGGCTGGTATTGGGATTATCAAATCAATGGATACGCTTTCTTTGGCTGAATTCAATCAATCTCTACAAACTAACTTGGTAGGGTCATTTTTACTGGTCAAAACTTTTCTTCCTGTAATGAAAGAGCAAAAAAAAGGATTGATTGTGAATGTACCTGGTGTTCTGGGCAAAGTGCCTATGGCAGGAGCAGCGGCTTATTCTGCCTCCAAGTATGGAATAGTTGGGATGATGCAAAGTATCAGGGAAGAATTGAAACGTACTGAAATACGCATTACCAATTTATTTTTAGGTGGTGTTGATTCACCTTTCTGGGATACAATTGATTTGAAAGTACAGAAAGAAAAAATGATCAGAGAGGAAGAGGCGGCAAGGTCGATTTGGTTTCTTTGTCAACAACCCGTGAGTGGTGTTGTAAGTGAAATGGTGCTTCAGCCATTTAATCACCAAGCGATTTAATTATAGCATAGTGCCTTTCAAGAAGAGGTAGGCACAATTAAAATAGATAATCACACCTGTAACGTCTACAAGTGTAGCAACAAAAGGAGCTGATGATACCGCTGGGTCAGCTCCTAGTTTTTTTAGGGCGATGGGAAGCATAGATCCAGAAATGGTTCCAAAGAGAACAACTCCGATTAAGGAGACACCAACGACAGTGGCAATAAGCAGATAATGTGCGCCATACACTTCAGGAAAAATCTGAGACCAGAGTACCACCCTGAAAAAGCCAATTAATCCTAGAACTGCACCAAGCAATAAACCTGATATAATTTCCCTTCTCATCACACTCCACCAGTCAGCTATAGTAACTTCTCCAACAGTCAGTGCCTGAATGATTAATGAAGATGCTTGTGAGCCTGTATTACCTCCGCTAGAGATAATTAGTGGTATAAACAAAGAGAGAATGAGTGCCTTGTCTAGAGCCAATTCATAATTAGCCATGGCTGTTGCGGTAAGCATTTCCCCAAGGAAGAGAACGATTAGCCAACCGACTCTTTTCTTGAATAATTTGAAAATAGATATTTCAAGATAGGGCTCTTCGAGTGCTTCTGTACCTCCCATTTTTTGCATGTCTTCACTGAACTCTTCATTGGCAACCCAGAGTACGTCGTCGATAGTTACAATACCCAGCAAGAAGTTATTGTTGTCTACTACTGGAAGCGCCACACGGTTATTCATTTTGAAAACCTGGTTGGCTTTTTCTTGGTCATCGTATACATTGAGTTCGATGTACCTGCCATCAGTTAATTCACTAACAAGTCTATCTGGGGGTGATAATAAAAACTCTCTAATTCTAACGTCATCTACTAATTGACCTTGATCATTGATTACGTAGATCACGTCTATGGTTTCAGATTCCTGTCCCACTTCTCTGATGTGTTCTAATACCTCTGCAATCGTCCAATCAGCTTGTACAGCGATATAATCTGGCGTCATCAGTCGGCCAACACTATCTTCTGGGTAGCCCAATAGCGAAAGTGTGATTTTTCTTTCTTCTGGGTTGAGGAGTTTGATGAGTTCTCTAACTACGCTAGTAGGTAATTCTTCAAGAAAGGAAGTTCGGTCATCGGCCGGCAGTTCATTCAGTAATGCTGCAGTTTTTAGTGGTTGGAGCTCTTGAATGATGGTTTTTTGAGCACTTAGCTCTAATATCTTGAAAGTACTAGCTGCTCGATGGACGGATAGTGCAGCAACTATATCAGTGGCACTTTCTTCAAATTCTTCAATGAGTAAAGCAACATCACTGATGTTCAGGTTGTTAAGAAACTCATGCATATGCATTTTGTTCTCATCCGCCAGGATAAGTTCAAATTGCTCTTGAATGCTGAGGTTGTTTACAACCTGTGTCATGGACTAAATTTTTGCTAAATTAAACATAGTTTTCTACGTTTCAATATTAACTTATGGGTAAGGAAAAGCTCTTAAAATGAGCTGCATTTTTAATTAATTTTGTAGAAATAGTTGCTATGCCACGTCAAGATCTTTTTGAGTCGCCTGATTATTTAAAAATCGATGATTTATTCACGGAAGAACATCTCATGATCAGGACAGCTGTGAGGGATTATGTAAAGCAATCGATTTCTCCTATTATTGAAGATGCTGCACAACAGTCAAAGTTTCCAATCCACATTGTTAAAGAGATGGGAGCATTAGGTTGCTTTGGGCCTACTGTAGCAACACAATATGGAGGTGGTGGATTAGATCATATCAGTTATGGATTAATGATGCAGGAATTAGAGCGAGGTGATAGTGGTGTGAGGTCGACTGCCAGTGTTCAAGGATCATTGGTGATGTATCCCATTTATAAATACGGTAGTGAAGAACAAAAAAATAAGTACTTACCCAAATTGGCTTCTGGTGAATGGCTAGGTTGTTTTGGATTGACAGAAGCTGATCATGGGAGTAATCCAGCTGGTATGCTGACTAGATTGAAAAGTGAGGGAGATCATTATTTGTTGAATGGCAGTAAAATGTGGATCAGTAATGCGCCTTATTCAGATGTAGCAGTCGTTTGGGCAAAAGATGATTTGGGTGATGTTGTAGGGGTAATTGTAGAAAAAGGCATGCAAGGGTTCAAGGCGCCTGAAATTCATGGTAAATGGAGTTTGCGTGCTTCTGCTACAGGTGAGCTTGTTTTTGAAGATGTAAAAATTCCTAAGGAAAATATACTTCCCGGTGTAAAAGGGTTAAAAGGTCCTTTGTCTTGTTTAACAAAAGCAAGATTTGGTATTGCATGGGGTGTAGTTGGGCTAGCAATGGATTGTTATGATACTGCTTTAAGGTATGCAAAAGAACGCTCTCAGTTTGGCAGACCGATAGCAGGTTTTCAATTGCAACAAAAAAAGCTAGCAGAGATGCTAACTGAAATTACCAAGGCACAGTTGTTAAATTGGAGACTGGCAGTGTTGATGGATGAAGGTAAAGCAACTCCGGCTCAGGTAAGCATGGGTAAAAGAAATTCCTGTGCAATGGCCCAAGATATTTGCAGAGACGCGCGACAAATTTTGGGTGGTATGGGTATTACTGATGAATATTCGGTCATGCGTCATATGATGAATCTGGAGAGTGTTATTACATATGAGGGTACTCATGATATCCATCTATTAATTACTGGTATGGACATTACTGGGATCAATGCGTTTTCATGAAAAATGAAAGTGCTAGATTAATTTTTCTAATTGGATTCATGGGTTCGGGAAAATCTCATGAAGGGAATTTGTTGTCTCAAGAATTGGGCTTGCCTTTTGTAGATCTAGACAAATGGATTGAAGAAAAAGAAAAAGCAGCTATCTCTACTATTTTCAGCATGAAGGGTGAAGATTATTTTCGGATTCAGGAAAGTGAGGCGATTAAAGAAGTTTATCAATTTCTTACTGATGATGAACATGATTATGTTGATTTTTTAGGGTTTCGGGGAATCGTAGCAACAGGAGGTGGTGCTCCTTGTTTTTTTGATAACATGAACTGGATGAACCAGCATGGTATTACAATCTGGCTTGATTTGCCAATAGAACTCTTGCTGGAGAGATTGAAAAAAGAAAAATCAAAAAGGCCTTTACTTGCCGAGAAAAACGATAATGAGCTGAAAGAATTTATTGCTCTTAAGTTAAAAGAACGTAGTTCTTTTTATAATCATGCTACCATTCGCATTTCATCATTACCCAATACTACTTTATTGATTCAAAAGATTAAAGATGCATAGAAAATTATTTCGAGTTGCAGCTTTGCTTATGGCACTGGCTGTAGCATTTGGTGCTTTTGGTGCTCATTTATTAAAATCTCTTTTGACGCCAAGTTTACTTGAGGGGTACCAGACAGCGGTTCACTATCAGATGATACATGCGATAGGTATATTCATTGCAGGTTTTTTGTATAAGCACTACCAGCATAAAAAAATGTTGCAGGCCGCTAAATTATTGTTGGTGGGTATCCTGCTGTTTTCTGGGTCAATATATGCAAGAGTTTTACTCAGCTTTGCTGATATAACCAGCTTGGGTATGTTTAACCTGGTAACCCCTTTGGGTGGTATCTTTTTTATTGCAGGATGGATGTGGCTCTTATTTTCTATTCAAGAAAAATAAAGCTGTAATTTTGACAAACTCTTGCTAGATCTCTAATATAACCTGTAAGATAACCAATGGCCAATCGATTGAAACCTCCTAAGCAAAAACTTGATGAAGAGGTATTGATAGAAGAGAAAGAAGAAACTGTCGAAATCAAGTCGCTTGTGAAAGACGAGCGTACTCATAAAATTCTTGGCTCTGTCTTGTTGTTTATCAGTTTCTTTTTATTTGTGTCCTTTGCATCCTATCTTTTTACATGGAATGAAGATCAGGATAAGGTAAGGAATATGGGGGCAAAAATTTTAATGCCTAATGAACTTGAAATCAGTAATCAGTTAGGTAGTCTTGGTGCTTATATTGCCTATGTTTTTTTTGAATACGGATTTGGCATCGCCTCATTCTTATTTTGTTCTTTGTTTTTTGTTATCGGTGTTAATGTACTCTTCGGCCGAAAGGTTTTTTCAGTCACGAGGAACATCAGGTATTTGCTGATGGGCCTGATTGTTATTAGTGTGAGTGCTTCATTCTTTTTACCGAATGCAGTTTTTAACTGGGGTGGTGCTGTTGGTAAGTTTTCATCTTATTGGATGAAAGGTGTTTTTGGTTGGTGGGGAACTTTTGCTATCATTTCACTATCATTGTTTACTTATTTTATTTGGAGATTCAATCCAGTCTTCAAAATGCCTGTATTGGGTAAATCCGCTACTCTTGAAGATAATTCCTTGGATCAGTCTACTGCGCCAATTGATCCTGAGCCAGAAATATTACAGCCTCGGCTGGACTTGACACAAGGGAATGTACTTAAGAATGAAGATGCAGGATTGAAGCTTGAGTTAATCGAGGATGCATCAAACAAACTAAGAGAGGAAAAACCTTTGCAAGCTGAACCAGCTGTTTTAGTTACTCCCGCAATGGAAGAGACTTTAGCCCCTAAAGTATTGGAAGAATTTACCACACCTGAGGTTGAACCTGATTTAGAAATCAAACCGGTTGTTGATGAAAAAGTGTCAGCTAAAGCTGCTGCAGTACTTGCTTCTCCAAAGTTTGATCCAATAGCAGATCTTAAAGGATACAAGTATCCTTCACTGGATTTAATGGCGCAACACAGTGGTGAAAAAATTGTGATGGATCAGAGTGAGCTTGAGGCTAACAAGACACAAATCATCAAGACACTTCAGAATTATGATATCGATATTCAAAAGATATTTGCTACGGTAGGTCCGACTGTCACGTTGTATGAAATTGTACCAGCTGCAGGTGTTCGTATTTCCAGAATTAAAAATCTTGAAGATGATATTGCATTGAGTTTATCCGCATTAGGTATCAGGATCATTGCACCAATTCCTGGAAAAGGTACCATCGGTATAGAGGTGCCAAACGTTAAAAAGAGTGTTGTTGGTATGCGCTCTTTATTGGCTAGTGATAAGTTTCAAAAGAATGATTATGCATTGCCTATAGCTTTGGGTAAGAAAATTGATAATGAGAATTTTATTGTCGATTTGGCCACTATGCCCCACTTGTTAATGGCTGGTGCAACTGGACAAGGTAAGTCGGTTGGATTAAATGCTATTCTTGTTTCTTTGCTCTACAAGAAACATCCTTCACAACTCAAATTCGTTTTAGTAGATCCTAAGAAAGTTGAGTTGAGTTTATATAGAATCATTGAAAAACATTTCCTGGCTAAACTTCCTGGTGAAGATGATGCCATCATTACGGATACCCGTAAGGTGGTGAATACACTCAACGCACTTTGTATAGAGATGGATGAGCGGTATGATTTGTTGAAAGATGCTGGTTGTAGAAATATCCGTGAGTATAATGAGAAATTTGTTTCCAGAAAACTCAATCCTGAAAAAGGCCATAAGTTTTTGCCTTTTATCGTACTCGTTATTGATGAGTTTGCAGATTTAATTATGACTGCTGGAAAGGAAATTGAAACGCCTATTGCCCGCTTGGCTCAGTTAGCAAGAGCAATTGGTATTCATTTGATAGTTGCCACTCAGCGTCCTTCTGTCAATATCATTACAGGTACAATAAAAGCCAATTTCCCTGCTCGTATTGCATTTAAGGTTTCATCAAAAGTGGATAGTAGAACAATTTTAGATATTGGTGGTGCAGAACAATTGATAGGGCGCGGAGACATGTTGGTTTCCTATCAGGGTGAAGTAACAAGAGTACAATGTGCATTTGTTGATACGCCTGAAGTTGAAAAGGTTGCCGAATTTATTGGTGCGCAGCAGGGTTATCCCTCAGCGTTTGAACTTCCTGAAGTAATTGACGAGAAAGATATGGAAGAAAGAGAAGTCGATTTGTTGAGCAAGGATCCATTGTTTAATGAAGCTGCGCAGCTCATTGTGCAAAGTGGTATGGGATCGACTTCACTAATTCAACGTAGATTAAAACTGGGATACAACAGAGCTGGTCGATTAATGGATCAATTAGAAGCAGCAGGAATTGTAGGACCTAGTAAAGGAAGTAAAGTGAGAGAAGTGTTGTTCAAAACTGAGTATGAATTGGAACAGTTTCTAAAATCAATGGAATAGTCTTTTCTTTGTATTATACATCAAGGCACTTAAACTGATTATATGTCAAAAAATTGGGGCTTATTTTTTCTCGTCATTACTGTATTTACAGGTAATCTTTTTGCCCAAGCGACAAAAGGCAATGGGAAGAATGATCCAGAAGCAAAAAAGGTATTGGATGCGGTAAGTGCCAAATTCAAAACATTCAAGACTGTAAAAGCAACATTTACATTGAAAATTGAAAATGCTGCAGGTAAGGTGCAGGGCACTAAAACTGGGACTGTCCTTATGAAAGGGGTAAAATACAGAGTATCAATAACTGGTCAGGATATTTTCTGTGATGGTTCAACCATATGGACCTATGATATGGCCGCAAAAGAAGTGCAGGTAGCAACTTTGGATAACTCGGGTGGGTCCATTACCCCTCAGAAATTGTTTACAAATTTCTATGATAAAGATTTTTTATTCTTTTTGAACGAAGATGTAAAACGTAATGGGAAAATCTACCAGGTGGTGGAACTCACGCCTATTGATAAAACAAAGCCATTTTTAAAGGTTATTTTGGAAGTTGATAAGGCATCCAAAGTAATTATGTCAACTCGGGTTTTTGAAAAGAATGGCAATCGTTATTTATATGCGATTAATAATATGTCAACATCCGCTGCAATTACTGACGATAACTTTGTTTTTAATCCCAAAAAATACCCTGGCGTAGAGGTCATAGATTTACGCTAGGTTAATTTCCCCAACGATAGCTTTTTATTTCAAAACCTGCCAGGTCTAGCACTCGATCTACTACTGTGGAGGCTACTTCTTCAATTGTCTTTGGCTGACTGTAAAAGGAGGGGGTAGCAGGACAAATAATCCCACCAGCTAGGGTAATTGTTTCCATATTTCTGATGTGAATCAGGTTGTACGGTGTTTCTCTTGCCACGCAAATCAACTTCCGTTTTTCTTTTAAAATAACATCTGCTGCTCTTGTGATTAAGTCATTTGAAGCACCACTGGCTATTCTTCCTAAGGCCCCCATAGAACAGGGGATAATAATCATGGTATCAAATTTTCCAGATCCTGAGGCAAATGGAGCAGTAAAATCATTTTTATGAAATAAAGGAAGATTCAATTGTTCATAATTTTTGTTTCCGAGTTCTGTTGCCCAGACATCTTTTGCATTATCAGAAAAAACTATAGCCAATTCATTCCATTGAGATTCAATTGATTTTAGCTTTTTAAGCAATAAGTCAGCGTATATAGATCCACTTGCACCGGTTACAGCAACAACAACCTTTCTCATACAGTCTTTTTTAATCTAACAAAGATGAAGCATAAATGTTAACTAACTCATTGATTTTTAGTGGGGTTTAGCCAAACCTTAAAAAAATCTTAAAAATACTCTGTGTACTACGCAATAAGACTAAGTAGAACCACGTTATTATCTCGGTTTTTCATAGGATATTGGATTTAAAACGGGCTGGATTTCTATCCGGGCCTTTTTTTTTATGCCTACTGAAAGACAAAAAAAATCCCTGCCGAAGCAGGGATGATAATCATTAGTTTTAAACTTCAGCC
>CAZDTN010000052.1:0-11496 GCA_964508355.1 uncultured Sphingobacterium sp.
TCAGTATTTTTACTGATTTCTGATCATTTTGATATGTGGAATGTCATCTTCCAGGTAAGTCTCACTGCACTGTATAAAGCCAAAACTTTCATAAAATTTCTTCAAATAAAGCTGAGCGCCGATTTTAATTGCTGTTTGACCATATAAACGGATTGTTTCAGCTATTGCTACTTTCATCAGTTCTATACCAACGCCTTTTCTTCTGAACTGTGGAGATGAGACTACTCTTCCAATCGAAGGTTCTTCATAGGCTAAACCTGGGGGCAAAATTCTCACCACGGCTGCAAGTTGTCCGTTAATTCTTCCTTGCAGATGGTGGGCCAGTTGATCTTTGTCGTCCATGTCTAAAAAGACACAGTTTTGTTCCACGACAAAAACCTCGCTTCTGAGTTTAAGAATTTCATAGATTTCTAGTGCAGATAGATCATGAAACTTTTTAAGTGACCAATCAATTTTTTCCATTTGATGTTGCGTGTTACACAAATTTATATCAAGTTGGTGAATGCATTAATGAAATGCTATCCAGATATTTAAATGATTTAAATTTGAAATAAAAATCATCAGCAATTATTCTACTATACTGAATAATCCCATTGAGTACCTTAAAGGTGTGGGACCTTTAAGAGCAGACATGCTCAAGAAGGAGTTACAGATTTTTACTTTTGAAGATTTATTGAACCACTTCCCACTAAGGCATCTTGATAGGACTAGTGTTCAGGCTATTGGACAGATCAATCCCGCTATGGATCATGTGCAAGTGAGGGGAGTAGTTATTTCAATGGAAATTGTGGGTGAACGAAGGGCAAAAAGATTAGTAGTTTATTTGAGAGATAAGACGGGCATTATTGAAATGACTTGGTTTCAGGGAATTAGTTGGGTACAGAAATTAATCCAGGTTGGGCAAGAGTACCTGGCATTTGGTAAACTTGGTTTTTTCTTAGGAAAACCCCAGTTGAATCATCCTGAGATTGAGTCTGTTAGGGAACATAATGCTGCAGGCAAATCCTATCTAGAACCCATCTATCCTGTTACAGAAAAATTAAAAGCCAGAGGACTCAATGGCAGGGCATTGGGAAAATTAATGGAGCAACTTTTTCTGGTATTGGAAGAAAAGGAATTGCCTGAATGTTTGCCCTCAGGCATTTTGAACAAATACAATTTTATCAGTCGATTTAAGGCTTACCAATACCTGCACTTCCCACCCAACCTTAACTTATATAAGTTAGCAGTTGAGCGCATGAAGTTCGAAGAATTTTTTATTGCCCAACTGCGCTTAGGGATGTTGCGTTCATCAAGACATCGGTTTTCAAGGGGTGTGATTTTTGCACAGGTAGGTGAGGTGTTCAATACATTTTTTCATCAGCATCTTCCTTTTGAGCTTACCAATGCGCAGAAAAGAGTTTTAAAAGAAATCAGACAAGATACCGCGACTGGCAAGCAGATGAACAGGTTGTTGCAAGGAGATGTTGGTAGTGGAAAAACAATAGTTGCTTTAATGTCTATGTTGATAGCAGTTGATAACGGCTATCAATCTTGCTTGATGGCGCCTACAGAAATATTGGCCCGACAACATGCAGAACAATTTTCTCGTCTTTTAGCACCTATGGGTATTGAAGTAGGATTATTAACAGGATCTACAAAATCGGGTGAACGCAAGCAAATTTTATCAGCAATAGAATCTGGTGAAATGAAAATTATTATTGGCACACATGCGTTAATTGAAGATGTGGTACAGTTTAATAATTTGGGAATAGCAGTAATAGATGAGCAGCATAAATTTGGAGTTGCTCAACGTGCTAAGTTGTGGGAGAAAAATAAAATACCACCACATGTTTTGGTGATGACTGCAACACCTATTCCTAGAACCTTGGCCATGACGGCATATGGAGATTTGGATTATAGTGTGATAGATGAACTACCGCCGGGAAGAACTCCTATTACTACAGTACATCGGCTGGATGATGCAAGGCCACAAGTAATGGATTTTATCAAATCAGAAATAAAGCTGGGTAGACAGATCTATTTTATTTTTCCGCTTATTGAAGCCAGTGAGAAGTTGCAATATGAAGATTTGATGCAAGGCTATGAAAATGTCAAGGCCTGGTTTCCTGAGCCACAATATTGGATAAGCATGGTACATGGTAGAATGCCTGCTGAACAAAAAGAAATCAACATGAAGCGATTTGTTGAGCAAGAAACACAGATTATGGTGGCTACCACTGTAATTGAGGTAGGTGTTAATGTTCCTAATGCTTCTGTAATGGTCATTGAGAGTGCTGAAAAATTTGGTTTGAGCCAGTTACATCAGTTGAGAGGAAGAGTAGGCAGAGGCAGTGAGAAAAGTTATTGTATTTTATTGTCGGGCAATCAGATTGGAAAAGACGCGAAAGATAGGCTTCAAGTGATGTGTTCTACCAATGATGGGTTTAAAATAGCAGAGAAGGATCTTGAATTACGTGGACCTGGTGATATTCAGGGGACAAGACAGAGTGGTGCGTTGAATTTTAAGCTTGCCAATATTGTAGATGACAGAAGTATATTGGATCAAGCCAGAATTGATGTAGAACTTTTGCTTACAAATGATCCAGATTTGACAACCACGGAAAATCAATCCCTGATTATGCACCTAAGGAGTATCAAAGGAGGACATGCCTGGTCTAAAATTTCTTAATAAACTACAGGGTCTCTTAATGTTTTACGGTACTTGTAATTTGAAGAATTTCTGTAACTGTTGTTATTTCCTAGACTGAAAGTTATTTTGATGGAATTGGTATAGTAATAGTCGTTAATGACATCTATTCGGCCACCTCTTGTTTTGCCAATAGCGAAGTTGGTCGGATCTCCAATTAATCGACTATCATCACTGTAATATAAGCCTCTATTTGAAAGTTGTCTCGCTTGATCCCTTAGTTGTGGATCCGAATTAAAAATCGTGTTATAAATATTGATATCTATATAATTACCACTTGCATCATCTAAATAGTCAGTGCTTGTTCTTCTTAAGGTAAACTCATAAGCAATACCAATGTTTGAATTGATATTGTATTTGAATCCAAGACCAAAAGAAAAATTGGTTTGAATCAATTTATATTCATTTTTAATAAATCCAGAACCTGGGTCACTTAAATTTTTCAATATGCCTTGACCCTCCGTTCTCAAAGGTCTTAACTCCACCCATGAGTCTATTTCATTTAGGGTATCTGTCCAAATTGCTTTTGGATTAAAATTAAATAAGCCAAAACCCACAATTAAATAAGGTTGAAAAGCTGTTTGTGTACCAGGGTTAATTAACGTTAGGGGATAAAATTCAGCTCCAAGCAGAAATTCATTGATAGGTGACTTATATATAATGCCACGATCAAAATTTCTTTCAGCTTTGAGTCTATCACTTTCTTCTAGCTTGTTGATTAAATTTACTGTATCAATTTTTCGATCATTCCCATAAATTGTTCCAAAGTTTAAGCCAGCCCTAACTTTCAAATATGGGGTAATTTTATATCCGGCTTCAAATCCTACTGCTAGTCCGGCGTTAGAGGTAGGGTTGTTAAGCTGATACGGTCCAGCTGGAAATCTTCCTCCAATATCCCCTTCGTACTGCATCGCTCCAATTGTAATGCCTCCCTCCAGTTGTGCAAAAGTATGTTGGTTTGCAAAAACGCATATTTGGATAATCAACAAGGCCCTAAAAACAATCTTCTTCATAAAAATTAACCGAATTAATTGATTATGAACGCAAAATACACCCAGTTTAGTATTCTGGGACTTGTTTTTTATCCTCTTTTTGGTGAAAATTCCAATTTTAAGGGGGCTAAAACTATTCTTTACATCAGAAAAGAATCAAAATACAGGTAATCGTCTCAAATAATTGCAATTAACTCTTCGTTAAGGGTTAAACTTCTAAATTCACAATTGGTCAAATCTGTACTGAAAATTCAATTGGGTATGAAAAACGTGATGAAAATATCATTTTTGCTTTCGTTTCTCTTATCGCTCACACACTGGCAATTGTTAGCACAAACTGGTGCTGGTTTTTTTGAAAACAAGGGGCAATGGGAAGGAGGATTCTTATACAAGTCAAATATTCCATCTGGAAACTTTTTTATTGACCCAACCGGTTATACACTCTTGCAGTATAATGCAGAAGATGTAAGTAAAATGATGGGGCATCATCAAACTCAGTTAGATAAGCGACTGGAACCAATAAAAATTACCCCTCCAGGGGAAAATGGAAGTGGTGCAACTGGTGATGATATCTCAATTCGTAAACATGCATATCGTGTAACTTTTCTAGGAAACACTAGACAAACACGTTCAAAAGGAGAAAAGCCAACTGGGGAACGTGCGAATTTTTTTATAGGCAATGATCAGTCAAAATGGAAAACGGATGTTCAATCATTTTCTGCTGTAAGGGTACAAAATATGTATCCAGGAATTGATGTAAAATATTATACCTATAATGATAAAATCAAGTTTGATATTTTGGTTGAGCCCGGTGCTAATCCATCACTGATAAAGTTAAAATACGAAGGAGCAGATAAAGTGGAAATTATAAAAGGCGAGCTTGTAATTACCACATCTTTGGGTATTGTTAAAGAAATGAAACCCTACGCCTATCAAATCATTGGAGGAACAAAAGTAGAGGTGCCATGTTCTTACCAACTAGCTAACAATCAGGTGTCGTATAAGCTTCAAGGGTATAACAAAAATGCACCATTGGTAATTGATCCTACTATCTTGTGGTTATCGACATATACAGGAAGTTTAACGACCAACTGGGGGTATACAGCTGCACCTGGACCTGATAAAAGTATTTATGCTGCAGGAATAGTAGCCAAAAATGGTTATCCAGTTACATTGGGTAATTTCTTTCAACGTGTAAACCAGTCATTTCCCAATGACTTGTGGGATATAGGAATTACTAGGATTGCTCGTAATGGTAATATACCAAATACATCTCCACCTGAAAAAGGTTTTATTTTTTCCACATACATAGGGGGATCTCAAGAAGAATTTCCTCATAGTTTGATTGTTGATAATGATGGGAGTGTTGTTATGCTTGGTAGAACTTTTTCTGGTAATTCTTTCCCTCATACATCAAAGTGGGGATCAAATGGTGGATGGGATATATTTGTTTTTAAACTAAGTGCGGATGGAGCAAACATGATTGGAAGTATGTTAATCGGTGGAACTCTAGATGATGGCTATAATCATGAAAACATTATTCCAGCAAGCGGTCCAACTGAGAAGCCGTATCGCTTAAACTACGGGGATTGTTCTAGAAGTGAAGTGGTGCTTGATAATGCTGGAAACATTTTTATTGCCTCTAATACTAAATCTTCAGATTTCAGGTTAAAAAATGCAAGCTTCACTACTTATTCTGGTATACAAGAGGGAGTTGTGATGAAAATAACTCCTAATTTATCTGACGTTTTATTTAGTACATTTTTAGGGGGAAATAATTTTGATGCTGCAATTGCATTAGCATATGATCCTTTGAACAATAATATTCTTGTTGCAGGATATACCGAAAGTACAAATATGCCAGGAGGAGGATTAAGAAGTACGCCGTATGGGCAGTTAGATGGTTTTTTGAGTAAATTCAATAGTAGCGGCAGTCACCTTGTATCGACTTATTTTGGAACTACTAGTAATGATTATATTTTTGCTGTACAGGTTGATGCTCTTGGAAATCCTTATGTACTGGGAGTTTCCTATGGAAATTTGGTAAATAAAAACCCTACAACCGGTGTCATATTTCCACAGTCTAAAGGAAAGCAGTTTGTTGCTAAGTTAAAACCTGATTTATCGGATATAGTTTTCACAGCAAAATTTGGAAGTGGTTCAGGAAGTGAGCATGATATATCTCCAACAGCTTTTTTAGTGGATCAATGTAACCGTATTTTTGTAGCTGGATGGACATACTCAGGTTCTTGCAGCCCAAACTTAAATGCTAAGTTAATGCCAACAGTTGATCCTGTAAAAACCGCACCTTTTCAGACCGGAGATGGGAAAGATTTTTACTTTATTGTATTTGAAAAAGACTGTTCAGCTATTCTGTTCGCATCCTTTTGGGGGCAACAAGGAGGTGGTTTCGATCACGTAGATGGTGGCACATCCAGATTCGATAAGCAAGGAGTAATATATATGGCATCATGTGCAAACTGTCGCGGTAACGTCGCTTGTGATGGTCTTGTTGATCCCACCTATCGCTTTCCACTTGTGAATGCTGCTTTCAACAACAGGCGTGAGGGTGATATAGGTGAAGCAGATTGTAATATGCATGCATTAATCTATGACTTTGGTTTAGGTGAGGCATCAGCTGCAATAACTCCATTTATTAATGGGGTGGCATTTAAACGAAATGGGTGTAGTAATGTTGATGTAAGATTTATAGGTACTTCAAATGGTGCAACTGTTGTACTTCCATCTCCAGGTACAATCTTACCTCCAGATCCAGGAGTGACATATACATGGGAATTTGGTACAGTAAGCAATCCTACTTTATTAGGTACACAAACAGGAAAAGATATAACTCAAAATTTTGTATATGATCCTTCTATACCTGAATATCAAGTAAGGTTAACTGTGGTTGATGTTAATAAAGCATGCAAAACGACCGATGTTAGTGTTACAACAATAAAAGTTTCTCCAATAAAGGCAACTTTAGATGCCAGCTATACTAGAGCATGCGATAAAAAAGAAGTTGAATTCATAAATCAAACAATAGGGGATCCCTCTGTGCTGCCGCCATTTGGGCCAACTTCATTCATATGGAATATTGAGGGTCAGAATCTTTCTGCTCGAGATTTCTCTCCTTTTAAATACACATATCCTGCCGAAGGAAATTATGAAGTGAAACTAAAACTCAATGATCCGAATTATTGCAATGATGGTGAAGAGTTTATTTTACCTGTCTTCATCGCAAGAAATGTAAATCCACAATTGTCGTTTAAGTCGCCTGTTTGTATTAATCTTGCCACTAATCAAGCAAGTGTCGAGTTTAATGCATCTGGTGGCCCAAATATTAGTTGGAAAATTTTTACTGAAACTGGTTCTATTCCTCTGTTTACAGCTAATGGACCCAAAACAAATTATTCATTTTCAGCACCTGCGAAATACAGGTTAGAACTTCGTGTCGAAGACCTCTTAGCTTGTAATACGGTTGGGACAAAAACTGAAATAATTGATGTAGGAAAACCGCCAAGATCACAATTTATTTTTTCAACACCAGAGGAAAATACACCTGTGTTCTTTACAAACCAGACTTCCCCATTAAATCCCTCATCGCAAACATATAAATGGGATTTTGGAGATGGCGATAGTTCCAATCAGATTAATCCATCACATCTTTTTAACTTCACGAAACGAAACGATGTGATGCTCATCGCCACAGATAATGCTAGTAGATGCAGTGATACATCAATGCAGCGGGTCTTTACAAGAGTGTCCCCATTGTCTAATATTCC
This sequence comes from uncultured Sphingobacterium sp., assembly GCA_964508355.1. Taxonomy (GTDB): domain Bacteria; phylum Bacteroidota; class Bacteroidia; order Chitinophagales; family Chitinophagaceae; genus Pollutibacter. The sequence goes on from CAZDTN010000052.1 coordinate 7,467, forward strand.
AACTGCTTTTACTCCTCTGGGTGTAACAAATAAAACTTTTGGAATAATTGGTTTTGGTATTATCAGGGTAAATTTTCAAATTTATAACCGCTGGGGGGTTAAGCTTTTTGATACAGCAGAATTTGGTTCGTTGAGAAGAGAATGGGATGGAACCTATAAAGGAGTCTTGCAGCCAATGGATGTTTATACTTACGTTGCTGAAATATTCTATTCTGATGGAGAAAAGGAAACGAAGCGGGGTGAGGTAACATTAATTAGATAATGATGCTTATTTTTTGATAATTTATAAATGCAATTAAAAATAAAATTCATATTATTTTTTATATTCTTGTTGTTTGGAGGAATTGGAAAACTCCAGGCACAAGGCTTGCATTTCTCTCAATTTTTTAATGCGCCATTATATGTAAACCCTGCAAATGCGGGTTTTATCCCCACTTCAGATTATAGAATTGGTGCACATCACCGATCCCAGGGAGCAAATGGTGCTTCTATATACAACAATATTAGCCTCTATGGAGATATGCAAGTGTTGAGAAATAGAATACCATCAGGTTGGGTAGGTATTGGTGGAATGATCCTTCAAGATGTTGCAGGTATTGGTCGTTTAAGGTCTACAAAAGTGAATGCCTCAATTGCCTATCACCAGATGCTTGGATTTTCCAGTTTACTTTCAGGAGGTTTTGGTTTAGCTTATGCAGATAAATCAATTTCAATGGACAGGCTTAATTTTTCTACTCAATGGAATGGTAGGTTTTTTGAATCAACAAAGCCGGTCGATTTCGGAACTCAGTTTTCTGGACCCTATACATCCTATTTTGATATGAGTGTAGGTTTAAATTATGCACTTTTTCCAAATGATAATTTTTATTTTCATTCGGGTGTTTCTCTTCAACATGTCAACCGTCCTAGGGAGAGCTTTTTTAATTTGGCTGGAGATAGTGCAAGGGTAGCGATGAGATCTACTTTTTTCTTGGATGCTATGTATAAGGTAGACAATAGAATTATAGTTTCTCCTGGATTATATTATTCTCAAAAAGCAAAGACTTCAGAATTTTTATTTGGGGCTCATGCCAATTTTAATGTCTCAGGTAATGGGCGACAACAGCTTATTGTAGGACTCTATAATCGCTTGGGCGATGCAGTAATCCCTGTTGTTGGTTATCAATGGGCTGGGTTCAAATTTACTTTCACATTTGATATTCCTGGTTCACGAACTAAGGTGTTGAACCAATTCAATGCCACAGAATTGTATCTTCACTATGGGGGTATGTATAACATGATGTCATATAGTAACAAAGCTCTTTGCCCTAAGTTTGATGATTGATTTTATTTAGTAGTTTGCATTAATACTAGTTCGACATCAAAATTTAATCTTCTGCATGCATAACTCTAAAGTTTCTCTTGATATTGTTTACGCATTACGTGAAATTGTAGGGGAGCAATATGTGCTCGTCAATGATGAAGAGCTTGCTAATTATGGTCACGATGAAACAGAACAATTGCTGTTTCTGCCTGCAGCAGTTGTTCGTCCAAGAACTGCTGAAGAAATAAGCCGTATCATGTTATTGTGTAACCAGGAAAGAATTCCGGTTACTCCTCGTGGTGCAGGAACTGGACTAAGTGGTGGAGCGCTTCCTCACTTAGGTGGAGTTTTGTTGTCGACCGACCGCATGAATACTATATTGAAAATTGATGAAGATAATCTTCAGGTTACCACTGAGCCTGGTGTTATAACACAAGTTCTCCAAGATGCTGTTAAAGCAGTTGGTCTATTTTATCCTCCAGATCCATCTAGTAAAGGGTCTTGTTTTATTGGAGGAAATATTGCAGAAAACAGTGGTGGCCCTAAAGCAGTTAAATATGGTGTGGTTAAGGATTATGTGTTGAATCTTGAAGTTGTATTACCCACAGGCGAAATTATTTGGACAGGCAGCAATGTCCTCAAAAATTCAACTGGCTACAATTTAACGCAACTCATGGTGGGTAGTGAAGGCACCTTAGGTATTGTCACAAAAATCGTACTAAAGCTGATTCCTCATCCTAAGCATGATTTGCTTATGTTGGTCCCTTTTTCATCTCTTGAAAAAGCCAGTGAAGCTGTTAGTGCCATATTTAAAGCAGGGTATACTCCTTCTGCTTTAGAATTAGTTGAAATTGATGCTTTGCAAATAGTAAGTAAATACATGTCTTCTAATACTATTCAATTGACATCTGACACTGAGGCGCATTTGATCATTGAAGTAGACGGTAATCACATGGAGACGCTGCAAAATGAAATGGAAGCAATTGCAACACTTTTGTTGAATTATGATTGTGGTGAAATTTATTTTGCAGATGATGCACAGCAGAAGGATGCCCTGTGGAGTATGAGGAGAAAAGTAGCCGAGTATGTTAAGCTTGAAGGGTATACTATTGAGGAGGATACTGTCGTGCCTCGTGCAGCATTGCCAGCACTTATTAGAGGGTTAAAACAATTGGGGCAAAAATTAGATTTTAAAGTTGTATGTTACGGCCATGCGGGTGATGGTAACTTACATGTGCGTATTTTTAAAGAAGGAATTCCAAATAGCCATGGTCATCCAGAAATGACTGCAATTCTTAGGGAGTTGTTTCAATTGGTAAATAGTTTGGGGGGTACTATAAGTGGTGAACATGGTGTGGGCTTAATCCAAAAACCCTACCTGGATATTGTAATAGATAAAACAAGAATGAGAATAATGAGAGAATTAAAAAAAGTATTTGATCCTCTTGGTATTCTTAATGCTGGCAAGATTTTTGATTAGACCGCACCAAGATCTTTCCGAATAGCATCTACTACTGCATCAGGTTTCTCAAAGGTAGAAATCCTTGTCCATAAAGGCTCATACAAGAATCCTTGACCTTCAAGTACTTCCATGTGGCTAATTAGGTGGTTATAAAATCCAGCTGTATTGAGAATGTAGATTTTTTTATCGTGTATGCTCAATTGGTTCCAGGTCAGCATTTCAAATAACTCATCAAGTGTACCAAAGCCTCCAGGCAAGATGATTGCTGCATTGCACATTTCATACATTGTTTTTTTTCTGATGTGCATGTCTTGGGTAACAATCAATTCTGATAAACCTTTATGCTGTCTTTCCCAAGCTACCAGTACTTCTGGAATAACACCAGTAACGCGACCACCATTTTCAATTGCATGATCAGCAAGTGCTCCCATCATGCCAATTGATGCACCGCCATACACAATGTCAAATCCATTTTTAGCTAATTGCCTACCTAACTCAGCGGAATCTTGAAGAAATTGCGGATCTCTTCCTGTTTTTGATCCACAAAAAACAGCAACGATAGGTTTTGGCTGATCAGGCATTCTATTTCTTTTTGTAATCGCCTCTTTTCCAAGACCGGACAAATTCACCCCAGGCAAAAGGATTGAAAATATTCATTGGTGGGGTTTGTCCAGTATAGTAGTATTTCTGTGCACTTTTTGCTAAGTTCAGGTTCACGGCCTCTCGTCCATCACTTGGAAGAGTTCTCATGAGCATCCTTCTCGTGGCCATGTCTGTGTTTTTTCTTGCAATTTCAATGTTGTCATCTGGCACATCAGTAGATACAAAATCTCTTTCAAATTGCTCACGTGTAGGCCTGGGTTTAATGATTGCGGCTGGTAGATAGGCTGTATCATTAATCATTAGCTGAATAATACTGTATTGATTGCCTTCTAGCGTTTTAGGAATCAGTGTTGTTTTGTCTTTGAAGCCGATGCAGGAAAATTCAATTTGATCACCTTTTAAAACGACTATTGAAAAAACACCCTGGTTGTTGGTAAGGGTTCCCCTGCCGGTTCCTTTAACCATGACGGTCACTGCAGGAAGTCCTCTTAAGCTATCTGCGGTCATCACAACACCATAAAGTTGCACCACTGAGTCTTTAAAATTTTCAAATTGGGCTTTCGCCGAAAATGGCAGGAAAGCAAGCAATAGTATCGAGCTTTTTATAGCTTTTTTCATCGTCTTCATTCTAGCACAAATTAACTCCTTCTTTTCGATAAACA
>CAZDTN010000053.1:0-11348 GCA_964508355.1 uncultured Sphingobacterium sp.
GAGTGGTTAGAGAACATTATCAATCAATATATATAGTTCTCTTTTCTTCACTGCTTTTAAAAGCCAGCTGAATTAATTTGATGACTTCATACCCATCCTCTGCCTTCTCTTGCAATGGAACTTGGTGTCTGATGGTTTGGTATAGGTTGTTGTAGTAAAAACCAAAGCTGCCTTGCAGTGATGGATATATTTCTCTAACAACAGCACCATTTATTTCCGTATGCAGTAATCCAAAGTTTTCCGGTAGCTCTTTCCCCCAATCCGGACCAGTTGGAATGATTCCGGCTTTAAGCATTTCTTCCTGAGGGTCTTCCCCATTTTTAATGAAAGAACCTTTGGCGCCATGAATCATATAACGGGGTCCCATTTCTCTAACAAGCATGCTTGAATGTAAAGTCACGATTAGGTTATGGTATTCCAGTTTTACGTCAAAATAGTCATCCACCTTGGAATAACTTTTCATTTTTCTGATGTCAGCCGTAATAGCTTTTGGCTTTCCAAATAAAACAAGGGCTTGATCAATTAAATGTGGACCAAGATCATAAAATACGCCACTTCCTGGAAGGGTTTCTTCACGCCATAAACCATAGGTTCTTGGATCTGGACGATAGCGGTCATAGTGGGCAAAAAATTCTCTAGGTTCACCAAGCAATCCATCATCAAGAATTTTTTTCATGGTGAGAAAATCCGCTACGTATCTCCTGTTGTGAAATACTGAGCAAATTTTTCCAGTCGACTTTGAAAGTGCTACCAGCTCTGCAGCCTCTTCAAGTGTATTGGTGAAAGGTTTTTCCACCACTACATGTTTACCTGCTAGCAAGGCAGCTTTCGCGTAAGGGAAATGAGTAGTGTTGGGGCTCGCAATGATGATTAATTCTATTGCCGGATCGTTTAGTACTTCGTCTAATGTTTTGGCAATTTTAATAGTTGGATATTTTTCTAACGCAGTATCTCCACTTCTTTCCAATATGGTTGATAGTTCATATCCTTCATTGGTGGTGATAAATGGCAAATGAAAAGTCTTGGCAGAAATGCCATAACTGATGACAGCGGTTTTGATGGGGGATGTTTGCATAGAGTTAAATTAATTAAAAATAGGGAATAGGCAACAGGGAATAGGGTTTAGGGAATAGGGTTTAGGGAATAGGGCGTTTTTATAATTAAAGTTCTCCCTGTTCCCTGTTCTCTATTCCCTGTTCCCTATTCCCTATTCTCTATTCCCTAATATAACTTTCTTACCTTCGCGGAAATTTTAAACAATGGAATTGAAAGATAAAATACTAGCCGCCTGGAGCGACCGTGAGTTGTTGAAAGATGTTGTTTATTCAGATGCTGTTCGAGAAGTAATTGAAGAGGTTGATAAAGGTCGCTTGCGTGTTGCCGAAAAACTAAACGAAGAATGGGTGGTGAATGAATGGGTAAAGCAAGCTATTTTGATGTATTTCGGTATACAACAAATGCAAACATGGGAGTTGGCGCCATTTGAATTCTACGATAAAATGTTGTTGAAAAAAGATTACAAATCTTTAGGTGTTCGTGCTGTGCCACATGCAGTTGCACGCTATGGTGCATATTTGGCAAAGAATGTTGTGTTGATGCCATCATATGTAAATATCGGTGCTTATGTTGATGAAGGTACCATGGTGGATACATGGGCGACTGTAGGCAGTTGTGCTCAAATTGGTAAAGGGGTTCATTTGAGTGGGGGTGTTGGTATCGGTGGTGTACTAGAACCTTTACAAGCTACTCCGGTAATTATTGAAGATGGTTGTTTTATTGGTAGCAGATGTATTGTAGTAGAAGGAGTTGTCGTAGAAAAAGAAGCAGTTTTGGGTGCAAATGTGGTGCTGACAAAATCAACAAAAATTATTGATGTAAGTGGTCCAGCGCCTATTGAATACAAAGGACGTGTTCCAGCCAGATCAGTTGTAATTCCAGGTTCATACACTAAAGAATTCCCAGCAGGGAAATATGAAGTGGGTTGTGCCTTGATCATTGGTCAGCGTAAAGCAAGTACTGATTTGAAGACCAGTCTCAATGACGCTTTGCGCGATTTCAACGTATCGGTTTAAACTTACCCTTATTTGTTTTGATTAACTTTGACCAATGCAAGTGATGCTGGAACAACTAGAGTCTCTGATCATTGGTAAAGTAGCTGAAGCTGCAAGCCAACTTCAATTACCTGCTTTTGTGGTGGGTGGTTTTGTGCGTGATAAAATACTCGGCAGGCCTTGTAAAGATATTGATGTTGTTTGTTTGGGAGATGCTATTGAATTAGCGAACAGGGTAAGTGAAATGTTTCAACCACAACCGAAAGTTTCCTGGTTCAAAAATTTTGGTACAGCACATTTAAATATTCAAGGCTATGATGTAGAGTTTGTTGGTGCTAGAAAGGAAAGTTATCAGCAGCATTCTAGAAACCCAACAGTCGAGCCGGGTACCATCAAAGATGATCAGGAGAGAAGAGATTTTACCATCAATGCATTGGCTATTGATTTAAATGATTCATTATCGGGTGAAATTAAATTAGTTGACCCTTTCAATGGTGTTCAAGATCTCACTGATAAAATCATCAGAACGCCTTTGTCGCCTGATAAAACATTCAGTGATGACCCCTTGCGTATGTTAAGGGCCATTAGGTTTGCTACACAACTGGGTTTTGTAGTAGAGTCGAATACACTTTTGGGCATTGCAGATACTGCACATCGCATTGCTATTATTAGTCAGGAACGCATCACGGATGAGTTGAATAAAATCATGCTTTCACCAAAACCATCCATTGGTTTGGATCTTCTTTTTAAGACAGGACTGTTGAAAGAAATTTTTCCTCCATTGGTTGATTTAGCCGGGGCAGAATATATTGATGGTAGAGGACATAAAGATAATTTCTACCACACCCTCCAAGTGTTGGATAATATTTGTGAACATACTGATAATCTCTGGTTAAGATGGGCCGCTTTGTTACACGATATTGCAAAGCCTGCCACCAAAAGATTTGAGCAAGGGGTGGGATGGACATTTCATGGTCATGAAGTAGTCGGTGGAAGAATGGTGCCTAAGATTTTTACCAAGTTGAAATTGCCTATGCAGGATAACATGCGTTATGTTAGAAAGCTGGTTGAATTGCATCTTCGTCCCATTAGTCTGACAAAAGAGAATATAACAGATTCTGCCATCAGGAGATTATTATTTGATGCAGGTGATGACATTGATGATTTAATGATGTTGTGTGACGCAGACATCACCTCAAAAAATGAAAATAAGGTTAAGCGCTATAGAGCAAATTTTGAAATGGTGCGTCAGCGCTTGAAGGAAGTGGAAGAGAAAGATAAGATCAGAAACTGGCAACCACCGATTACTGGAGAATTGATCATGTCGACTTTCCAACTACAGCCATGTAGAGAGGTGGGTATTATCAAAACAGCTATTCGAGAGGCCATGTTAGATGGAATCATTGAAAACAGTTACGAAGCAGCATTTACAATGATGCTGGAGGAAGGGAAAAAATTAGGATTTACTGCACATAACGCTTAAACCATGTGATTTGTCGTTTGGCGTAGTTTCTGCTATGTTGTTTTATTTTGTCGATGGCTTCTTCTCTGGTACAAAGTCCATCAAAATAATCAAACAGCTCTTTATAGCCAACAGTTTGAAGAGCAGTTAGTGATTTAAAAGGATAAACAGCTTTTGCTTCCTCTTCTAATCCATCCTTTATCATTTTATCTACTCGCTGGTTGATCCGCTCGTATAATTGTTCTCTTGGTAGCTCAATGATCTTGTATTCAACGTCATAAAGACTATCTATCCCTCTATTTTCTGCACTAATGTGATAACCATGAATGGGCTTTCCTGTATACTTTATCACTTCCAACGCACGCATCATGCGGTTAGGATTATGAATGTCACCTGCTTTTTCAAAACCAGGGTCAATTGTCAGTAATGTTTCACGTAATACATCAATTCCTTTTTCTTCAAAAAGATGAATAACCTCCTCTCTGATACTTGCTGGAACAGCAGGGATTTCATCTAAGCCTTCAACCAAAGCTTTAATATATAGACCGGTACCACCACAAACTATGGCTATGTCATGCGTTTCAAAAATGGTCTTTAAATTGGCTTTTGCTTCACGAGCAAAACTTCCCGCAGTGATTTGTTCATGTATGGAGTGATTGGCAATAAAATAGTGTTTAACTGTTGATAATTCTTCATCAGTTGGACGCGCTACGCCAATTTTAAGTTCCCTAAAACACTGCCTGGAATCAGCTGAAATGATTTCTGTATTGTATTGTTGTGCTAATGCAATGGCTTTTGCAGTTTTACCGACTGCTGTTGGTCCTGCTACAACAATAACTTTTTTATTGAAATCTTTAGAATGCATTATCGTCTTCCGATGCATTTTCTTCTCCAAATTCATCAGCTTCTCCTGTGCCTTCCTCTCCTTCATCAGAAAAACCATCGCCTAAAGAGCTGAGATCATATTTCTCTTCAATATCTGTGAAGCGATCGCCTAAAATACTTTTAATGCCATACTGACTTGGACCAATGCCTTCTTTTCTGGTGGTAGTAGGGTAGATGATTTTGCTATTTTCTTCTTTAGAAACAGAAATCAACTGTATTTGGAAGGTCCAGTTTTTCTTGAAATCATATACATAAATAAACTTCTGTTCCGTGTCTCTGATTTCAGTACCGATGTTGGTTTCAAACATATCCAAGGGCTCCACTGCATAGTCAACATCATCATATTTTTCAAGGCTGATAGCACGACCTCTTTGCCAGTTGTCATTGCTCCTGTAGAAAGTCGCTTGGTGTATGCTATCAAATTCATAAGCTGCAAGTATAGCCGTATGCAGCTCAAAAAATGATTGGTTGTGCTTGATAACAATGTCCCTATAAATGGTATCGTCTTCTTCGAAGAAAACGCGAAATTTTAGAACGGCCATGCAGGCAAGTTAATAAAAAAAGCCAACGAGGCAAAGTGAATAACACCTTAAGTGTTAATGTGGTATACTTAGAATTTCATGCCTACAGTCATTACCACATTGCCATTGGTGCCTTTCACATAACCTGGAGCAAAAAATCCATTATCTAGTTTGTATGGAAATGTTGCATCTTTTATTGTGCGATGCACATAGGTAAGATCGATGAAGTAGCCTTTGTTCCTGTATCCTAAACCACCACTAATATTGGACTGAATTCCTTTTAGTGATGCAGACTGGTAGGTATTACCCAAAAAATTATACCCAAGACGAACCATGATGGTGTTGAATTTCAATTCCCCACCAAATCTCATATTGATAGCAGATCTATATTGTTCTTTTATGGCTGCATTTACCTGTTCTAAATAATTGATTCCATTGGTAAGACTTCCAGTATTGAACTTTGCTTTTCTATAATTAATCAGCTCTATATCGGCACTTAAAAAACCTCTTTGTTGTTTCACATCTTCCACTGCGTTAAATAAGTATGAGATGCCAAACATCCAACGTGTAGGGGTTGTAAAGTCATATTGGTATTCACCAGCTTCACCACTGTTAAAATCTCTAGAGCTTTGTTGAAGAAAAGTCTTACCCTGATAACCTTCTACATCAGTCGATATCTGAGTTGTATAAAGATCATCCATGTTATATAAGACTGGTGAATGGAATGCAGCACCAATTCTTAATTGATCAATGGGTCTTACAATGACACCAAGATTGATTCCTACACCAATGCCTTCTGTCAGTAAGCTTTCTTGTGTTTCAAAAAATTTGAAATTATTATTTTGATTGTTTGTAGCATCGGTCTCTCTGTAAGTACTGGTTCTTTCAAACTTTAGCTGACTAAATGTAATTCCACCTCCAACATAAAGTCTGTCCATCAAATTACCACTAGCTGCTATATAGTAATCATTGATGCCACCAGAAGTTTTAATTGTTTGTTCTTGTACTACACCAGTCTTAGGTGTAGCTAAACTTCTATATCCTAAAATTGTTCCATTAGCACCACCGATTGTATCAATTAGATAGGTATTTAAAGCAAGACTTGCTCCATATGGAAATTTACTTGCTGCATCATTAGGATTTGTTACGTTATTGTTGATGAGTTCTTCAAGATATTTTTCTGAGTAGGAGCTTTCATTATTATTTCCTTTGAGGTAAGTAATGTTATTGAAATTTGCTCTTCTGTTCATGCCCAGTCCAACTGTGAAGTTTCTCCAGTTGCCATTCACCGAACCTTCTTTTGGAAGTATAAACCCAAAATTACTGATATCAAAAGCAGTTTTATTTTGTCTGCTTTCAGTAGCTAAATAGTTTATTTTGGTGTTATTTAAGCCAAGTGTAGGAGTAAAAATAAATTCACTGGTTCTGAAAAATCCAAGCCCAGCAGGGTTGACTGCCGCAGCAGTTATATCTCCTCCTAATGATACAACCGCTCCACCAATTGCTCTGGTTCTTGCACTACCTGCATGGCCGGTAAATGAATATCTTAACGCATCGGCTGGTTCTTGCGCCATTGCCCCACTTGAAAGAAATGTAAAGGCAATCCAAAATAATTTCCTCATTCCTCTTGAAGAATTTGTGTGTTTAGTTACCTCCTCGTCCAAATGATCTTACTGGAGCAGATCCGCTGCTACTGCCAGATGAAGAGCTGTTTGAACTACCTCCAAAACTAGAACCAGAACCATTGTTGCTGAATGTCCTAGCTGGGCTGCTACTACCACCATTGCCGCGAGGATTATAACCTCCTCTAGGGGTACCAGAACCATTGTTGTTGATGTAATAGCTTCCGGAGTTATTACCAAAACTTGAGTATTTACCTCCTGAACCTTGTCTGTATATAGGAGCCTGATAATTGTTCAGATTATAAGTTCTAGGTCCGTAACTTCTTGGAGAATTAAATTTTGGATTGTTAAAAACAACAACCGGGCTACCAAAATAATAAGGAGAGAAAGGATTGTAGAAAAGACCAGTTCCAAAATAACTTGGTCCAAAGAAAGAATTGCCCATAAAGAAAGGATTACCCACAAATGGAGAAAATCCCATTCCCATGCCCATTCCACCTCTGAACGAAGGATAAAAATCAAGGAAGGCAGTATTGTTCCAATAAGGATTGTTCCAATAGCCAAAATCATCATCGAATGCTCTCCATCTTGATCCCCCCATAGCTTTCATCCTTAAATAACGATCGTTCAAGGGAATATTCGACTCTCGATAACTTCTATCGTCGTCTACATTAACATAACCTGATTCTTCACGAACTGGAGAAAAATACACATCGTCAGGTGTCTGTCCGCTCCTGTAAGCAGTGCTGCAACCCATCATGATGGATGCCAGCGAAAATACAAGAATGATCCTCTTCATACAACGTGATTTAAAGATTAAGCCGAAGTTACTACTTTTGCGCTTACGCAGCTTTATTATTAGACGTTAGAAAATGTGAAAAGTTGCAATTCTGGACTTAAAAAATGTTAAAACTATACTATGGGCAACGAACTGACTTCGAGGGAGAAAGATTATTCACAGTGGTACAATGATTTAGTGCTTAAAGGGGGGCTGGCCGATTACTCGGCAGTGCGAGGCTGTATGGTTATCAAGCCCTATGGATATACGCTTTGGGAAAACATGCGTGATGTGCTGGATAAAATGTTCAAAGAGACGGGTCACGTTAATGCCTATTTTCCGTTATTCGTCCCCAAATCATTTTTAGAAAAAGAAGAAGGACACGCTGAAGGTTTTGCCAAAGAATGTGCAGTGGTAACGCACTACCGTTTGAAAGGCGACCCTAACCAAAAAGGAAAATTGATGGTGGATCCAGAAGCAAGATTGGAGGAAGAGTTGATCGTTCGTCCAACTAGTGAAGCCATCATCTGGAATGCTTACAAGGATTGGATTCAGTCATACAGGGATCTTCCTTTGCTAATTAACCAATGGGCGAATGTTGTGCGTTGGGAAATGCGTACCAGGTTGTTCCTGCGAACTGCAGAATTTTTATGGCAAGAGGGACATACTGCACATGCAACAGCGGAAGAAGCAATTGAGGAAGCAGAAAAGATGTTACATGTGTATGCTGATTTTGTAGAGAACTATATGGCGTTGCCAGTCATGAAAGGTGTGAAGACGCCTAATGAAAGATTTGCAGGAGCTTTGGAAACCTATTGTATTGAAGCCTTGATGCAGGATGGAAAAGCTTTGCAGGCAGGTACTTCGCATTTCCTCGGACAAAATTTTGCAAAAGCTTTTGAAGTAAAATACCTGACCAAAGAAAACAAACAGGAATATGTTTGGGCAACTTCATGGGGTGTTTCCACCCGATTGATTGGTGCATTGGTCATGGCGCATAGTGATGATCAAGGTTTAGTCTTGCCACCGAAAATTGCACCATTGCAAGTAGTGATTGTTCCTATCTACAAAGGACCAGAGCAAAAGGCATTGGTAGATGAAAAAGTTCATGTCATCATGAGTGAGTTGAAGAAGCAAGGAATCTCTGTAAAGTATGATGATTCAGATAATACAAGACCAGGATGGAAATTTGCAGAGTATGAATTAAAAGGTGTTCCTGTGCGTATTGCTATTGGGCCCAAGGATATAGAAAATGGTGTTGTTGAAATTGCTCGTCGCGATACCAAAGAAAAATCTTCAGTCCCTGCCGAAGGTCTTTCATCATACATCATCAATTTATTAGACGATATTCAGCAAAATCTATACAACCGTGCACTTGCTTATCGCAATGAACACATCACCGAAGTAAATTCATGGGAAGAATTCAAGCAAGTGTTGAATACCAAAGGCGGATTTGTTGCTGCGCACTGGGATGGAACTGGTGAAACAGAAGAGAAGATCAAAGAGGAAACCAAAGCGACCATTCGTTGTATACCGCTAAATAATAAACAAGAAGAAGGTATTTGTGTATTCTCCGGAAAACCCAGCAAACAAAGGGTTTTGTTTGCGTTGGCTTACTAGTTGAACAAGTACTTTGATCTTGCATTCAGGCAGGCGCCAATAACACCTGCTTTCTCACCGAGTTGTGAAACTTTCAAGTTGGTGTCGTTGTTCACGATACTATGTGATAGTCTATTGAGTGTGCTCTTTGCAGAGAAGCGCAAGTATTCTCCTGTCTCAGAAAGTGTTCCACCGAGGATAACTGTTTCTGGATTGAAAATATTGATCACAATGGCAATGGCTTTCCCTAATTTTTCTCCCAGCTCTTCAAGAATTTCTATACAAAGTGTGTCTTCGTTTTTTGCAGCTTCAATAATATTATTGAGAGTAATATCTTCAATTGGTTTGCTTCCGTCGTAGGCTAGTGATGTAGAACCTGCTTGAATCTTTTGTTTGAATTTTCTTAACAAGGCAATGCCAGAAGCCTCCGTTTCCAAGCAACCTTTTTTACCACAGTGGCAAATGATTTCATTGTCGAATACTGGAATATGTCCCAGTTCTCCACTAAATCCTGATTTGCCATGGTAAATTTTTCCATCAATTAAGATGCCCATGCCAATACCATAATCGAGGTTGATCAAGATGGCATTTTTTTCATTTCCTGCATCAGCATTAGAAAATTCTCCCAACACCATCGCCTTTGAATCGTTCTCAATTACAGTGGTTATACCCAGTTGCTCAGACATGATTGCTGATAAAGGTTCTTCATTGAAATTGAAATGATTGTAATTGTGGCCGGTCTTGGGATTTATTCTTCCAGGTATATTCAATCCGATGCCAATCAATTTCTTTTTATAATCATCATGTTTGTTGATGTAAGTTTTAATCAGATTGATTAGTTCTTGTAATGATGCTTCAGAATTTGAGAGATGGTATTCTACTTTTTCAGTCAGGTTGATGATACCTTTTTTGAGGTCCATCAAACCAAAATTGACATGATGCAATTTGATGTCGACACCTAAAAAATATCCAGCATCTGACATTAGACCAAATGCATTGGCCCTTCTGCCTCCAGTAGAGTCTTGTTTTCCTTCATCGCGTAATACTCCTTCTGTCACCATCGAATTCACCAATTCGGTAGCTTTTGGTACGCTAATGCTCAACTCTTTTGCAAATTCAGTTATAGTGACTGCATTATTCTGGTCAAGCAACCTGAGTGCTGCTTTTCGCAATTGCTTGTTTTTAATGGCAACGCCTCCAACTTCATTAGAATTTGCCTTGATTTTTTTCATATTTGATGGTTTCGTGAGATAAAGGTAGTGTCTTTGTAATATTTTTTATCAAGAAAATAGATTTATCGTTTTTTGTTTAAAATGATAGCGCAAGGCAACTTTGAATTTTGCTGCATTAGGACTAATTTTGCGACTCATTCATAAATCAAATATCATGGCATACGACGTTCTCGTTCTTGGTAGTGGTCCTGGTGGTTATCCAGCTGCAATCAGAGCTTCTCAACTTGGTTTCAAGGTGGCGATTATTGAAAAAGAAAGTCTCGGTGGCGTTTGTCTTAACTGGGGTTGTATCCCGACAAAAGCCTTGTTGAAAAGTGCACAGGTTTATGATTACATGAAGCATAGTGCTGATTACGGTATCAACGCATCTAATGTGCAACATGATTTTGGTGCAGTAGTGAAGAGAAGTCGTGGTGTAGCTGATAAAATGAGCAAAGGTGTTCAGTTCCTGATGAAGAAAAACAAGATTGATGTGGTGATGGGTTATGGTAAAATTGCCGGTAAAGGCAAGATTGAGGTGACTGCAGCTGATGGAAAAAAGCAAATCGTAGAAGGAAAATATATCATTATTGCGACTGGCGCGAGAAGTCGCCAATTGCCAAATCTTCCGCAAGACGGAAAGAAAATCATCGGCTACCGCGAGGCCATGGTATTGCCTCAGCAGCCTAAATCAATGATTGTTGTGGGAAGTGGTGCGATTGGAGTTGAATTTGCAGATTTCTACAATTCAATGGGCACTAAAGTGACCATCGTTGAATTTATGGATAGAATTGTTCCAGTTGAAGATGCTGATATCAGCAAGGAATTGGAAAAGCAGTTGAAAAAGAAAGGAATTACCATCCTTACCTCTAGTGAAGTAACTAAGGTGGATACTGCTGGTGCAGGGGTGAAGGCATCTGTAAAAAATGCTGCTGGTGAATCGGTTTTGGAGGCTGACATTGTGTTAAGTGCAGTAGGTATTGCGCCAAACATTGAAAATATTGGTTTGGAAGAAAATGGCATCAAGGTTGAAAAGGGAAGAATCGTTGTAGATAAGGGCCAGCAGACATCAGTTCCTGGTATTTATGCAATCGGCGACTGTTCTCCTGGTCAGGCTTTGGCGCACGTTGCGGCTAAAGAAGGTATCAATGCAGCTGAAAACATTGGCTACCTAGAGAAGAAATACAACCATAAGCCAGAAGCTATAGATTACAATAAT
>CAZDTN010000054.1:0-11307 GCA_964508355.1 uncultured Sphingobacterium sp.
GCTTTGGTAGTTGTACAAATACGTATGCTTGTGAAGCGGAATGTCCTAAGGAAATTTCCGTGTTGAACATTGCTCGTTTGAACAAAGAATACTTGAATGCCAGCCTTTCAGGAAGTTAAATAAGCTGGCAAAAAATTATAGCACAATGCGCCCATCTTTTGGGCGCATTTTTTTTGTAATCCTGTCGCCAAAGTTTTAACTTTAGTAACCATCATATGAATTAAAACGATTGTTATGTCATCACCTACAAGAAGAAAATTTTTAAGACAACTAGGAGGAACCGCAGCATTATTTACTGGAGGAACCATGGGAGCAATGGCCATGGATGAAGAAAAAATTCATGTTTTACAACCTGAAAAAAGGCATTTTGCTAATGATAAAATTAGAATAGCTGGTATTGGTATGGGTATCATGGGTTTTGGTGATATGCAAACTGCACTTAAGATACCAGGAGTGGAAATTGCAGGGGTATGTGATCTTTATCAAGGTCACTTAGATCGAGCAAAAGAACTGTGGGGAAAAGATCTTTACACTACACGAGATTTCCGTGAATTACTTCAACGTAAAGATATCGATGCAGTAATTATTGCAACCCCAGATCATTGGCATGATCATATTTCCATAGCTGCGATGAAAGCAGGAAAGCATGTGTATTGTGAAAAACCAATGGTTCAACACCTTGAGGAGGGACATGCTGTTATACAGGCACAAAAAGAGACAGGTAAAGTTTTTATCGTCGGTTCTCAGGGCGTAAGTAGCGTAACACTTGCGGAAGCTAAAAAGAGAATCAAAGCTGGTGACATAGGAGAAATCAATTTGGTTGAAGCTGTTAATGATCGATTTAGTTCAACAGGTGCATGGCAATATGCAATTCCTTTAGATGCTAACCCGCAAACAGTCGATTGGGATGCCTTCCTTGGCGATGCTCCAAAACGTCCATTTGATCCAACTAGATTTTTCAGATGGAGAAATTACAAAGATTATGGTACAGGTGTAGCCGGTGATTTATTTATTCATTTGATTTCAGCTGTTCATCATGCAATGGATTCATATGGGCCAACCAGGGTTTTCTCAAGTGGTCAACTTAGCTACTGGAAAGATGGTAGGGATGTTCCTGATGTACTTGCTGCTGTGATGGATTACCCGAAAACAGAAACCCATGCTGCATTCCAAATGATGCTAAGGGTAAATTTTGCAGATGGTTCGGGAGGAAGTAACCGTACAAGAATTGTGGGTTCTGAAGGTGTTATCGAGTGGGGTGGTAATCGGTTTACGTTAAAAAAACAAAAATTGCCCAAAGCAGAACCATTAGGGGGGTACGATGGCTATTTGCATTTTGCAGAGCCGCAGAAAAGTGAATACATCAAATGGTATAATGAAAAATATTCTGCAGAAGACAGGAAAACTTTCAAGCCAGAAGAGATTAAATTTGCAGCTCCTGTTGGATATGATGATCGGGTAGACCATTTTGCCAATTTCTTTCAGGCAATCAGAAATGGAGGAATGGTAGTTGAAGATGCTTCTTTCGGATTACGTGCTGCTGGCCCTGCATTAGCAAGTAATTTGAGTTATGAGAAAAAGAAGATCATCAACTGGGATCCAGTAGCGATGAAACTGCTCAAATAACCTAAAGTGGGATATGTAAAGGTTTTTCTTTTTAGTGTATTGTTGATTGCCTTTACAGCTGATTCCTTATCACAGGATCTTTCATCACTTAGAAGGAAATCTATAACAGTTGTTTCAGGTCCTACTAAATTAGACTCATTAAGCATTGCTCCTAATAGTGTAATAATTGGCGATCTAACAGCTGATTTCTTTAGAGTGGATTATGCTAATGCAACACTACATTGGTTAAAGGTACCACCTCAAAAAAGTTATGTTGTCACGTACAGGGTCTTTCCTTACTCACTGAATCAATCTAGCCAAAGGTTGTCTTTTGATTCCATATTTTACAGAATGGGTATCGAAGGTCAGCGACTAACTGGTAGCAAGAAAGATCTTCGTCCTTTTGATTTTGGAAAAATAAATTCGAATGGTAGCATAGGAAGAACTCTTGCTTTTGGTAACCGACAAGATGCTGTATTTAATTCAAGTTTGAATTTGCAGTTAAGTGGTTATATGGGGGATAGTATCCTGTTGAATGCAGCGATATCAGATAACAATATTCCTATTCAGCCTGATGGTAATACACAGAACCTGAATGAATTTGATCAGGTTTATATTCAATTTTCAAAAGATAAATGGAAGCTCTCTCTTGGAGATTTAGATATTCGCCAACAAGATTTATACTATTTAAATTTTTACAAGCGTCTTCAGGGTGTATCATTTCAAACCGAAAATAGCCTTGGTAAGCTTGTGAACAATAAACTACTGGCCAGTGGTGCTGTTGCTAAGGGAAAATTCACTAGAAATGTTTTTCAGGGTATTGAAGGTAATCAAGGCCCGTATCGATTGAAGGGGGCTAATCAAGAACTATTTTTTATCGTATTAGCTGGAACAGAACGGGTATTTATTGATGGTGAATTGATGCAACGAGGGGAAGATCAGGACTATGTCATCAACTATAATACAGCAGAAGTGACGTTTATGCCTAAGCAAATGATTACCAAGGATAAACGTATACAGATTGAGTTTGAGTATGCAGATAGAAACTTTTTGAACACACAGTTTTTTGTAAAAAATACAGTAGCTGTAAACAATAATTTGAAGCTTACCATTGGTCTTTACGGCAATACTGATGCGAAAAATTCTCCAATAAATCAAACCCTTACATCCGATCAAAAACAATTTTTAGCTGGAGTGGGAAGTGATGTGCAAAATGCATTTTATCCTTCAGCTATACCTGATACATTTTCTGCTTCAGCTGTTTTGTATAGAAAAGTAGATACGCTTATGGCAAATAGCAAGCGAGATACAATTTATGTTTATACGCAGAATAATATTGGCAAGTTATATAATGTGAGTTTTATTGATGTTGGAGAGGGTAATGGTGATTATATACTAGACAATACGATTGCTGCTAATGGAAAAGTGTATAAATGGAGTATGCCCAATATGCAAACAGGTGAAAAAACCGGTAGGTATTCGCCAGCTATTTTATTAGTCGCACCCAAAAAACAGCAATTGCTTACAGTTGCTGCTGACTGGGACCTTTCGGCGAATGCTAAATTGTCAGCTGATTTGGCATATAGTAAATACGATTTCAATCTTTATTCAAGAAAAGCTGCACAAAATGAAAATGGGTATGCGGGAAGATTGGGTTTTAAAAAAGATATACAATTAAACAGGCAGTCTGGATTAATATTGAACGCTGATCTAGGGGCTGAGTTTGCCAGTAAAAATTTCAGGCCAATAGAGCGGTTGAGGACTGTTGAGTTTGCTCGAGATTGGGGGTTGGACTTAGTGGTTCCATCAGCAGATGAGCAATTACTTCATGCTAAAATTCAACTAAAACAGCAAGCTCATTACTCTTTGGGTTATAGAATTAGCAGCTATAATCGCGATAAGTCTTATCGTGGAATTCGCAATACACTTGAACATCAATATACGCAAAACGGCTGGCAAATGAATAATGTGTTAGCTATTACCCAGTTTAATGATGATTTTAAATCTGGTTATTTTTTAAAGCCGAGTATAGATATTTTAAAGCAATTTCCAACTTTACATAATCGTGAATTTAGTATGAAATATACTGTTGAAAGAAATCTGACATCCTTCAAACAAAGTGATTCAATTACTTCATCCAGTTTTTCTTTCTCTACTTTTCAATTGTCTACACAATCTGATCCTTCAAGATTAAATAAATGGGGGCTAAAGTATTTTACCAGAGCTGATGCATTACCAATAGCTAAAGAAATTGCCAGAACAGATAGAAGTCATAACTATAACCTCAATGCCGAGTGGATGTCTAATGAGCATCATCAAGTAAGGGTTAATGCAACTTATCGTAAGCTGAATGTATATGATAGCAGATTCAATATTAAACCAGATGAACGCATTTTGGGTAGGCTTGAATATTTTACAGATTTATGGAAAAATGCAATAACTGGTAATTTTTTATATGAAATTGGAAGTGGTCAAGAGCCTAGAAGAGATTTTAGTTATTTTGAAGTACCAACAGGGCAAGGAGAATATACCTGGATTGATTATAATAATGATGGTGTTCAGCAGTTGAATGAATTTGAAGTTGCAAAATTTAGAGACCAGGCCAAATACTTAAAGATTTTCACACCCACAAATGACTTTGTAAAAACAGATTTTCTTCAGTTCAATTATAACATAGTCATTAATCCTTCTATGGCTTTAGATGAAGCTAATTCGGGCTTGATTACTACTATATTGAAGCGTTTATATTTTCAATCATCATTGCAAACTAATCAGAAGCAACTTGCATTGGGTAACCGCAGTTTGAATCCATTTGCAACTGGTTTTAGAGATACCAGTTTGGTGAGTTTTGATCAATTGCAAAGTCACTCACTTTCATTCAACAAATTCAGCCAAAAGTGGGGGATAGATCTCAATTATCTGCAAAATACAAATCGTGCTTTTTTGTCATTTGGTGAAGAAACCCGGAGCTCTAACGAACTTGCGCTCAGAATTAGAAGTAACTGGGCAAGAAAATATAGTGTTGATCTTGTCGGTAAAAAAATCAACAATCAATTACTTACCCCTAGTTTTACAAACCGAAATTTCAACATAAATACATTTGCAATTGAACCAAGGGTGAGTTATACAAAAGGGACTACCTTCAGGGCGCAATTCAGTTATAATTACCAAAATAAAAAAAATATTGATGGCGAGAAAGCTGAAATTTCCTCATTGTTAATAGATGGAAAATATAATATAGTTTCTAATACAGCAATAGCTGGTAAGTTCACCTATTCCAATATATTGTTTGATGGCATACCTGCCTCAACACTGGGTTTTATGATGATGGATGGGCTTCAACCCAATCAAAACTATATTTGGCAAATTGATCTTACCAAACGACTAAACTCATTTATAGAATTAAGTTTTCAATACGAAGGGAGAAAGTCAGGTTCCTCAGGTGTTGTGAATTTAGGAAGGGCTCAATTAAGAGCAATTCTATAAGTAAAAAAGCCACCATAAATGGTGGCCTTATTACTATGTTTTGATTAATTATTTTAGTATTGCAACACCTTCACCAATTTTGAATCCATTTTGGTAAACGACAACTGAATAATTTCCTTTAATATATTTTTCTGTTTGCCTAAGGTCAAAACTGATGTTTTTTGCTTCGCCTTGTTTGTATTCTACATCAATTTTTGTGGTGAAATCAACTTGGCCATCCTGTCTTGTATTGATTGTGCCTGAAGCAAGAGCCTCTTCTTTAATGACTTTGCCGCTTGGATCTCTAGCAATGATAAAAAGTTGTTTTGGTCCAGAGGTGGCAATTCTATTTTCATCCAGATTAAAAGACACCCTTAGCTTATCTGCACGTTTAGCTGAAGCTGTTGATTTTTCTTTTCCTGAATTTTTCTCATTTATTGGTGTAATACTGAAGGCTGATGCATGTAGGGTAGATCCTACATCAACTTTATTTTCAGCATCTTTTTTGGCGGCCTCTGTTGATGCCAAAGTTGTATTGAGGTTTTTATTTTCTGAAGTTAAATTTTCTTTATCTACGGTCAGTTGCTTGTTCTCAGATTGCAAACGCTCTATTTCTTTAACATAATCGTCAATTTTACCATTCAATTCTTCAACCAGTTTCTTTGCTTCGGCCAAATCAGCAGCAGTTGCATTTTGTTTACCGACAAGCGACTTGAATTTCCCCTTCAGTACATCCATTTCAGAATTTCTTCTTTTGACTATGCTATCAAGACCTGCATTTGATGCAGTTAGCTCATCTAGTCTCAACATGGCGGCATTAAATTCATTTTGGACTGCATTTTTTGTTGAATCCAAGGATGAATAATCTGCATTTTTTTCAGCAATTAAGGTGTTAGCTTCGTTTCTTGCATAAAAGAAATAGCCCCATGATCCAACTAGTAGGATGGCTAGCAAGATAATGATGATCGACTTGTTGTCTTTGTTAGTTGTACTCATGATTTAGGAATTGATGATCATTATTGATCGGTTATCAATAAATTTGACAATACAAAGGAACAGAAATTCAAGTCAAACACTACTATGCAAATGTTAAAATAGGGGTGTTTTTACGAATTATCTCACAAATTCATCAAGTGGATATGAGTGTTGAACAGATTATAAGTGATTGGAAAAGTAAAAAATTTAAACCTGTCTATTGGTTAGAGGGGGAAGAGCCATATTATATTGATAAACTTACCAATTTCGCTGAAGAACAAATTCTGCCTCAAGAGCAACAGGCGTTTAATCTATCTATTTTTTATGGGAGAGATAGTAAAGTTGAAGAAATCATCAATGCCTGTCGTCGTTACCCCATGTTTTACGAAATACAAGTCGTCTTGCTTAAAGAAGCTCAACAATTAAAGGATTTAGATAAGCTAGAGTCTTATATAAATCAACCTTTAATGTCTACTATTTTCATCATTGCACATAAAGAAAAAAAGGTTGATGGAAGGAGTAAATTGGCAAAACTGCTCAAAAATAAAACAGAATTCTTGTCGACGAAAAAATTATACGACAATGAGTTGCCTGAGTGGACCAGCGCAATGATTCAATCGAAAGGGTTGGAAATACAATCTAAAGCCTTGCATATGTTAGTTGCTCATATAGGAAATGATTTGCAACGCATAGAAAATGAGATAGACAAACTCTCTGTTAACCTTAAAGGAAAAAAGCAGATCACAGAAGACGAAATTGAAGAGTACATAGGAGTTAGTAAGGAATTCAATATTTTTGAATTGCAGTCTGCAATAATTAATCGTGATCTGCCATCTGCCTTAAATATCATTAATTATTTTGCATCTAATCCTAAGGCTGCGCCTATTCAACTAATCCTGCCTACTTTTTATTCTTTTTTTAGTAAACTTTATATGGCTGCAGCCAGTCCTTCAAGAGATGAGTTTGCATTATCATCAATTTTAGGATTAAAAGGATTTTTTGTGAAGCAGTATATTCAAGCGCTACAACGTTATAGTTTTTCAGAAATTGAAAAAATTCTTTTGCTTTTAGCACACTATAACTTATTGAGTGTTGGAATCGGTCGTGTGAATGTGGATGATGCTGCTTTGATGAGAGAGCTTACTGCAAAGATTATAGGAAAAGATGTTTGATTAAAATAATGCACTAATTTCCGCTTTATCTTTGTGAAGTTGTTCTTTTAAGGCTTCTAAGCCTGAAAACTTCATTTCTTTTCGTGTATGTGCAATGAGGCTAACACGAAGTGTTTGATTATAAATATCTTCATCAAACGCGAATATGTGAACTTCTATTCTTCTTTCCTTGCCATTTACTGTTGGTCTGTATCCAATATTCATCATTCCATGAAAATCTCTAATCTGTTCACCTGAAAATAGTTGAACGTCTACGCCATAAACACCTGATGCTGGGATCAATTTGTCACTGTCATTTATTGCCAAATTAGCTGTTGGAAAGCCTAGTGTTCTTCCCAATTTGTCACCAACAACTACCTTTCCTGTTAGTTGATAGGGATAGGTTAGTAATTGATTTGCTAATTTAATATCACCACTTAGAAGTGCATGTCTGATGTTAGTTGAACTTACTCTAGATGCATTTAAAACTTGTTCTGGAATTTCCATGACCTGGTATCCAAATTCTGTTCCCAATTTACTAAGTAATGAAAAGTCG
Source organism: uncultured Sphingobacterium sp. (assembly GCA_964508355.1). GTDB lineage: Bacteria > Bacteroidota > Bacteroidia > Chitinophagales > Chitinophagaceae > Pollutibacter. The sequence continues at coordinate 7,753 of CAZDTN010000054.1, forward strand.
CCAGAACGAGACTTTCCAAAGTGGTGATCATTTCCGATTATGATCAATTTAGGGTGAAAATAAGCGACAATGAATTGTTCAATATATTCTTCAGCTTTCATCTCGGAAAAAGCCGGATCAAAAGGGACTACAACGAGGTGATCAATACCTAATCTTTGAAATCGTTCAATTCGTTCATCAAGAGAAGTTAGCAAGGCAGGCGCATCAGCATTATTTAAAATTCTCCTTGGATGGGGATGGAAGGTAATCACAATAGTCTCGCCAGCAATTGCTTTTGCTTGTTGCAGCAACTCGTTCAAAATAGCCAAATGGCCGCTGTGGACCCCATCAAAGGTTCCTATGGTTAGTACTGGATTGACGAACCTGGGTAAATTATTTAATTGAAAATGTACCTGCATAAGGGATGCAAAAATAACTCAAAACAAAGAATCAACATGCTGTGAATAAGAATGAATCTAAAAACTTGTCAATTCAATCATCTAAAGTAGTTTTGCTGCTACCAATATAAATCATGAGTTTATACAACAAAAGGGGAGTTTCAGCACAGAAAGAAGAAGTGCATAAAGCCATTAAAGGTCTAGATCAAGGACTTTTCCCACATGCTTTTTGCAAGGTTTATCCAGATTATCTTTCGGGGGATACTGAATTTATCAATGTTATGCATGCTGATGGAGCAGGAACCAAGAGTATTCTTGCATATTTATATTGGAAGGAAACAGGTGATATTTCAGTTTGGAGGGGGATCGCTCAGGATGCGGTGGTCATGAACCTCGATGATTTACTATGCATTGGTGTATACGATAATATTATCTTCAATTCAACTATTGATAGAAACAAGCAACTAATTCCAGGTGAGGTTTTAAAAGAAATTATTGATGGTACTAGTGAGTTGTTTTCAAGTCTTGCTGAAATGGGTGTTCGCGTACACTATTTAGGAGGTGAGACAGCTGACGTGGGTGATGTTGTCAGGACAGTTGCTGTAAATGGAACCATGACAGCTAGGTGGCCCAAAAACAAATTAATTACTAATGAAAAAATAAAGCCAGGTGCAGTAATTATTGGGTTATCAAGTTCTGGGAAAGCTAATTATGAAAAAGACTATAACAGTGGTATTGGTAGTAATGGTTTGACGAGTGCCAGACATGATATCTTCGCTCCTTATTATTCATCTGCTTTCCCGGAATCACATGACCCTGCGCTGCCAAAAGAGGTAGTTTATGTGGGAAAGCACAAGATGACTGATCAAATTCAAATTAAAGGATTTGATGGAATTAATGCCGGTAAACTTGTTTTAAGCCCAACCCGCACTTTTGCCCCAATTATTAAAACAGTACTTGAAAATCATTTTGAAGCGGTTCAAGGGCTTATTCATTGTAGTGGAGGGGGGCAAACAAAATGCTTAAAATATTTACCCGGACCAATGAAAGTGGTGAAGGACAATTTATTTGAAATTCCTCCTGTCTTTAAACTCATAAAAGAAGCCAGTGGAGCGGATGATAGGGAAATGTTACAAGTTTTCAATTTAGGTTGCAGAATGGAGATTTATACTGATGAAATAAATGCTCCAGCTATTATTGCCATTGCTCAACAATATGGTGTTGATGCACAAGTCATCGGCAGGGTACTTCCAGCAGAAAAGAAATGTTTAGAAATACAAATTGGAACAGATAAACATATCTTTGAATAACAAATTTTAGCTATGAGTGAGGTTGTTTTGGAAATTAGTAATGCCAATATTTATCAAGGAGATTCATTGATACTTAGTGATGTTAACATTAAAGTTTCAAGAAGTGAGTTTGTTTATCTGGTAGGTAAAACTGGAACAGGAAAGTCGAGTTTGCTAAAAACCTTGTACGGAGAGTTGCCTTTAAAAAATGGGCATGCTAATGTAGCAGGCTTCGATTTAAAAGACCTTACATGGAAAACAGTTCCATTCTTAAGGAGGAACATTGGAATTGTTTTTCAAGATTTTCAATTGCTTACAGATAGGAATGTTCATGATAACCTAAAATTTGTTTTGAAAGCCACTGGCTGGACAAATGAAAAAGAAATTGAAGATAAAATTGATGAAGTGTTGGGGAAAGTCGGTTTAAAAACCAAAGGTTTCAAATATCCCTATGAGTTATCCGGAGGAGAACAGCAAAGAGTTGATATTGCCAGAGCTCTGTTGAATTCACCAAGATTAATCTTAGCAGATGAACCTACAGGAAACCTTGATCCAGAAACTACAGATGAAATCATGAATCTGTTGTTTCAAATCAGCAAGGAATTGGGTACTGCTATAGTAATGGCTACCCACGATTATATGGTGATTAATAAGTATCCTGCACGTATGATCAGGACTGAAGGTGGGAAAGTAATTGATAATGCTACGCTAGCCAATTAATTAATGAGTTTACTGCTGTTTCGTCTTTGAATTTTTCCAGTAATACGTGTTGTCTGGAGAATTTTTCTTCTTCTGTAAACTCCTTTTCAAAAAGATATTTCACTTTATCGCAGAATTCTTGAGGCGATTGGGCAATATGACAAACTTTTAGTAAAACTTGATCATTTGTTTTTTTAGGATTGATTAAAATATGTCTTCCAAGTGCTAGTGACTGACCAATATTTCCTTCATCTTCTTCAATAACAGCAGGACTCAATATCAGTTGGGCTTTTTTTATCAATTCTTGAATTTCTTTATCACTTGGATTTGCCACTAAGCAAGTATGTTTTCTGACGTGTGCAGCATTTTCAAGAAAAGGAGATGGGTTTGAGCCTGCAATTACAAACGGAATTTCAATTTGGTGAAAAACGTGGTCTAAAAGCCAATTGGCAGCATAGGCTGTCTCTTTGTCTGACAGCCGGCCAATAAATAGACAAAAATGTCCTTTTCCTGAAGGATGAAAAATGGGAGGTATGCCTGTAAATAGTGGAAGTGATTGAAATTGATTGTGTTTTTTTGGTGAAAAATTTAAAAAGTTGAGTGTTGAACTACTAAAAAATAAAACCTGTTTACTGATTATATTTTTAAGGTAGTTCTTCATTCTCCATGCTTCCACCTGGTAATGTATTTTCTTTCCTCTCCATGGAACAATTTCTGACAATTGATTAAAGTACTTAGTTTCATTTTTATTTAATCGAACAGCTATTGATCGATTTGTATTTAGTTGTCTGCTGTATATTGGATAGGAAACTGACAACCCCATGAACATAATGGGTAATTCATCGCGGTTAAGTTTTTCAATAAGTTGAATAGATGATCTGGTAGATACATGATATGGTAAATCGGGCCTGAAGCTTATTTTTGTAATATCCCTTTCATAAAAATGTATACTGTTGCATAAATCAAATATTGGGGATGAAGCATTCTCGGATTGCTTGGTAAAACAATGAAGATGAATTCTTATATGCTTTTCGTGCAGCGCTTTTATGATAAAAAAAGCATCTGATAGTTGGATATTGTCCAATGCTCTGGGTAAATCTATTGTCACAATATGCATTTCATTCGACATACTTCTTGTAAAATACATTTAGGTGATGATTTGTTCTTATTAACTTCGTAAAAATTTAAAA
>CAZDTN010000055.1:0-10855 GCA_964508355.1 uncultured Sphingobacterium sp.
TTGCACCACTGTATAAACCAGTTGCAGTAAATACATCTGGTTTTTCAATTGGGACAAATACCTTGAGTCTCAATCTTACATTCTCTTTTAGGTTGTGTACATGATAAACCACAGCGATCTCTTCACCTTTTCTATCCGGATAATGAACGCCAGTTATATCGGTAAGGAATTGAAAACCGAGACTAGGATCATCATGCAGAAAGGTCAATACTTTCAAGTTATGATCGTGCTGTACGTTTACAGCCAACATACCATATGACTCTTCCCAATTCAGGATTTTTTCACCAAACTGGTTATTGAGTTTCTCTTTTATGAAATCATGTGTAATCGACATAGAAATAATTTGGTACACTGCTTATTGAATGCCATAGCCTTCCAGCAAAGCTTTGTATTGTTCTCCGTTTCTTCTTCTCAGTGATTCATCTTGAACCAGATCTTGAATCTTTAGCACGCCATCAATAATAGCTTCTGGTCTTGGAGGGCAACCTGGCACATAAACATCCACAGGAATGATCTGGTCGATGCCTTGTAAAACTGAATAGGTGTCGAAAATTCCACCACTGGAAGCACAGGCACCAACTGCCATTACCCAACGAGGTTCTGCCATTTGGAGATACACTTGTCTCACAACTGGTCCCATTTTCTTTGCAATGGTACCCATGACCATCAACAAATCACATTGTCTCGGTGAAAATCCTACCCTCTCAGAACCAAATCTAGAAAGGTCGTAATGCGAACCCATGGTTGCCATGAATTCGATACCACAGCAAGATGTTGCAAACGGGAGCGGCCACATTGAATTCTTTCTGGCCAGACCAACAACCTTATCCAAGGAGGTGGCGAAGAAACCTTCACCCATGTGGCCTTCAGGCAATTGCACCTGATTGATTCCACGATCAGCGGAACTTTTCTCAATTAAATTAAATCGAACCGGACGCGCCATAATCAACTGTTTTGTATATAACAAATGCCTGACGAACTTGTTTCTTCAGGCATTTAATTTTTTACTCTTCCCAGTGCAAGGCTCCTTTTCGTATGATGTAGATGAAGCCGGCAAGGAAAAAACCGACAAACATCAATACTGCCCAAAAACCATCCCATCCCAAACCCTTAAAATTAACTGCATAGGGGTAAAAGAATATCACTTCAACATCAAACAAGACAAAGAGAATGGCAACCAAAAAATATTTGATGGCCATTGGCTGACGAGCATTACCAAATTGCTCAATACCACTTTCGAAATTTTGGAGCTTATCAGTTGTCACCCTTCTTGGCCCCAACAGCTGAGATCCAAGGATCATTATGGTGACCAAACCAACAGCAAACAACAATTGGATTCCAATCGGGAAATAGTCGCTTGCTTTACTCAATTCAGGGTTTTGACCCAATACCTTGACTTGCAGGAAAAATGTCCACATCATTGGCATCATTTTGACGGCGCAAAAATAGGTAAAAAGGGCATGAAAAAATGAAAAACTAAGAGATAAAAAAAGGGCCCTGACGGATATCAGGGCCCATAAACTTATTATCTGATAAATCTACTATTTTTTGGGAGCAGCCAGGGCTTTTTGGATGATATCCCTGTTCTTGATGGCATCCTGGTTATTCGGATCAATTTCAATGATTTTTTCCAAGAAACCTGCAGCACCAGCAAGATCTTTCTTGATATTGGCTGAATACCCTGCTAGGTATCCATAAGCCGTTATCAAAGTGCTTTTATTTTTTACTTTATCCGCTTCTGCGATGCTAATAAACTTTTCACAATCAGGTACAGCTAGACCCAGTTCCATGGTTGAATCAACCACAGATAATGAACGGAATGACCAATAATGTCCGTATACTTCATTGGGATAAACTGTTTTGTAAATGGTGAAAATACTATCAGCTCTTTTAAATTCTGATGCTTTGAAGTTTTCAAATCCTGCGTTGTACAAATCAACTTTACTCTGCTTTGGATTGATGGCCAATACTTTTACTAACCATTCTGCAGACTTAGCAGTATTTGCAGTCCTTTTAAAGAAATCTGCTGCTTTTCTGGTGTAATCAACCTTATTTTCTATCAAGGTATCAGCATCGATTGCCTTGGTAAAATAATAATCCACCTTTGCAGGATCAGTCTTTTGTTTTGCAGCATTGTATGCAGCAATCAAGAAATTTTCTGGATTAATATCTTCAGGACTTTTTACTTTTTGAAAGAATGTCTCAAGATTAGCAAGTGCCTGAATTGAATCACCCAATTTATCGTAGCTGTAAGCCTTCAAACGATATAAACGAGGATCAGCAGAATCACCTTGGCTTTTTAATAAGTCATCGGATTTAGCAATAGCTCCTTGGAAATTTGCAGATGCAAATTGCAAGCTGGCTTCTTCGTAATCCAAAGCTGGACCAGGTTCAGCATGTTTCTTATATTCATTAAAGAATTGAATAGCCTTATTTACGTCCCTAGAAAAATAGAAGACATACATATCATACAAAGCTGGTGTGAAGGTTGGATCGTCTAAAATTGCATCAGAAAACTTCTGCAAGAAAATCTCCTTTTGTTCAGCACCTTGTGTAAGGTAAACCTTACCAATTTTATGTTTCGCTAAAGCCAACTTGGGTTCAATCACCAATGCATTTTCATAAGAAGAAACTGCACCACCTCCATTTTGCAAAGCCCTGTACAAATCACCCATGTAGATATAAGTCATTGGATCTTTAAACCCTTTCACCGCAGTTGCCAACTTCAATTTTTCAATTCCATAAGCAGGGTCACCGCCAGCTTCAAGATTTGCCTTACCAATTGCAGTAAATACAGCAATATCTTTACCTTTTGTTAAAGAGATAGCAGTTTCAAAACGCTGTCTTGCATCATTGGGCTTGTTTTCAGTCAATTCAACTTGTCCCATCGCAACCAACAAGAGCGGGTTATTTCCCAAAGCACCTGTCATGTGCTTTGCCAACACTTCCTTTGCTCCTTTAGGATCTTTGTGATCGAAATAAGCTTGTGCTAACCAATATACCAATTCAGGGTTATTGGGATCCGCCTCTAATGCTTTTCTCAGCGTATGTTTGGCAGTATTGTGTTTTCTGGCATGAATATGCTTTTTTGCTTCATGCACGGTTTGCGCAAAAAGATTTAGACTTGCTACTACCAACAGAGCCGTTAAACCCATCTTCATTTTATGCATCTTTTCTCAATTTAAAGGGCTGTAAATGTAAGAAATTCATTTTTTATTCTGAAACATTGGCCTTTCTAATTTGGAAACCCATCCTGTCAGGTACAAGATAACCTCTTCTGAAGATCAATTGCCCCTTTTCATGCGTTAAGAAATTGACAAATCCTTTGCCCAAACCAGAATAGTTTTCTTTCAAAATATAATAAACCCCCCTATTGAGCGGATATCTTTTCATGGCAATATTCGCTTGATAGGGTCTCACATAGACCTCTTCCGGGCAGTTGGCACATTGCAATGCGGCAATATTGACCTTTTTCATAAAGGTCAGTTGTGTTGAATCCTCCTTGTTTCCAATCCAGCTTACACCAATAAATCCTAACGCATTGGGATGTTTAGCCACATAATCAATTACTCCCTCTGAATTTTGAGCTGCCATCACTTTCCCAGCCATGGGTTGACCACGTAAAACTGAATCAATCAGAAACCGGACCGTGCTGGTTGCTTTAATTCCATCCATAACCAAATCGTAGGGATAGGAGGTGGTTCCGTTTAACATGGATTTAATTTCTGCAACAGAAAAAAGGCTGTCCTTGGATTTGTTGTTGACCAACACGGTTATGGCATCATTGGCTAGCTTGCCCCACATAGGGACAAAAGAGAGGGTGTCTTTATAGAAAAGTTCTTCATCAGGTGTCAATCCCCTGGTTACAATTACCATCCGGGTGCTGTCTTCAAGCATGTCTTTCAGACATTCTGCTTCAGGCTTGTAATGCGGTATGATGGTCGCCTTTGGGTTTTGCGACATAAACACCTTAATCTGCTCATCGATAATTGGAGCAAAAGACTCATCTACACTGATATGAATTGTTCCGCTATTGAAAGTGTCATCACCAGCAATAACTTTTGCTTTCTTCTTGTTTGCTTCACATGCCAGCAGACCGAGTACTGCCAAAGTAATAAGAGCAAAACTTCTCATCCCATTCAATTTGTTTCTCATCATCTTTTATTTGCAGTGAACCCTCTGTACAACCTAAAAACACCATAAACCAGCGCAGCAATACCAAATAAAGTCGTGGTTAGTGAATCTAATCCCAAACCATTGGCAACATACTTTGCGGTAATGAAGAAAATACCTGCAGCGGACCATAATAATCCCATCGTAAAATCGTAAATTTTTCTAAGTTGCCCTTGGCGGTTTTCCTCTTTTTGTCTGAATGAATTTGTATCCATAGCCATGCAATTTAATTAAATCACCCAAGTATCTTAGGATTGGATGCCCAAAACATGAGAATCCATAACTTAAATTTGTAAAAAAATTGTCATGAAGGTTTTGATGGTTTGTCTGGGTAATATTTGCAGAAGCCCCATTGCAGAAGGTGTATTGGCCGCCAAATGTAAAGAAAAAGGGCTTGATTGGACAGTAGACAGTGCGGGCACAAATGGGCTTCATAATGGAGAACCTCCACATCCATTATCCCAATCGGTATGTAAATTAAATGGAATAGATATTGCTAATCAAAAATCAAGACCATTCAGTGCAACGGACATGGAAATGTTCGACTTAATCATTCCAATGGCAGGTGATGTAATGAGGGATATGCGTTATATCGCCGGTAAAAAATACAATCCACAAAAAGTAAAACTTTTATTGAATTATTCCTTTCCAGAAACTGATATGGATGTACCCGATCCTTGGTCTAGATCTATGGCCGCCTATCATGAAGTTTACGATTTAATAAGTGATGCATGTGATAAATTGATTGCTTTCTACACATCCACAAAACAACATTAACTTTGTCGTATGAAGCCATCTATTCCACAAGGCACCAGAGATTTTTCAGCAGCTGTCCTCCGCAAAAGGAACTATATCCTACAAACGATTAAGTCAACTTTTGAGTTGTATGGATTTGAACCGCTGGAAACTCCTGCGATGGAAAACACAGAGACCCTTTTGGGTAAGTATGGCGAAGAAGGTGATAAATTGATTTTTAAAATCTTAAATAATGGCCTGAGCAATCCGGATAAAAAAGAGGCTGTTGAAAGAGATTTTCAAAGTATCCTGGAAGGAAAAACAAACAAAGGCATTACAGAAAGAGCACTGCGCTACGACCTCACCATTCCCTTTGCCAGATATGTTGCCATGAACCATGGACAACTTACTCTACCCTTTAAGCGTTACCAAATGCAGCCAGTATGGAGAGCAGATAGACCTCAAAGAGGAAGATACCGTGAATTCTGGCAATGCGACGCAGATATAGCAGGTAGTAGCTCTCTCTTACATGAAACAGAATTAGCCCTAATCTACAGTCAGGTTTTTGCTAAGCTCAATATTCCAGTCAATATACACATCAACAACAGAAAGATCTTAACCGCTTTATCAGCATTGTGTGGCGGTGAGGAAATGATGATGGACATTACCATTGCCATTGACAAGCTGGATAAAATTGGTATGGACAAAGTAAAGGATGAGTTAACCAGCAAAGGACTCTCTATGGAACAAATTGCTTCAGTGGAATCATACATTTCAATAACAGGAAACAATGAAGAAAAAATAACACAGCTTGATACACTGTTCAACGCTATTCCCATTGGTATGGAAGGTATAGCAGAATTAAAACAACTGCTGAACAATTGTGCACAACGTTCACCAAAACCAAACCTAATTATTGATCCTTCATTAGCCCGTGGATTGAATTACTATACAGGTACCATTTTCGAAGTAAAAACAAATGCTGTGCAAATGGGCAGTATTGGTGGCGGTGGCAGGTACGATGATCTCACAGGATTATTTGGTGTGAAAGGAATTGCAGGGGTGGGTATATCATTTGGCGTTGATCGCATTTATGATGTAATGGAGGAACTCAATGTATTTCCAGAAAACATACAAAGAGGAACTACTGCTCTGCTATTCCATACAGGTGAAGCACAAGTTCAAGCCTTGCTTTCTTTATCAGAAACATTGAGAAATGAAGGAATATCCTGTGAACTCTACCATGAACAAGTGAAATTTGATAAACAATTCAAATACGCAGAAAAAAAGGGAATCCCTTACGTGATCATACTGGGAAGTGAAGAAGTTCAAAAAGGCACCATTGTTGTAAAGCATCTTGCCAGTGGTAAGCAAGAAGAATTGAATAATGCGGGACTGATTCAGCTGCTCAGAGGCTAGCCCATTTTCTCATTTGTTTGAGACAAGCATCCATATCTTTTTGTAATGGCGCAACTAATGTAATCGCATTGCCTTGCTGGTCTTCAAAAGATAAACTATAAGCATGCAAAGCCAAGCGATTTAATAAAGGACGTTCTTCCTCGTCTTTTTTGGAAAGGTTAAACTTCTTTTTAAAGGCAGACAACTTGATGGGTTCAGCGGAGCCATACAATGGATCACAAGCCAATGGATGACCAATATTTTGCATATGCACCCTGATCTGGTGTGTTCGCCCAGTTTCAATTATGAATCTCATTAATGCATATCCTTTAAATTTTTCTTCTACAACATAATGAGTAAGTGCCGCTTTGCCTTTTCTCCCCACACGCATTTTACCAGGCACCGTAGGATGTTCTTCAATTGGCTGATCACATGTACCTTCCTCCTGACTAAATGTACCAGCAACAACACCGTAATAAGTTTTTTCCAAAGTTCTGTTTTGAAAAAGGGTGTTATAATATTTGTGGGCTTCTGCATTTTTTGCAAACACAATTAAACCGCTTGTGTCTTTATCTATTCTGTGAATGATAAATACTTTATCTCCTTTTGCTTCTAGCCATGACTTGACTGAAACCAATGATGGATCATGCCGGTCAGGAATGGATAACCATCCTGATGGTTTGTTCACAGCAATCAAATCATTATTTTGAAAAACTATTTCAGGAAAAACGTGGCTCACACTTTTTGCTTTTTGATGAATGAGCTGTTCATGAATTTCAATAACCTGATTTCTTTTTCATTCAAATATCTCCACTTTCCGCGTTCTACATTTTTCTTGGTCAGGTTACCAAACATTACGCGATCAAGATTTCTTACATCATATCCTAGGAACTCAAACATTCTTCTTACAATACGATTCCTACCACTATGCAATTCAATACCAATGATAGACTTGTCCTTAGGATCTGTGTAAGCCAATGAATCTGCCCTCACAAAACCATCCTCAAGTTGTAATCCATTTAGTACTTTTTCAAAATCGACTTTACCCAAAGGCTTATCGAGTTTTACTTCATAAATTTTTCTTACTTCATGAGAAGGATGTGATAGTTTTTGTGTTAAATCTCCATCGTTTGTCAATAGGAGCACTCCAGTTGTATTCCTATCCAATCTTCCTACAGGAAAAATCCTTTCATTGGTTGCGCCTTTCAATAAATCCAACACAGTTTTTCTTCCCTCTGGATCGTCTAATGTAGTGATGTAATCTTTGGGTTTGTTCAATAAAATATAGACCAGGTTTTTCTCCGGGATAATTTTCTTTCCTCCGAAAAACACTTCATCAGTTGGTGCTACTTTGAAACCAGGTTCTGTGATAACTTCTTTATTGACTTTAATTTTTCCTTCTTTAATTAAAGGAACAGCATCCCTCCTAGAACAAACTCCACAATGTGCCACATACTTATTGAGTGGCATAGATTTATCTACTTTACGAATAGTGAGAACGGGCTGATGGTCGCTTGATTCAGAACGGTTATCTGGCTTGTTTTTTTTATCGATTGACAATGCGCGCTTTTCAATCTTTTTTTTCTCAATGGCTTCAGATCTTTCCTTTTTGAATTTCTTTTTTTCTTGTCTGAATTCTTCTTTAATAGCGCTATTCTTTTTCTTAGCAGCGAACTTTGAAAAATTGTCCGTTCTTTTCATGATTGATCATTTGCTGTTTTTCAACAGTAGGTTTAAAAATTATTTATTGGCTAATTGTCCGCATGCTGCGTCAATGTCTTTACCGCGACTCCTTCTTAATCTTGCATTCACTCTGTTCTTTTCAAGAATTTGCATAAAAGCCATTGTCTTTTCTTCTGTCGGCTTTTTGAATCGTGCAAAATCTATTGGGTTATATTCAATGATGTTCACCAAATCAGCAGGTACCTGACGATACACTTTTATCAACTCAGCTGCATCTTCTGGAGAATCATTAAACCCATCAAATAAAATATACTCCAGCGTAATTTCATTTTTTGTTTTCTTGTGGAAATAATTAAGCGCATCAATGAGTGAACTCAAATCATTGGTCTCATTTATAGGCATGATTTCATTTCTCTTCCTATCATTTGCTGCATGCAAAGAGAGCGCAAGCTTAAACCTAACTTGATCATCACCGAGTTGCTTAATCATTTTTGCAACACCAGCTGTAGATACTGTTATTCGTCTTGGGCTCATAGCCAAACCATCTGGTGCAGTAATTCTTTCAATGGCCTTCATCACATGTTTATAGTTGAGCAAAGGCTCTCCCATTCCCATGAAAACTATATTGGTGAGTTTTTGATCCCGCATTTTGTGTGCTTGTTGATTAATCAGCACTACCTCATCATAAATTTCATCAAAATTGAGGTTGCGTTGACGATCAAGGTATCCTGTTGCGCAGAACTTACACGACAAGCTACAACCAATCTGAGAAGAGACACAGGCAGTCAATCTTTCCTCTGTAGGTATGAGAACTCCTTCAACTTTGTGTCCGTCATGGGTTTTGAACCTCGACTTAATCGTTCCATCTTCACTGTATTGTGTAGCGTCAATAGAAAGAGAAGGGAAAGAAAATTTTTCTTCCAGTTTAGCACGTAGTTCTTTAGAGAGATTGGACATGGATTGAAAATCAAAGGCGTGTTTCTGCCATAGCCATTCCCATACTTGTTGTAAACGAAACTTTTTCTCTCCAATAGACTCGAGATACTCTCCTATTTCTTCCTTACTGAATGTCCTTATATTCGGTTTTGTTGTCGGCAACATCCTGCAAAGATAACGATTCCTTGAGGGTTTCAGCAGGATAAGCTGTTAAAGATATCATTTGCCCCTGCCCAGCGATTTCTTACCAAACCTGTTTTTTACCTGATCAATGGCATCGTATAGACTAGCTTTTTTGATTTTATTGTCGAACAAACTGGTTTGAACTGAGGTAGCTGTCAATTCTGTGAACCGAACGCCTATTAGCCGAATTGATTGCTTGGTGTCGTATAATTGTTTGAAAAGATCTTTAACAACCTGATACAGCTCGTCGTCGTATGAGCTTGGCTGAATAGCCATTTGTTTGGTATGTGTTTGAAAATCAGGATATCTTATTTTTATAGCCACACATTTGGTCATTTTCCCTTCTTCCCTGAGTTCATGTGCAAGCTTTTCCGTCATGCTTAAAAGTTCGGCTAATAATAGCTGCTCATCATGTACGTTTTCAAAAAAAGTATGTTCAGTTGATATTGATTTGGCTTCATGGAAATTATCGACAGTCCCTTGATAGATACCATTTGCTTTCTGTGACAAAACAGCACCATATTTGCCAAAGTATTGTTCTAGTAAATGCACAGGATATTCAGCCAATTGATGGATGTATAAAATACCCAGACTATTTAATGTTTTGAGTCCCTGTTCACCAACACCAGGAATATCACCCACTTTCAAAGGACCTAAAAATTCTTTTTCTTTTCCAGGTAACACTTGAAGATATCCATTAGGCTTAGCAGCATTGGTCGCCATTTTTGCAACCATTTTATTTGAAGCGAGCCCGAATGAAATTGGCAATTTGGTTGTTTCCATGATTTCATTCCGCAAATCAATTGTCCATTGTAAGGGATCAAAAAAACGATCCATGCCAGTAAGTTCAATATAAAATTCATCTATCGACGCCTTTTCATATACAGGTGCTTTTGCAGCAATGATGTCTGTTACCCATTGTGAAAACTTACTGTATTGGCCTCGAGATCCTTTCATCACAATTGCATGCGGACAAAGAGCAACTGCCCTTGCCATGGGCATAGCAGAATGCACTCCATACTTTCTGGTTTCATAACTGCAAGTACTTACCACACCTCTTTCTCTTGAACCACCCAAGATTAGTGGCTTACCAATAAGCGATGGATCGAGTATGCGTTCAACTGAAACGAAAAAAGCATCCAGGTCAAAATGAGCAATATAGGTTTGTTGATCAGCCATGTTGCAATTGCAACATCAAGTTAGATAAATATCAAGGAGTCCTTCTGGTAAAGACACAAAAATTTTTTGGTTTTTATGATCAATTTTTTCAAGTGTTGATTCATTGATAGGAACCAATACTTCCTTATCATTGATCATAATACTTAATAATAGTTGAGTAGGTTGTTCAATGACCTCAACCACCTTACCTAGCAATTTTTTCTTTTCATACATTGAAAAACCCAACAAAGAAATAGGCGCAGAAATAGATGCAGATTTTTTTACATCGGCTTCCAATAACCAGACTTTTTTCTTCACGAATTTCTTTGCTTTTTCAGGAGTATCATAACCTTCTAAGACGAGAAGCATTTCTTCCTCGTTCCTTGGTTTTGCCGAAACAAGAAAGTAGGGAATAAACTTTCCTGTTACTTCCTCAATAAAAAGAGCAGTAACACCTTCAAGTGTAGCATCTCCTCCCAAATGATGGGCGAGCACCAGCTCTCCTTTGATGCCAAAGGTGGCTGCAATTTTTCCTATGGTCAGGTAATTTTCCATGTAAAAAAAAGCCCCGTAATATACGAGGCTTTGA
>CAZDTN010000056.1:0-10793 GCA_964508355.1 uncultured Sphingobacterium sp.
AAAAAGGGTTGATTACGCATTTATTACAGGAAGATATCCGAATTATTATGAATAGTTAGAATAGAAGTTCCATAAACTTTAGATACAGGCTTGAACACTCCCCCTAAAGCAATAAATAACCCGTCATTTGGTTGATGGGTTATTTTATTTTCAGATATTGGTCTCGTTTCTTCAAATCGATACTAGAAGTTAGTGGCGAAATGAATGCATGGATGTATAATTTGTATAAATTGTTGTAAATCCGCTTTTATAAAAGAAGTTGACGGACTCAATTAATTATTTTTTATGCATTATTTTTTTTCTGATTTCAGTTATGCCCCTCTTGTAACAGCAATACTGGTAAGTATACTTTGTGCCGTATTGGGCTATAACCTGGCATTCAAAATCAGGTTTTTCAAAGAATTGGAGGAAAGTCCCATTGTTCCTCCTTTTATCGCTATCCCACCCACATTTTTAGCGTTATTGATAGCATTCATGGCATCTGCTGTTTGGCAAAATTCATCCAATGCGCATGCCGCTTTACAGCAGGAAAGAATAGCGCTCAAGAAACTCTATCTCTTACCGGAAATATCACCGGAATTAAAAATCAAAAAAGAAAATTATCTCAACAACTATGTTTCGATTGTTCAACAGGAGGAGTGGGGGAAATCGAATAATATGCATGCAGTTCAAAGTGCTGATGATATGCTGGATAGTCTTCTGCTGTTTGTTTTTACAAATCAGCATGATGCAATGATAAAAAAAGAAGATTTTAAAAATGATGCTGACAAATACATTGAAGAGTTGCATACAGCAAGGGACAAGCGATTAGCGTTAGGGCGTATGGCCAACTTTGGCTACCTGAATAAATGGATGATTATCTATTTTCTCATGTTGATTTCCTGTTTCAATATTTCGCTGGTGCACAAAGGAAAACCAAAATCAGCAAAGTCGGCCTTGATTGTATTTGGTCTTTGTTGCATATTGGTCATGTCAATTGTTTCATTGTATATCCACCCCTACAAAGGACCAAACGCATTGAAGTCGTCAGAGTTATCCATAAAAAAATAAGTGCTTAATGAGTATGAAATAAAAAATGGTCCCGATAAATCGGGACCATTTCATTTTAAGTTGAGTCAGCTATTGTATAACTACTTTTATCTGCTGTGTTCTCAACCATATTGCTTCTGCTCTGAACCATTCGTCATTTCCTTCTCCCCTTAATCGGAATATATATACACCTGAACCAAGATGGCGAAGATCCAATTCCATGGCAGTTGTAAACGGTGCTATTTTGTATTCCTTGATCAAGCGACCGTCCATACTCAAGATCTCCAAAATGGTTTGTTGTTCTGCTCTTGGCAAACGCAATTTCATCTTACCATCACTTGGGTTGGGGAAGGCCATCAGGGATCCACCAGGTGAAGCAGGACTTGGACCAGGACCCTGTACAAGATTAAAAAGGGTAAGATTTAGTGTATAGGTGGTCGCAGTTGAGCTATCTACATATTCATAGACTCCATTGGAAGAATAGGAGACCTTATTTCGAATCCAAGTATAGGTCTTTAGTGTTGTCCGCACAGTTTCCACTAAGGTACGTGGACCGTAGATCCTAACCGAGCCGTTGCCTTCATTAAAACCCGCAGTCTTTGAAAGACCCACAGCGAAAGATTTAGGCGAAACATAGGATCCACCTCCTCCTCCGCTTGCAGCTACACGAGGCAACATTTCCTTTGGAGCTGTCACCATGGTGCTATAACTCGAACTGCCCCCACTATAACCGCCACCGCCACCGCCTGAACCGCCACCTAAACCATATTTTGCGGGTATAACAGGTCCACCTTGTCCACCTCCGCCCCAGCCACCGTAGCCTCCGTCCGAAATACTGGTTCCTCCTTTATTTCCGAACAAGTAGGACTGTCCACCGGCAGCCCATACCAATGAATTAGCATTTGAAGTTAGCCTAGTAGTAGCTCCGGAGCCAAAATTACCAGCTCCACCCGCACCACCTGGATAAAATTGGAAGTACACCTTGCCACCAAGTGAAGCACTACCCCCCACCACTGATCGCGAACTGCCGCCATCATTTGTAATCAGCCCCGGTCCACCAACTGTATCCTGCGATGCACCGCCTCCGCCACCAGCTATAACCAGCGGTTCACTTAAAGTTGAAGAAACTTTTACAATGGAACTAGCACCTCCACCTCCACCACCACTCAAGAAATATCCTGTTCCAGAGCCGTTTCCACCCTTACCTCCAACTGCAATCTTGAGCGATTCACCTGCTTTCAGATAGAATACCCCATTTATTTTCGCACCCTTACCCCCTAGTTTAGATCCAGATGTTCCACCTTGAGCTCCCTTTGCCTCTAGCTCGTAGAATCCGCTTGTAGGTACAGTATAGGTTTGAAACTTTTCTTCCTGACTCAAAAAGATGTTGGACTGAACCAGTCTTATCGAAAATAATCCATCACCAGAATTGGCTCCAGGAGTGAACTGGAAATTGGTACTGTCTATCAGCGTTGAAAAATAAGAAGTACCTGCACCACTCTGTTTTACCGTGACCTCTCCGCCATCTCCACCAGAATATCCACCTCCACCTCCACCTCCACCATCGGTGCCCAAAATTAAGGCATCTTTTGCAGGACCACCCTGGCCTCCGCCTCCCCATCCTCCGCTACCGCCACCGTTAGCGATGAATCCTCCGAAATTCCCAGACACATATGCCTGCCCTCCATATGAAAGCACAGAATTATTAAATAAACCCTCACTATAATGTGTACCACCATCAACAAGGTATCCTGCTCCGCCTGCCCCACCATATTTATTATCACGAATTGAACCACCACTACTGGTCAATGATCCAAAAGTATACTTAGTGCTATGTGAACCCTGACCGGCATAATGACCGCCGCCTCCACCTCCGGCAAGCAGCAAGAGTTCATACCCCGATACAGTGCTCCTTACAATTGAAGTACCACCTCCACCGCCACCGCCACTTGTGTAATTACCCGCCGGATTAATACCTATTCCTCCAGCCCCTCCAACTGCAATTCTTAAATTATCGCCTTTCTGCAAAGTCATATACCCTTGTGCAATTGCACCATTTCCACCCAACATTGTACCATCGCTGTTTTGACCACCTCCGGCACCCCAGGCTTTCAATGAGTAAAGCCCGGTTTCTGGTACTACATAAATCTGGAAAACATTTCCTTTGAATTGATACGCAACTGTTTTTCCGGTTGGGTATTCTGAAACCAATTTAATAGAAACAACACCATTTCCGGAATGCACACCTGTTTCTGCAAGACATCCATGCGTATCCATTGTTTTGGCTATGAAGGAACCGCCGCCACCACTGTTTCCTCCGCCACCTCCACCGCCACTGTATCCACCTCCGCCTGCACCTCCTCCTCTGGTGTCAGCAAAAAAGAGAAAGCCATTACTTGCCCGACCACCCTGGCCTCCACCACCCCATCCGCCTTCACCTCCGGGTCCCCTGGCATAATCTTTGTCAAAGTTTTTGACTTCCCATCCATATTCAGGACCGATACTGCCGCCATTGTTTCCACTTAGATATGCCTGACCCGCGTAAGAAGTAATTGAGACTTTCCCATTTTTCTCAACACTGCTTGAAACCCCATCGTTCTTGAATCCTCCTCCGCCTGCACCACTTGTTTTATCATTATAAGCACCGCCACCACCGCCATCAAATCCTCCTGAAATTGTAGAGGCGTTAGATGGAGCGCCTTGAGACTCACTTCTGATGTCGAAAAACGACTGGCCATTTATTCCTGCCTGACCTGGTCCACCATCTGCAGCTTCTGAGGCACCACCGCCACCGCCCGCGAAAAGCAAGGGCTCTACTTTACCGTTTTTGATTTTAACAATCGAAGAACCGCCACCGCCTCCTCCACCATTGGGTAAATCATATTGTACTAAGCCTTCTCCACCTTGTCCCCCTACCGCAATTTGCAAAGAATCACCTTTTGTTAGTGAGGCGTATCCCTGCATCCTGGCTCCCTTGCCTCCTTTTTTAGTTAGTACGAAACCTCCTTGAGCTCCACTGGCATCCAACAAATAATTACCGGTTGTAGGAACAACATAATATTGGAACCTGGATCCCTGGTATTTAAACTCAGATTCGTCTGGATTAAAATCAGGTACGTATTTCACTTTAGCCCATCCATTACCGGTATTCTCTCCGGACAACTGTTTGGTGTTGGCCAATAACAACCTTTTATCGAGATAAGAGCCTCCTCCTCCACCACCATAGAAATTTGTTCCACCGCCACCGCCACTGTATCCTCCGCCACCGCCACCGCCATTAGACCATATTCCTTTCCACTCTAAATAATACGGATTGGGTTTCCCATCCCTGGTATTGGCTACATCACCAGGGGTTCCATCTCCTCCACCTCCCCATCCACCGGGCGCGGCATAGTTATTTCTAAATTCTTCATTGTCGAATACATATAGGGGCCCGAATATCGTCTTATACCCCTCCCTATGCGAAGGTCCACCAAACATCACCTCCCAATTTTGTTTAATTGAATTGAATGGAATTTCTGTAAGCCCCCCTTTCCCTGCACTCAAGAATCCACCTCCACCAGCACCTTTCATCTGAGTAGAAGCTCCCGGGGCGCTATTACCCCCTTGACCGTTTATGCCCCCTAGACCAACATTATTTTTAATCTTCGTAGAGACGCCATCTTCTGTTCCCTCCACATCAGTGGAGCTTTGGGGTGTTCCATTTACTGAAACCACTCCGGGAAGCCCGTCTGATTTAAATGCAGCTCCACCACCACCACCAGCAAACAGCAAGGGCTCATCTGGTGCTGGAGATTTATACAGCACGATGGATGTGGCACCTCCACCGCCTCCTGTTCTATTATTATATTGATTAATTGAATAATCTTTGTCCATTTTCCCCATTTCTCCAACTCCGATCTTCAGCTTGTCTCCTGCATTCAATTTAACATAGCCTTGCATCCTGGCCCCCTTACCACCTTGCCCATTTATGTAATTTTCTTTATTCATTGTTGATCCACCTTGCGCTCCAGCTGCTTCCAGCAGGTACCAGCCAGTCTTGGGAACAGTGTATATTTCAAACTTCCCAGTAACTCCAAATACATCATCCTTTATTAAGTTGGGCATATACCGTATGATGACTTCACCATTTCCACTTTTTACACCCGACTCACTTGCAACAGCAACAGATAATGAATCCGTCCTTATATAGGAACCGCCGCCGCCACCACCATTCAGAGATTGTACCCCATACCCACCGGTTGAACCGCCGCCGCCTCCGCCGCCTCCCTTACCATGACCTGCTCCGCCACCACCCCAGCCACCCCTGCTCCCTGTGCAGCATTCACCGTCTGGCTGACGAAGTGCAAACCCACCAAAATGTCCCTCGCGATAGTTTGCTCCAGGGCCAATAAAATTTTGCAGGAGCATATTTTGATCTTCTTGATTAAACTTTTCATACTCAAAAGGCACACCATACCCCGAAGATTCCCATCCACCTCCACCTGCACCATAAAAAGGATCTAAATTGCTACCCTCGATCAAGCCTTGCAATGCTTTGGTGTTGTATCCTGTAAGCCCACCTACACCCAAGTTGCCATCCTTCAAACCATGACTGCCCTCCTGATTTATACCGGCACCACCTCCGCCTCCTGCTATGACAATCGGCTGATAGGTGCTATCCTCATTTACCTTAACAACGGATGAAGCACCTCCGCCTCCACCTCCGCCAGTTACTCCTGTACTTTTTTCCCCTTTCTCGCCAACGCCAATTCGCAGTAGTTCTCCTTTTTTAAGGAAAAAATGACCCTGCATACTAGCACCTAAACCACCCACCTTTTTGAGTTCTCCCGACTCTCCACCCTGTGCCCCAAAAGCATTTATAAAATACCAACCATCCTGAGGGGCTTTATAATATTGGAACAATTGACCAGCATAGGAAAAATTAGCCTCATCGGTGGAAATAACTGCTTCCTGATAATCTGGAACAAAAGAAATAAAGACGAGGCCACCCATCCCCAAAGAGCCACCATCGGTAATGGTAGCATCTGCTGGAATCAGGTTGGGATCCCAGTAGGAACCACCTCCATTTCCTCCATTACCATCATTACCACCCGCACCCCCAAGGTAGCCTCCTCCTCCTCCTCCACCACCACCTGGAACATCTGGACTCTTATTACTAGTTGCAAACGGAACAGAGCCTTGACCGCCGCCTCCAAATCCCCCTTTGCCACCATATCCACCTAAATTCCAATTGGCATCATACCCACCCTTAAACCCATTCAAGTATGATTTTCCACCAACACCCCATTCGGGCATCGAAGCAGTATTAAAATTATCAAATCTATTAGTTACACCATCGGTGTAAAACCCACCACCACCACCACCATCTTTCTTATCTGCTCTGGTTGCTCCACCAATTCCGCCTGATGCAGTGGTATTAGCGCCCAATCCTTTTCCCCCGGGCGACCTCCTACCTGTTCCCTTGTCTTCGTAAAAATATCCACTTCCACCTCCACCACCTGCGGCAATAACCAAAGGCTGAAAAGTCCCGCCCTTCACCCTGACAACACTGGAAGCGCCACCACCTCCGCCACCAGTAGAGGCGCCAACAAGGAAATTTACATCGAGGTCTAACTTGCTACTATATATTATTGAAAATTTTTTCCCTTTACCCCCTGCACCAATACGCAATGTGTCCCCAGCATCCAATTTAGCATACGCCTTGACCCTTGCACCAGGTCCTCCTTCGGCTTCGATTTTTTCATTAAAAGAACTATTCCAATGCCAAACCGATGGGCCCCCCATAGCACCATTAACATCCAATAAATACCAACCTGATCGCGGAACAATGTAATTCCAAAACCTTTCTGATGAAAAAAAGTAAGTGGCAGCAGGCAAGGGCTCTTGGATTAAACTGATGGACAATTTTCCATTTCCGCTATTGGCATTTTCCAGTTGTTCTAATCCAAGTGGGTTAGACCCCTGTGCTATATATGAAATACCCCCCTTTGCAGGATTAGCTAAGTCAAATTTTAATAGAGTAGATGAGTTTGTAACACTATCTTGTTCACCTGAATCACCACCGAAAAAACCTCCTCCACCGCCTCCAGCTCCATTATTCATCGTTGTAGTAGTTACACCACCACCCGGCATTAGAATACTTTGGTTTTCAATAGGAAGTTGTTCGTATATTGGTTTAACACCAGCACCAATTGTAGAAGTATCCCCAACTAAATAAATAAAATTATCAAAGAAATCAAAATAGCCCCTTATTAAGCTATTATTATCTTCGTCAAAGGCTTGTGTTTTCATAGAATGTTTTTGGATAAAGACTCCTCTGCCACCCTGACCTCCACCGCCCCATCCTCCATAACCTCCCCTACTTCTATTACTCATGCCTCCTGTAAAGCCATTTATAAATGCTTTCCCTCCAGCTATACTATCACCAGTGAAATAAACGTATTGTGGATCACTAGGTCCACCATACGAATTACCCGCTTCTCTATAACTTTCTCTCATATCCATCCCATCCCTTGTAAAACCTCCGCCGCCCCCTGCTGGTCCACCATTTCGCCAATAATCAGATGAAGAATTTTTTGCAATTAAATCGTAATTAATTCTTCCCGATCCGCCATCCAAAATAGCAGATGCGCCACCACCACCGCCGGCAAACAAAAGTGGTTCCATTTCTGTTCCATTGATCCTGACGACGGCAGATGCGCCACCACCACCACCACCCGAGCTGTCGGAAACTTTCGGCTCTTTCCCCATCCCGCCCACTGCAATCTTGAGAAGATCACCTGCCTGAAGCTTGACACGGGTCTGAACCCTAGCCCCTTTTCCGCCAACTTTACTCAAATTAAAATTACGACCTCCCTCAGCCCCACTGCCATCCAGCAAATACCACCCGGTGACAGGAACCGTGTAATACTCGAAATTACCTGTATATACAAACTCCTGACTAGTGCCATTTGATTGCGCCTGACTGTTTAATACCCCCATCACCAGAAAAAAGGCAAGCAGGCTGGACTTCATTGTATTCATCTTCATTATTTTATGCTTTGCGTTTTGCTACTTTTTTATTTTTTGCCCTGCAGGTTCAATAGAAAACTGAACCGAAGGGTATTAGACAATGGACTTCTGTTTATTCCACTACCGGCAGGAAGCAGGTAGGAAAAGTTGAAACCATATGAACTGTAATTAAATCCTGTGCCAAGGGTCAGGTACTGACGATTGCCCTTGCTTGGACTTTCATAACTGTATCCACCGCGAATACTGAACATGTTGTTGTACACATACTCCGCACCCAGTGAAATACCAAATTCCTCCATCTCCTCATTGAAACCACCTGGGGCGTCTGACCAGGAACTGAACCAACTGTTTACTACACTCCCACTCATGTATTTTTCCCATCCAACTGAATCTTCCAGCGCCGGGGGCGTTGGAACCAGCATTTTGCGAAGATCAATCCCGAAAGAAACCCTGTGCACCTCCTGAAGGGTAGCCATATAGTTTAGTCCCAATGCCAGGTTAGCTGGGATATAACTCCTACGGGTCATATCGGATGTGTACCCGATTTTAGAACCCAGATTCGTTAACGCCATACCAAAGTTCCATCCCGTTTCCTGTGTAGGAGTTGTGGTATAGAAAAGTCCTACATCACCCGATATTGCAGTCCCTGCCTTATAGTTGACTCCATTGATGGCCTGACCACCTGCCAGGTTAGAATAAATATACCGGACGCCTACTCCAAGACTCAGGTTAGCGGAAAGTTTACGGGAATACCCACCTTCTACGCTAAACTCATTGGGCTTAAACGTAGAAAGTTCATTACCTGAATTGTCGGTAAACTGCAGGTTCCCTATACTGAAATAACGTATTGAGCCGTATAGAACCTGCCCCTCATCCAACTTGTGGTATCCTGTCACCCCAGCCAGGTAAATGTCGTTGAACCCCAAACTCTTTAGCCAGGGGGAGTAGTTGACCGATAAAGAACTCTTATTTTCTGCAAATGGATACTTAGCCATGTTGTAGTAGAGCGAATTAACGTCTGGCGAACTAGCCACACCCAGATCTCCCATTCCACCTCCCCGGGCGTCTGGTGCAATCCGAAGGAACGGAACTGCAGAAGATACCAGGTTGACTTTAGACGACTGTGCCATCGAATTCATCACCGGTAGGAAACTCAATAACAGAAGAAATTCAATGATCAGAATTTTTGGGGATATATTCATAATGGTTGTTGTAAAAAAATGAACCGGATCAGTTCGTACTAATTTAAACTTCAAACCCTTTCACTTTACGATTCACCAATACTCATCAGTCTCGTTTTGACAAATTGAGACCAGATTGTTGCAATAGTTGAATTTGAATAAACCCCACCTTCAACAAATGGTCCGCTATAAAGGCTGTTTGCTGGTTTCTTTAATGGCAAAAAATAGTGTGGCAACCGATACCAGACCAGCTGCTGCAACCAGATAACCAGGTGCTTGTCCCGGCTCGAGGTATTCAGAGGCCCAGGTAATGAACAATGGAGTACACCCTCCAAAAATTCCCACTGATATGTTATAGGAAAAAGCAAGTCCCGTACACCGGATTTCCCTTGGCAACTTCAAAACCCTGCACCTTATTCAGGAATTGATTCATTTATTAGGTCTTATGAGAAATATCTTATCCTCTTTATAAATTTGATACATTAAGGAAAATTACACCTTTCAAATATGAGCGTGACCATTAAGCATGCTAAGACAATCTCTTAATCCTTGATTTGAAGTTTATGGAAAAAGATGCTAAGGCTTTATTGGACAAGAAGCTATTTTGAATAAAATCATCGACTTCTTTCTCCTTTTCAAGAAACTCATTGATTATCCTCATATACCTTACTTCAACTATACCAAGTCTCTTTGCAAATTCAATAAAATCCGCTCTCCCATAATGCCCATTGGTAGCATAATACGCTGATTCATGGTCTTTACCATATAAATCTAGCGCCGTATCTCGTTCGCCTGGAGTGTGAATAATAGTGCTCATTAGATCATAAGAAGGCGATAATCCCATTTCGCCAAATTCATTCCTTACTAAGGAAAAATTTT
Organism: uncultured Sphingobacterium sp.; assembly: GCA_964508355.1. GTDB lineage: Bacteria > Bacteroidota > Bacteroidia > Chitinophagales > Chitinophagaceae > Pollutibacter. The sequence continues at coordinate 10,104 of CAZDTN010000056.1, forward strand.
TTAAATGTGCGTCACCGTTTGAAAAAACATAATTGAACAAAACTATTTTAAAAAGGTTCTCAATGGCGATCATTGATGCTGGTACAAATTTTTTTATTAACTCTCCTATTTCGAGATAGCTACCTTCATATTTATAGGATTCCCCATGGGTTTCTTTAGTTCTATTGGTTATTTGTGCAAAGTCCTCTTGTATATATTTAGTGCCATCCCCTTTAACATCAAATCTCTTGGTGATATAAGCTGGTGTGCCGTCTTTGAAATAGATCAAAGCATTGTGTGCGGTCTTGATATTAAAAATTTGTGACGCAATTTGCATTGTCAGATGCTCATTCTCTGGTGCATCATCCATCATTTCTAAATGATCGGCCGTTGGTATTGGCTTAATAATATATTGTCCATTTTTCTCAGATAACTCAAGCTTGTTAAGGACTAATTTGAGGGAATACTTTAATTGCACTCCAGAAATAGACATTCTTTTCGAATGCTCATTATACATACTTATATTTTCTGCATTAGGTTTATCAAATTCAAGGACAGTAGAAACACGCTTGCCATCAAATAGTTTCTTTCTACATGATAGGCAATATTCATTTTTCTCTATTTTTTTATAACATCCTGGACAATTCATCTTATAAAGGTTTTACTGTAATTGATCCTATATTATCTTCCTTTGCCGTCAACAATAATCTC
>CAZDTN010000057.1:0-1000 GCA_964508355.1 uncultured Sphingobacterium sp.
TTGTTGCACAACAGTGCGGAACAAATTGTTGGAGAAACAAATGCAAAGCTGGAAATCGAATATAAGCTGCAGGTAAATCCTCGTTCTGTCAATCTGTTTTATTTGCGTGACGGAATTCGCAGCAGGATAGATAAGCGTGGAAATGTGTATTCGGTTGATGGCACCATCATTCGATTTACTGAAGAAGAAATTTTACAAGAGCTTAATGATTACCCTGACAGATTTAGTCCTAATGTTATCTTAAGAGGAATTTATCAGGAATCAATTTTGCCTAACATTCTCTTTGTAGGTGGTGGTTCAGAAGTGGCATACTGGATGCAACTGAAAAATTTGTTCTCTCGTTATCAAGTGCCCTTCCCTATGCTGGTCTTGAGAAATAGTTTCACGATCATGGATGAAAACCATGCCCATAAGATGAAGGAGTTGGGAATAGGAGAGGTTGATTTGTTCAAAGAAGAGACTGCTTTAGCCAATGAGTTGGTGCAGCGTTGGTCGGGTAAAGAAATAAGTCTGCAACAAGAAGAGACAGACAGTAAAGCCTTGTTTCAGCATTTGAAGAAACGTGCAGGTGAAATAGATAAAACATTGATCCAACACGTGCATGCGCTGGAAGTCGATCACCTCAAAAAACTTGATGGTTTAGAAAAAAAGATGCTGAAGGCAGAGCGAAAAAAGCAAGCCATTCAATTACAGCGCATATGGAAATTAAAGGAAGAATTGTTCCCTAATCATAATCTGCAAGAACGTGTAGAAAATTTCATGCCTTATTATGCGCAACACGGACAGGCGTTTATTTATGCAGTATTACAGCATTCATTAGGTTTGGAGCAACGGTTTGGGGTGATGACTGTTGGCGGTTGACGGTTGTAAGTTATCGGTTGTGGGTTTTGAGTAATGTGAAGTTATTACTCCCCTCCTTGACAAGGAAGGGAGCTTTCTTTTCCCTTTTCCCTATTCCCTAAACTAATATGATCCTGTTGAATTATCTGTAATAGTTGAA
>CAZDTN010000057.1:1010-10768 GCA_964508355.1 uncultured Sphingobacterium sp.
TTAGGTTTGGAGCAACGGTTTGGGGTAATGACTGTTGGCGGTTGACGGTTGTAAGTTATCGGTTCAGAGTATTGTGAAGTTATTACTCCCCTCCTAGAATAGGAAGGGATCTTTCTTTTCCCTTTTCCCTATTCCCTTCTCCCTATTCCCTAAACTAATATGATCCTTTAGAATTATCTGTAATAGTTGAACTGCCTAAAAATTCCTCAATTATCGCAACAGTCGCTGTTGCGCCTATACGGGTGGCACCGACTTCAATTGCTGCGAGCATGTCTTTTAGGTTTCTGATGCCTCCTGCGGCTTTGATTTGTACAGATGGTTCACTGTGCTTACGCATCAAAATGAGGTCGGGTAATGTTGCACCCTTTGTTAAGAACATGCCATTGTCTTGTTTCACATAGCCATAACCAGTAGAGGTTTTTACAAAAGCGACATGCAACTTAGAGCAGATTTCACAGAGTTTGATCTTTTGCTCATCTTGTAAGTAATCATTTTCAAAAATTACTTTTAATATGGCATTGTGTTCAAAACAGGCATGGTTGATTTGATCTATTTCATGTTCAACATAATCCCAGTCACCCCCCAATACTTTTCCAATATTGACTACCATATCAATTTCAGTCGCGCCGTTTCTACAAGCCTCTATGGTTTCAATGACTTTCAGGTCTGTTGTATTACTGCCATGGGGAAAGCCAATTACTGTGCATACTCCGACGCCAGAATCTTTCAGGACTTCAGCAGCATATTTGACTGCATAGGGTTTGATGCAGACTGTAGCTGTGCGGTATTTTATAGCGACTTCCAATCCGGCCTTCAAGTCTTCGTCGGTCATGGTTGGATGTAGCAGAGAATGATCAATGTATTTTGCTAATGCTTGGGCTGTCATGGTTATTGGATTATAATTGATACTCTTTATTCTTCTCTTAATGCGTGGCCAGTGAGTTGAATGAAAACATCTTCAAGATTGGCTCCTTTACTTTCCTTTTTCTTCTCAAATCCATCTGCTAAAAGTTGGTCAATCAATTTATCAGGCTGATCTAATGCAATAATTCTACCTGCATCCATAATGGCAACTCTGTCACATAAATATTCAGCCTCATCCATATAGTGTGTTGTAATGATTACAGTTGTTCCTTGCGCTCTGATGTTTTTAATGAGATCCCATAAGTTTCTTCTCGCCTGAGGATCCAATCCGGTTGTTGGCTCATCTAGGAATATGATTTTCGGGTCATTGATCAAAGTGGTTGCAATAGAGAATCTTTGTTTTTGACCACCGCTCAATGATTTGTAAATCGACTTTGCTTTGTCCTCTAAATTGACTTTCGCAAGAAGTTCCATGGGATCGACTTTCTTGTTGTATAACCCATTGAAAAGGTCAACCAATTCAAAAAGACGAAGACCTGGATAAAAACCTGAAGTCTGTAATTGAACACCGATGATCTTTTTGATTTCATCGGGTTGTTTGTCGAGGTCAAATCCAGCAATATTAATTGATCCTGAAGTCTTGAACCGAAGTGTCTCCATGATCTCAAGAGTGGTAGATTTACCAGCGCCATTTGGGCCAAGCAAACCGAAGATTTCACCTTCATTGACATCAAATGAAATTCCCTTAACTGCCTCGAAATTGCCGTATGATTTTTTGAGATCGTTGACTTTGATCATGGATCGAATGAATTTTGCGCTGTAAAGCTACTCAATAACCCATCATCTTGTTTATTTTGAAAACAGATTAATAGAAAACATATTTGCCCTCAGGTGAAATGGCAATCACGGGTAACTTTCGATTTTCTTCAAAAAAATCATATACCCTTCTTAGGTTATTTTCAAAAGCTTTCAAACTCGGATCATTTTCGTGCACCCTTTCTAAGTATTGTGCACTTTTTTTCTCGTCGTATTTGGCAGGAAATATGTGTACTGGAATGAAATCTTGTCCGGATCCTTTGGCATGTGATGATAGCACATACAATTCCTCAATCTTGTTGTCTAAAATAGGAATGCATCCTGTGGTTACACAACTTCCATGAATATAGATTTCTCCGCCTGGCTTCATAGGGTCTGCTAGTAATTTATCAGATGGATTGGGATAGTTTAAGCCCAAAGACAAATGATACTGGCTATTGGCATTGAATTCATTGATATAGTAAAAACCTTCCGGTACTTGATAGTCGCCCTCCATGCGTTTGGGACCCATGGTCCCAGCCAGGGCACAAACCTTATAAGACTTAAACAACCTAAACGTATCAGTAAGTTTGTTCTTTACCCACACTTCCAATTCGCTATTATATTTAAACGAACGAATATACATGTGTTTAACAGGCCAGTTAAAGCCCTTAGCCTCGAACTCCTTTTTCAAAGTTTCTTCTCTATTTGCAAAAGCTTTGGATACCCTGCTGAAACTTTTCTGGTAATCAGTAAACGAGTTTTGGGCAACAAGTATCTGGTTGCCGAGCAGGAGCAAAATGATGGTTAGGATCTTGGATCTCAATGGTTTACAAATAAAAGCCATTATCTCTACTATAATTGCTGTTATTAGAAATAAGTTAACGAAATTTGCATCATTAGGTTTAAAAACGAAATGATTTTCAATTTATTATGCTTAGGGTTGGGATTTTAGGTGGGGGACAACTGGGTAGAATGCTGCTGCAAGAAGCTGCTAACTATCCTGTGCAAGTTCATGTCATGGAAAAAGACGAGAACTGTCCCGCCGCTAATTTAAGTCATAAATTCATAAAAGGAGACATAACCTCCTATGAAGATGTAGTTAAATTTGGTCAAGGGCTTGATGTACTCACCATCGAGATTGAAAATGTAAACATAGAAGCCCTCGAATTTCTGGAGAGTGAGGGTGTAAAAGTAATTCCCAAGCCATCCGCACTGAAAACCATTAAAAATAAAATTCTGCAAAAAGAATTTTATCAACGCAATCTGATTCATTCTTCGGCTTTTGTAGTTGTTCATCAAAAAGAACAGATCAGGCATTTCGAGGATTATTTGCCTGCTGCCCAGAAATTGGCAACGGGGGGATATGATGGAAAAGGGGTTCAATTGATCAGGTCTGTACAGGATATTGATAAAGGGTTTGATGCTCCATCTGTACTGGAAAAGATGGTGGATATTGACAAGGAAATTGCAATTACTGTGGCAGTTGCACAAAGCCTTGAAATCAAGGTTTATCCTGCAGTTGAAATGGTTTTTGATCCTGTTTTGAACTTATTAGATTTCCAGGTTTGTCCCGCAGCAATAAACCAAGCAACGCTTGAAAAAGCATCAGATTTGGCCAAGTTAGTGGCACAGGGTTTTGGTTCACCGGGTCTCTTTGCTGTAGAAATGTTTGTCGATAAGCAAGGTGAAGTCTGGGTCAATGAAACAGCTCCTCGTGTACACAATTCTGGCCATCATACCATTGAAGCACATTACAGTTCTCAATTTGATATGCTTTGGCGTATTTTGTTGGATTATCCACTGGGCAATACTGATATGGTAATGCCTTCTGTGATGCTGAACATTATTGGTGCAGATGGTTATGCAGGAAAAACAAGATATGAAGGATTAAAAGAAGTTTTGTCCATGCCCAACACATTTGTTCATTTGTATGGCAAGGCTGATACCAAGCCAGGAAGAAAAATGGGCCATGCTACACTGATGGGTAATGATGCGGAAGTTTTGTTAGCAGGTGCAAAAAAAATAAGAGAAACCTTAATCGTTAAAAGTGAAAATTAATCGATAATGGCAGTCGCAAAAAAAGCAACAATCAAAAAGAAACCAGTCGTGAGTATCATCATGGGAAGCGATAGCGACTTACCAGTGATGAATGCTGCTGCTGAACAATTGAAAGAGTTTGGAATTGCATTTGAACTGACAGTGGTTTCAGCGCATAGAACACCCGACAGGTTAATGAAGTTTGCGTCGACAGCCGCCAGACGTGGTATTAAGGTGATTATTGCAGGAGCGGGTGGTGCTGCGCATTTACCAGGGATGGTTGCTTCTGTTACTACACTTCCTGTTATTGGTGTTCCTATTAAATCATCGAATTCTATTGATGGATGGGATTCTGTTCTTTCTATTTTGCAAATGCCTAATGGAATTCCTGTTGCGACCGTTGCTTTGAATGGAGCAAAAAATGCGGGTATACTTGCTGCATCAATTCTTTCAACCAACAGCAAAGTGTTGGAAAAGAAAATTGCAGCGTTTAAAGTCAAGATGCGCAAAGAAGTAGAGAAAAAAGTCAAAACAATAAAAGGTAAGGGATACGATAACGCCTTTGATAAATAAACTGTTTACAACTTAAAACACAATACATGAAAAAGATTTTGTTGGGAATTTTTAGTTTACTGATGATTGTTGGTGTACATGCACAAACAAAACCTGCAACTGCTGCAAAGCCTTCAGCACCCAAGGCTGCTGCTGCTGTTAAAACAACAACTGCTAAACCCGCAGCCGCTGCTAAAGCCACTGTGTCAAAACCACAAACTCCTCAAGCAGTTGTGCTAAAAACACCTGAAGATTCACTTAGCTATGCAATAGGTATACTTGATGGAAATTTTTTCAAGACGCAAGGAGTTACATCAGTAAACCCTACTTCTTTGGCGTTGGGTTTTAGAGATGCGATGCAGGGTAAAGCAATTTTTACACCAGAGCAAGCCGACCAGGTATTGCGTGGTGAAATGCAGAAGATGATGCGCAAAAAGATTCAGCCTAATATTGATGCGTGTAATGATTTTCTCTCGCAAAACGCAAAGCGTTCAGGGGTAAAACAAACAGCTAGTGGTTTACAATACGAAGTGATCAAAGAAGGATCAGGTGATCACCCGGCAGATACATCTGTGGTGAAAGTGCATTATGAAGGATTCTTGTTGAATGCAACTAAGCCTTTTGATAGCTCACGTGAAAGAGGTGCTCCTGCTGAGTTTCCATTGAATGGTGTAATCAGGGGTTGGACTGAAGGTGTTCAACTGATGACGCCAGGTTCACGTTATAAATTTTATATTCCTTATCAGTTGGGTTATGGAGAACAAGGATCAGGTGAAACTATCCCTGGTGGTTCTTTGTTGATTTTTGATGTGGAATTAATTGAAATTGTAAAAGGAAACTAAGATGACTATTGATCTAAGGTATCCCATCGGTAAACACCAGATGGTTCCTTTTTCTCAGGAAGAAAAAGAAGCAAAATTGGCGGATATACTTTTTCTGCCAAGGATGTTAGAATATGCTGTTTTGAATTTAAATGATGACCAGATACAAACTGCTTATCGTGAGGGTGGGTGGACAGTCAACCAGGTAATTCACCATGTGGCAGATTCCCACATGAATGCATTCATCAGGTTTAAACTTGGGTTAACTGAAGATAATCCAACCATCAAACCGTATATTCAAAGTGCTTGGGGTGAGACTGCAGATGTAACAGCTGTTCCTGTAAATCTATCCATCACCTTATTGCATTCCTTACATCACAGATGGTATGAATTACTCAAAACTATCACTGATGAGCAATGGGAAAGAACCATCTATCATCCAGAGCAGGAGAGAAAAATTACCCTTTGGGAACTTTTGCTGATTTATGCATGGCATGGTAAACACCATGCTGCGCATGTAACGAATTTGCGTGAGCAAATGGGATGGTAAAATGAATATGCAGCATAACATATCTTTAAAAGCCTTTAATACTTTTGGTGTAGATGCTGTAGCTGATTCGTTTATTGCAATTTCATCCGTTGCTCAGTTAGAGCAGGTATTCAAGGATGTAATTGCTACTAATCAACCTTATTTGATATTAGGCGGAGGAAGTAATCTTTTGTTTACAAAGGATTATAATGGCATAGTCATTAAAAATGAAATTCTAGGAATTGATCTGGTTGATGAAGATGAGGAGTATGTTTATGTGAAAGCAGGCGCTGGTCTCAACTGGCATGAGTTCGTCTTGCATTGTATTAACCATGATTGGGGGGGAGTTGAGAATTTATCTTTGATACCTGGAACCGTTGGTGCAGCACCTGTTCAAAATATTGGCGCTTATGGTGTTGAATTGAAAGATGTTTTGCATACTGTTATCTGCTGGGATATCAGAAAACAAGAATTGGTTGTGTTTAACAATGCTGATTGTGCATTTGATTACCGAAATTCTATATTCAAAGAAACACTAAAAGGGCTTTCAGTAATTTGTGAGGTAACATTTAGATTGACCAAGCAGCATAAATTGAAAACAAGTTATGGTGCAATTCAAACTGAATTGGTCAGAATGGGGGTAACCGCGCCTAGCATAAGAGATGTTTCAAATGCTATCATTTCAATTCGTTCATCAAAATTGCCGGATCCAAAATTGATTGGTAATGCCGGCTCCTTTTTTAAAAATCCTGTTGTTGATCAGCATTTTTTTGATCATCTTAAAAAATGTTATCCTGATCTTGTTGCATATCCATCAGGTTCAGCAGTAAAACTGGCTGCTGGATGGTTAATTGAACAAGCAGGTTGGAAAGGTTTTCATGAGGGAAATGTGGGTTGTTATGAAAAGCAAGCCTTGGTCTTGGTGAATTTTGGTGGTGCAAATGGTAAAGAAATTTTACATCTCGCACAACGTATCCAGTCTTCGATATTATCAAAATTTGATATACGTCTTGAGTTTGAAGTAAATATTATTTGATCTAATAATCAATTACTTTTGCTCAAACAACGTTTAGTGAAGAGAATATTATTTATTTTATTTTTTCTTTCCTTCGTATTTAATGTGAATGCTCAACTTGATTCTGCAAATACTCAAGGCAAACAGACAAAAATATATAAGTTTAATTTATTTAGTCCACTGTTTGGACACTCCATGTTTTCATTTGAAAAACAAAAGAAAACAAATAGAAGTGTTGAATTTAGCCTTTCTTTAATAGGTTTGGGCCTCAATCAAAATTTTGAAGATCAAATTAGTGGGAATAATTATTTTTTCAATGAAAAAATATATGGTAAGCAGCAAATCGGAGCGGCATTTGGATTTGGGTATAGATTTTATGTGCCTACACGAAGTGGAATCAATATGGCATACTCAACTTCTCTATTAAGTGGACTTTATTTTAAGCCAAGCCTCTATGCCAGTTATTTGAGGGAAACTGCAACTATTGACGATAATTATAAATTGGATAACGAAAATATTTTTTCTATTGCATTATTAATGGAAACAGGATGGCAACGACCAGTTAGTAGACGCGGTGTTCTTGATACATATGTGGGGGTAGGCTATGGACTTGTAAACATCGATAACAATACCTTTGATTTAGTAGAAACGAATATTTTATCACGAACAATCAGCTCAAATCAATTTGCATTTACTCGTTTTGGGAGGACATTTGGGTTGGTATTGTCTGGTGGAATTAAAGTTGGTATCCATAATAAGCCGATTAAACGAAAAAGAATAAAAAAATAAAATGTTGAATAAGCAATTTTTATTAATTATTTCATTACTCGCTTTTATTGAATCATTTGCTCAGCGTGACAAAGCTGAGTCAAATGGTATAAAAACAGTTACAACTAAAAATCAGTCTGATAAAAAAGAATCAAATCATTATATTCTAAAGCTGAATCCTTTTTCTCCGCTTAACGGGCATACGCAATTCGGAGTTGAAAGACAATTAAATCGAAGAAGTTCAGCTGTTTTATCTTTTTCTATTATTGGAGCTGGAATAAATGCGTATAATCCTGAATCTACTTCAGGATATAATACATTGAAGATTAATAATTCGTTGCGCAAAAATCAATTTGGATTTTCTATAGGGGCCAGTTATAAACTTTTTCTTCAAAACCAGGCTAAACTTGTAAATCAGCAAAATAATTTTCCCAGTGGTTTTTTTGTGGGGACAACTTTATATATGGGTAGGTTTAAATATACCTCACACTATATCTACCAAGATTTTGGCTTAATTAAAGGAAGTGAGAAAGTAAATTATGCTGCATTAATCGTCGAGCCTGGATTTCAATTTGCCATTACAAGAAATTTAAATTTAGAAATTTACTCGGGAATTGGGTATGCTATTGACAACCAAGACCCAATTTTTTCAAAGTTTTACTCTGCTAATTATGGTAAGTCACTTAGACTGGCTAATTCAAATTTATATAGTGTAATGCGTGTTCCTGAAAAAAATAATGGATTAGCAATTTCAGGGGGATTAAAACTTGGTTGGGTTATTTTGTGAATTCAAGACATCTTATCCGTATTTGCCATTATTTAATGAATAACATACAAACAATCTGCCTTCAAATTTGTTTTTATAAAGTAATTTGAGGCAGATATGAAGGGTTTCCATTTTTCTAAATACAATCCGTCAGAGGCGAACAAAAGCGAGTTTGAGAAAATGCTTGATATTTTCATGCAATTACTCAGCTACACCAATGGCGATGCTGAAGAAGCCTTGAGCTGGATGACAGAATTGGATAAAGAGTACAAATTTTCTACTCCTCAATATGGAATTGGTGATTTCATTGAAGACCTAAAACAAAAAGGGTATATTGATGAGGATAACCAGAAAGGTGAGATTAAGATTACTCCTAAAACTGAACAGGGGATTCGAAAGCGATCGCTCGACGAAATCTTTGGCAAATTAGCAAAAACCAAAAAGGGGAACCACAGTACTTTTAAGACAGGTAATGGTGATGAAATCAACTCCGAAACCAGGCCATTTCAGTTTGGTGATGTACTTGATCAGATAGATTTTGTAAACTCGATTCGTAATTCTCAAATTAACAGTGGGATAGATCAATTTTCATTGCGGGAAGATGATCTGGAAATCAGGGAGACAGATTTTAAGACGCAAACCTCGACTGTCCTCATGATTGATATTTCTCACTCAATGATCCTTTATGGGGAAGACCGTATCACCCCTGCAAAGAAAGTCGCTATGGCATTGAGTGAGCTTATCAAAACTAAATATCCTAAAGACACATTAGATATTGTAGTTTTTGGTAATGACGCGTGGACTATTGATATCAAAGATCTTCCCTATTTACAAGTTGGTCCCTATCATACCAATACCGTTGCTGGATTAGAGTTGGCTATGGATATTCTTCGTAGAAGGAAAAATGCCAACAAACAAATCTTCATGATTACAGATGGTAAACCCACTTGTTTGAAAGAAGGTAAAAAATATTATAAGAATGCATTTGGACTTGATCGCAAAATCACCACCAAATGTTTAAACCTTGCCGCACAATGCAAGAAAAATAAAATCAAGGTTACCACTTTCATGATTACCAGTGATCCTTACCTGCAAAGTTTTGTGAGAGCATTCACGGAAAGCAACAATGGAAAAGCTTTTTATGCCTCTCTTGATCAACTAGGTAGTTTTGTGTTTGATGATTTTGAAAAAGGGAAGAAACGAATTGTTTAAAATAAATAATTCCTTTCCAATTCTTGGGAGGAGTTGTCAATTGAAAACCAACAAAAGAAATTGTAATGATCAATAATTGTAAAACCCTCGGTGAACTAAAGAAGTCTGGCTATATCTCTCGCAGTATCAAAGAAGAAATGCGTGAAAACTTAATTGCGAAAATGCAAAATGGGAAAGAGCGATTTCCAGGTATTGTAGGCTATGAGGATACGGTGATTCCAGACACAGAACGCGCCATTCTCTCTAGGCACAATATGTTGTTTTTGGGTTTACGCGGACAAGCAAAGACGCGCATGGCCAGGTTGATGATAGACCTGCTCGATGAATACATTCCCTACATCCCTTGAGCTTGCTGCCCTTGATGAGCTGCTGGATTTTCTTGGCGTCTTCGCCGGC
>CAZDTN010000058.1:0-10481 GCA_964508355.1 uncultured Sphingobacterium sp.
ATGCTTTATTGATATTTAGCGTAGCGCCAATATTATAATTCCAGCTCAGTTCTGGTTTAGGTTGTGGAATACCAATTTCTGCTAGTCTCGAGTCATTGACTGGTAATTGTTTAGTTTGTCGGATAACTCCATTCTGGGCATTAGAAGTTGTTTGTGCATTGTAAATCTGCTGGAGTGGGGGTGCCCTAAAACCTCTATTGATTGAGGAACGAAGCGCTATGTATTTGTTGATTTTCAAAAGTGCTGCAACCTTGCCAGATAGGTTTCCGCCAAAATCGCTATAATGTTCATAGCGACTTGCAAAGCTGAGTACAAGTTTATCGTGTAAATCAGTTTCAATATCGAAGTAAGTCGCGTAGTTCATCCTTGCTTGCCTTGTTCTGTCTTGCGGCGAGATGCCTGGTCGGCCGCTACTGCCTGGCACTTTGTTTTCCGTCGCTGCGAGGGGACCAATTTCATAGGACGCAGGTTCACCTTCGATAAGTCGATATTCATCTCTTCTCAATTGAGCACCAAATGCTATATTGATCCATTTCACATAGCCTGTTTCCTTGATGGTTTTTGAAAAATCGAATTCAGTAATGCTTTGGGCAAATGAATTTCTTCCCACATAAAAATCTTTCTGAGAATTGAGCCCCATTGAAGCGTTACTCGAATTAATCGAATACCAATCCAAGTGATTATAGCCATATCCAGTTCCCAAATCTACTTTCCAACCTTGTGCAGTATGTCGCTCAAACCCGGTAAAAAATGAATAGTCTGCAGTAACACCCGGTAATAGAGGGTGATATCCATCAGGGTATAAAGCAGAACCATTGGGGTCGTTCTTTTTTGCAGTCCTGAAAAAACTTTCGCCCACCACACGTTTGTTGGATGTTCCACCAAAGCCATACCATTTCCAGTTGTTTTTTAACGGAACTCCAAAATTGATGAAACTTTGCAATCCCTTGGTTTCATTACTGCCAAATTTCATTACATAAGCTGGTTCACTCGTTGGCCAAACACCTCTTGCATTTCTGATGCTGTCATCAACATGTTTATCATCAACGTAAAAGCGACCAATATAGGGGTCTGATCTGTCGGTTCCTTGTATACTGATAGCTGCAATTGTGTAATTGAAATAACCTCCTTTTTTGCCAAGACGTAGACCTTGGTTCATCGAAGTTGAAAAAGTAAATCCGTCGCCTTTGTGCGTAACGCCAACATCTGTTTTTATGATACCTCCAACATGGTTTGTTTTCAAAGAAAGGTTGATCACGCCTGCAATAGCATCTGAGCCATATACAGCTGCAGCGCCATCTCTTAATACTTCCATTCTTTCCAATGCCAGAGCGGGTATAGCATTTAGATCAGTCACCACTGAACCTCTGCCAGGAACCAAAGTATTACTGATGGAAGCAAATTGGTGTCTGCGTTTCCCATTGATCAAAACAAGGGTTTGGTCCGATGACATCCCTTTCAGACTGGCTGGGTCTGCATAATTGGCAACTCCGTTTAATCCTGTTTTCACAGAAACAAATGAAGGAGAAGTGAATTGCGCCATTTGAGCCAGATCAATTTGTCCGGTGTTGAGTAATTCCTTTGATGAAATTATATCAATGGGTACTGGGCTATTATAATCAGACCTTGGTTTACCTCTACTTCCCAGGACCAGTACTTCAGATTCATTTGTATAAATGGGGCGAACATAAATAATATGCCATAGGGTGTCTTGGATGGGCTCATGAAGTATACCATGGAATCCAATACCAGAGATGGTGAATTTGACTGGGGCAGGTACATTCAGGATAAATCTACCGGCGCTATTGCTGATGGTGCCCAGCTTACCATCTACTGTTTTGATGGATAAATCAGCTACAGGTTGACGGGTATGCAGGTTTAAAATTTGCCCTTTTATTTGTCTAATATTTTGAGCATTAGTTGCCAAACAAATCAGGAGGAGGGTTGTTAAACAACTTGATAGTTTAAAAAGACGGGTCATACCAACAAAAATATAGATTTCATCATGTCACTTATTTGTAAAAGTAGTCATGGTCGATTATTTTTATTCACAATTAAAAACTATAAATATGGATCGTAAGGATTTCTTAAACAAACTTTCAGGTGGTTTAGCCATAACCTGCGTTTCCTGTATGATGGCTGCTTGTTCTAAAGAAGAGGACAATGGGGGTGGTGGAAATACACCAACGCTGACAATTGACCTTAATACTCAATTGGGGGCTGTGGGTGATTTTGTTGCAGCAAGTAGTATTATTGTTGTAAGAGTTGCTGCAGGTAACCAGGCATCAAGTTTCAAAGCTTTTTCCAGTGTTTGTCCACACGAAGCAGGAACAATTTCCTATAATAAAGCAACAACCGTATTTACCTGTGCTTTGCATGGTGCAACTTTTAACCAGGATGGTGCAGTTACAAAAGGGCCTGCAACAACTGGAATGGGTATTAAAGTTGTCAAAGTTACAGGTAACACGCTAACGGTCTAATCAACCATGTCTGAAGCTAAATTATTCATGGTGCTTATTGGCTGCAAGCCTGAAGGTCGTCATACTGAACAACACGACATCTTCTTTGGCATTGCTTCCAGTATGAAAGATCTTTTACAGCAAATCATAACTTTCTGGCCAGAAGCAAAAGGCGACTTACATATAGATGGCTGGAGAGAAGTTACGCAAGTTGACGGATTTGATGTAAAGGTTGAAGAAAGGATAACTGATAGAGTTGATCAGACACATCAATTGTTTTTCATCAATCTTGGCGGGTACAAGCCAAATGAGTTTGATGAATTTCATTATAAAATGATTGTTGCTGCTGTTGATAAAGCCGAAGCTGTAAAACGGGCAAAAGCAACAGCTTTTTATAAGCATACTCAGTTTGATGGTGCGAAATCACATATCGATGATAAATATGGTGTTGACGTGGATGATCTTTATGAAATAGAAGAAGTGTTGAGTACATCTCTAAAAAGTCAATTCAGCATTCATCTTTCACCTGCAGCCACTATCAAAGAAGACGAGCTTCATTTGGGCTATTTTAAATTGACTTCATTCAGTTAAATTTCATATGTTTTTTAGGTATATTCATGGGGTAATTGAAATGATACTCGATGAATGTATTTGTTAATATTCTTTTTTATGCTTTATGGTTCTTTGCTAAAAGTTAATATCTAGATGATTTATAGTTTACGTTCCACTGGCATTCTTTTTTCAAAACTTTTATTTTTTTGGCTTTTGGCTTTTTTCCTAGAGCGTTTGATTACTATTTTTTACTTTATCGAGAAAATACCTGCCAATAGATTCATTGAATACTTTGAGATTTTTTTCAATTCCCTTCGGTTAGATCTTTCAATGGCAGCTTACTTGGTAGCAATTCCATTGGTTTTAGTTGTTTTATTTCGATATTTTAATAAACAATCATGGGCTAGTTTATTTTTTAAAATTTACCAGCCTATCTTAATAGTTCTTTTCCTCTTAATCAGTTTTGTTAATTTAAATCTATACAGAGAATGGGGGACAAAATTGAATTACAAAGCAATAATTACTTTTATTGACTATCCCTATGAGGTAACAATCTCAGGGGTAACATGGGCACTGCTCCTCCCTTTTATTTTGTATTTTTTTCTAGGTATACTTTTATTCAGGATAAACAAGGCGCTGCATTTAAAATCCAATTTTACCCCAATTCAAGGTAATTTATTTTTTAGAACTGTCATATCTGTTCTTTTGTTAGGTGTAAACTTTTTATTTATTCGAGGGGGTTGGCAGTTGAGTCCTATCAATGTTAGCATGTCACAGTATTCTTCTATCCCAGTTTACAATCATCTAGCTACAAATACCATGTGGCAATTGATGCAGAATACTTTATTTGAATTAATGCCCATCAAATCTCGATATGTCTATTTCTCAGAAAAGGAAATGGAAAAATTGCTTGAACAACAAAATAGTAAGGATAGCACTATTCATATTTTAAAGCCAACAGCTCAATCACCTAATATAGTTTTTATCCTTTTAGAGAGTTTTACTGCGGATGTAATAAAGAGCATGGGTGGTGAGCCTGGCATTGCTCCCAATATTGAAAAAATTATTAAAGAAGGGGTCCTATTTAAAAATATATATTCTACAGGAGAAAGGACTGATAAAGGGATAGTTGCCATTTTAAGTTCGTTCCCTGCACAACCTACACGTAGTATTATCCGTGAAAACCATAAGCAGATACATTTAACCTCTATAGCGCAAGAGTTTAAAAAACGCAATTACCATACTTCATTTTATTATGGCGGAGAAAGTGAATTTTTTGGGTTGAAGTCTTATCTGTTATCGCATGCATATGATGTAGTTGTCGATAAAAACTCATTCTTGAAGAAGGATTTTAATTCTAAATGGGGAGCTCATGATGGTGTTTTGTTTGATAAACATCTTGAAGATTTGAAAACACAACAATCACCGTTTTTCACTAATCTACTTACTTTATCTAATCACGAACCTTTTGAGTTTCCTATTCCGGCAAAGTACAAGGGTAACCAACTGGCTGATTTATTTCGAAATACAGCTTATTATACCGATTACACATTGGGTAAGTATATCGAAAAAGCTAAAAAACAACCTTGGTACAGTAATACACTCTTTGTAATTGTAGCAGATCATGGTCATCGATTGCCTCTTGAAAAATATGAAATATGGGATGCTAGAAGACATCGAATACCGCTTATTTTATTTGGAGATGTAATTAAAGATGAGTTGAAAGGAACTACAAATGAAATTTATGGTAGCCAAGTTGATATTTCTCAAACTATTTTTAATCAGCTAAATATGAAGGTAACTCCTAATATTTGGAGCCATGATCTTTTACGATCAAACCCTAATAATGGTTTTGCTTTTTTTGATTGGGACAACGGTTTTGGATTGGTTGCTAAAAATTATACCTTAAGTTATAATGAGGATGCAAAAAAAATAATTCAATTCAAGGCTGTTGATTCATCAATCAAGGTCCAAGATAAATTGAATTTCGCTAAAGCGTATATGCAAAAGGTATTTGGCGAATACATGAAATATTAGGAAAAGTGTTCTTTTGTTATTCAACAATTGTCTTATTATCAATTAATCTATTGTGATATTGTTGCATAAATGCTTTGATTACATTCTCCATGCTATCTTTTTTGTTTTTCATTTTGTCAATCAAGTTATCTTTTAGCCTAGGATCTTGAACAAAGTTATATAAAGAAGAGGGTTGTTTGCCATTCATCTGTAACATGTATTGTCCCTCAAAAAGTTGAAAGCCATTGTGGTAATTAATGGCGATTTTCTTTCTCTTTTCATCAAAAATATTTTCTCCAAATGCAAAGTATGGCTTGTCGTAATGCAAATAAGAAAGTACTGATGGCATTATATCTATTTGTTGAACAATCTCTTTCTTGGTTTCTTTTAAACTGCTGTCGCCAGGGTGGTAAAATAGTATAGGGACTGTCATGTTGCCCCAGCTGGTATTGTATGCTGGAAAATGAGAAACAGAAGCATGGTCGCCTGTTATGACAAATAAAGTTTTTTTGAACCAATCTTTGGTTTTAGCTATTTCAAAAAATTGTCTTAGTGCCATGTCGGTGTAGCCAATAGTTTCTCTTAATGGATGATCGCCTTTAGGAAACTTATTTTTATACTGTTGAGGCACCACAAATGGTTCATGAGATGATACACTAAATAACGTCCCCAAAAAAGGTTCTTTAAGTGTATTGAGTTGTTTTGCAGTGTATTTAAAAAACGGTTCATCCCAAATTCCCCATGTTCCATCAAAATCTTTTTCGTTGCCATACTCATCCATACCATAGTATTCCTCAATGCCAATTAAATTATTCAAAGCTTTAAATCCCATTGATCCATTTGGGGCGCCATGGAAAAATGCTGTTGTGTATCCTTTTTCTTTTAATATAGTAGGAAGGCTTTTTGTTTTATTAGTGATGTAAGGTGTAAGTATGAATGGTAATTCACCTGCTGGTATACTCATTAAAACTGAGGGTAAAGCGTCAATCGATTTTCTACCGTTTGCAAATGAATATATATTGGTGCGCCCTTCACCCATTAAGGAATCTAAAAACGGGGTATACCCTTTATATTTTCCGTCTTCTAATTCTTTATTATAAAATCCCACTGATTCTCTGCCAAAACTTTCAAGAATGATGATAAGAACATTATCATACTTAAAACTTTTAATATCTGAAGGTTGGTGGATAGGGTTAAATAGGAGACTAGCTTTGTTTTCACTAAAGAAGTTTTCTTTTGTGTAGAATTCTTGTTGCATGGTTCTGAACATGCAAAATGGAGTGTTCAAAATAAGGGGGACTAAAGCTGGATTTTTACTGTATTCACCAGCATTACTCATTGTAATTGGTCTGGTAGTGTATTTAAAATCACCTCTTATACCTCCAATGACAAATGCTGGAATACAAAAGAACATTGCAAAGTTTCCCAGGTGCAAATAGATGGTTTGTGTGGGTTTTTGTATATATTTTGTTGTTCTGTTATATAAATAGATGAGAATAAATGAAAATGCTAAAAAAATAGGTATGATGTACCAATAGTGCAAGATTGATTTAAAAACAATTATTATAATGTTTTTTTCATTTGAAAACTCTTTAAAAATCATCCAGGTGGATCTTCTTAAAGTAAATTTAAAGTAGATCATATCAGCAATGCTAAAAGCTAGCATGAGCAAATTGGTAACCAAATAGACTATATTGGATATTTTACGAAATGGATCCTTGTGTCGAAAAGGAAATGGTAAAATTTGCAGTAAAATAAATAAAGAATTCGTGTATAAAACTGCAGCTAAATCAAATTTTATTCCGCCAATTATTATATTTATCCATTCTTTTGTTTCAATTGATGGAAAATGATCATGGTTTAATAAAAAAAAGATAAACCTTGTTAAGTATAAGAGGGTAAATGATAACAGAAGTTGAAGAAGTAGAATGAAGTATATATTATTGTAAACTTTTTTCATTAATTGATAGCTACAGTTGTTTAAATTATTACGTTTAAAGCATTTGGTAAAACGCTAATATTTAAAATGTCTTGTTCTGAAATTAAGGCTTCGCCATCGAGGTGTAAGGGTTGATTTTTTCTATAATAGATGGTTACGTTTTTGGTAGAAGTAATTTCTATAAAATTTGATTTGTGTATATTTTTTAGAAATAATTGTATCGATATGAACAATAAATAAATTGGATTTGAATTTTTGATTTTGATCAACTCGAAATTTCCATCTTGTAAGTCGCCCTGCGGAGAGATATAAGCATTATTCCCATATTGATTTGCATTAGCTATTGTCACGAGAAAAAGCTTCTCTTTTTTGCCTTTTTCTATTTCAATTTCTATTGGTTTATACTTTTTGATGGCTTGAAGAACTGCAAGTATATAATTGAATAATCCTCTTTTTTTTCTTTCATTAAATATTTGTGCAACATAAGCGTCAAACCCTATGCCAGCAGTACAAAAAAACATTTTATCATTAAGGCTACAGGCATCTATTTTTATAGCTCTTCCATTCAAGGAGGTATTAAATGCCATTATTGGATCCATGGAAATACCTAAATGCCTTGCTAGTCCGTTTCCAGAGCCCAGCGGAATGAGGCCGAGTGGAACATCTGTATTTACTAAGCAAGAGGCAACTTTGTTGATTGTTCCATCACCTCCAATAGCTATTATTTTCTTGGCACCTTGACCAATAGCTTTTTGTGTTAGTTTAATTTCATCATTTTGATTTTCTGTCTCAAGTACAATATTATTAGAATGAGTTTTTATTTTTTGTAATAATGCTCGCCTTTTGTTTTGAGCAAGAGTCCCAGCTATGGGGTTGTAGATAAAAAAGTTCATAAGTGCAATGTGTATATTGTCTGACTTGTTTACTGTAGTTAAAGGTATAAAAAATGCATATTACAGACTAACCTAAATCATCTTTCTAGATGATTGTCCATCTTTTTCTAATTTTTGGTTTTTGTAAGTTCATATTTCACAAATATGCTTTCCTTTTTATGGATGTATTGATTAAATCAAAAAGAGTTTCACTTTGGGCAAGTAAGAACAAACGTGTTTCTCAAATTTTAATTGTATTTATTCATATTTTACTACTATACATAGCTATTATTCTTGGGAATTTATTTTTTCAGTTAGGTGTATATTTCAGTTCGATTTATATTTGGATTGATTTAGCAATTTTTGCTACACTATCTTTGAATTATCCAAATAATAAAAGCATATTTCGTTCTCAGGGAATTAATTTTTTTGTTTTTCGAAAATTCACTGATTTTGTTATAGTATTACTTTCTTTTCTTTTGTTGGTTGTTATCACAAATTCAAATCAACGTAATGGTGAGTTAAAACTTGAATCTCTTTCAGTAGACCAACTAACTGCATCGGTTATAGGTCCCACTGTGTTAAAACAGAATTCTTCTGGGGAAGTAACTATGTCAGTAAAAAAGAGTAGAAGTGATTCACTAAAAAATAATAAAAATAGACCAAGGTTTAAAATTTTCCTGCAGGAGAATAAAAAGTTAGAAAAGACAAAGGGGGAGAAAATCATCTACACTATACTTGCGTTGTTTGGGTCTATTGTCTTAATAACTATACTCGCTCTTCTTACCTGCGATTTAGCATGCAGTGGAGCAACAGTAGCCGCTCTTTTTGTATCTATATTGGGTGTAGGTGGTGTGTTATTTCTATTCTTTTTGATCATGAGAAATTTGCATAAGAAGCGAAATTTGACTTCAAATAAATAAGTACTTTCATTACCTAACATAAAGTTGCTTTAATTACCCATCAGCTCTATGGTTTTTTACATTATGTACATTTTTCCTTTTTGACTTCTTTTCATATTTGTTTTTAAGGTTTTGGGTGAATTTAACAGTTAAATAGGGCTCTATAAGATTAACTGAAGAAATCCCTACATTTATGGCAAATTAATTCAAATGAAAAGAAGTGCATTTTTACAAAGCACCTTTCTAACTGCTGGAAGTATTGCAAGTGGTTCAGTATTTGCAAAAAAATTGGAAAGTAAAATGCAGCTTCAGCCTATTCAGGACAAGCCTATAGATGCTCTCAATATATTTGAACTAGAGCAGTTGGCAAAAGAAAGGTTGCCAACACTTGCTTATGACTATTACCGAAGTGGTGCATGGGATGAAGTGACACTAAAAAGGAATAGAGAATCCTACGAGCAATTTAAAATACATTATCGTGTACTTGTAGATGTTCAACAAAGAGATTTGTCAACCACTTTGTTTGGACAAAAGGTTGCATTCCCTATACTTATTGCACCGACAGCCTTTCACAAACTTGCACATCCCGATGGTGAATTGGCCACTGCGAGGGCAGCTGTACAGTCCAATACGATAATGACCTTGAGTAGTCTTTCGAATACAACTATTGAAGAAGTCTCTAATGCGACAAATAGAACATTTTGGTTTCAACTTTATATAAACAAGGATCGGGAGTTTACTCGAAATCTTGTAGCAAGAGCAGAAGCTGCTGGTGCCAAAGCTTTGGTTGTGACTGTTGACACACCAGTGTGGGGTAGGAGAGAGCGTGATATCAGAAATGGTTTTCACCTGCCTCCAGGATTATCTGCAATTAATCTAGTGGATTCAGATAAAGATGCTGTAGTAAAAGGACAAACAGGTGCAGGACTTGGACAATCTTTTGCCTGGATGTTGGATGCAACCTTGCAATGGAAGGATCTTGAGTGGTTGGCAAGCATAACAAAGCTGCCTATTCTCATTAAAGGTGTATGCAGGCCAGATGATGCGCTCAAAGCAATTTCTCATGGTGTAGAAGGTGTTATAGTATCCAATCATGGAGGAAGACAAATGGATAGTGCACCTGCAACCATTGAAGTACTTTCCTCAATTGTGGAAGCTGTTGAAAACAAAATACCTGTACTCATGGATGGTGGGATTCGAAGAGGAACAGACGCAATGAAAGCACTGGCTATGGGAGCCAAGGCAGTATTGGTAGGAAGGCCTGTGTTGTGGGGGCTGGCAGCAGGAGGACAGCAAGGGGTTGAAAAAGCCCTTTTAATTTTGCGAGAGGAGCTAGATACTGCAATGGCGCTGAGTGGGTGTAGAAATCTGAAAGAACTGACAAAAGACTTGTTGGGATAAGTTGATGTTGTACAGAATGGCAAATAAAAAACCCATTGATAAAAGCTAATTTAACAATGGGTTTTAGTGTTTTCGTGACCCCGTCAGTTTGCCCTGGCTGGTGTTTGGTTGCTTCTCATTTCATGCTATTGCATGAAAATCAGCAGTTAACACAAAATTAATATTGCAACTATGTAAAGTTGTATGCATTGAAATGCATCTACTGTTTTACCTATGTTTTACCACAAAACAGCAATATAATTTTGTCAACTATGATACCAGGTATTTCGCTTTTCGTTTTCAAGAGCAAGGTTAAAAAAAATGGTGATACTAAGATTTATATCCGCTTCACCAGCAACCG
>CAZDTN010000059.1:0-10308 GCA_964508355.1 uncultured Sphingobacterium sp.
TTTACATACGGGTATTTTGGTTGATATGATTCTGCATCCAGCTAACCCTGGTTTTGGGATTCAATTTAAAAGGATCGATTTACCTGGACAACCAATTATTAAAGCGGATTGCGATTTGGTAACAGACACCTCTAGAGGTACTACACTAGAAGACAAAGGAGCAAAAGTTAGTACTGTAGAACATATCCTTGCTGCACTTGTGGGTATGGGGATCGACAATTGCTTAATTGATATCAATGGTCCAGAAATTCCCATCATGGATGGCAGCTCACAACCTTTTGTAGAAATCATTGAAGAAGCTGGCATTGAAGAACAAGAAGCAGCAAAACATTGGTATACCATTGATACCAACATCTCATTTAGCAACGAAGAGAAAAGGGTGGAAATCGTAGCCATGCCTTCAGTGGATTATAAAGTAACCACCCTGATAGATTTCAACAGTCCTGTTTTAGGCACCCAGCATGCTGGGCTAAAGAGTATTGCAGACTTTAAAAGTGAAATAGCACCTTGTAGAACTTTTTGCTTTTTACATGAATTAGAAACACTTTTAGCCCATAACCTGATAAAAGGTGGCGACATCAACAATGCGATCGTAGTCGTAGATAGACCAGTGTCAGATGAAGAAATGAACCGACTTGCCGGTATCTTTAAAAAAGATACAATAGAAGTAAAAAGCGAAGGCTACCTCAATAATCTTGAACTAAGATTTCCCAATGAACCTGCAAGGCATAAATTATTGGATGTAGTCGGTGATTTAGCTTTAATCGGCTTCCCCATCAAAGCTCACATCATTGCCAACCGACCTGGTCATTATTCAAATGTTGAGTTTGCGAAATTGATCAAACAGTATATCAAAAAAAACAAGCATGTTAAAAACGTGCCTGTTTATGATCCCAACCAGGCGCCAGTATATAATACTACCCAAATTGAAAAGAAATTACCACACAGGTATCCTTTTTTGTTGGTCGACAAAATCATTGAGCTTTCAGATACCCATATTGTAGGTATTAAAAACGTAACCTTCAACGAACCGTTTTTTGCAGGACATTTTCCTGGTAATCCAGTCATGCCAGGCGTTCTGCAAGTTGAAGCACTAGCACAAACTGGAGGAATACTGGCTATCAACTCCCTACCCCCAGGTGAGTATGATACCTATTTTGTAAAAATTGACAATTGTAAATTCAAGCATAAAGTTGTTCCAGGAGATACCCTGATTATGAAACTGGAACTAACCGGACCCATTCGCAGAGGTCTTTGTGAAATGATTGGAACTGTATATGTAGGTAACAAGATAACTACCGAAACCATGCTTATGGCACAATTGGTAAAAAGAGAGGATAGTTAACCAAAACATTTCAAATGATTCATCCGCATACGTATATCCACCATAATGCCAAGATTGCCACAAATGTAAAAATTGACCCATTTTCAGTCATTCACCAAAATGTAGAAATTGGGGAAGGAACATGGATTGGCAGTAATGTTACCATCATGGATGGTGCAAGAATTGGAAAAAATTGCAGAATATTTCCAGGTGCTGTAATTGCTGCTGTACCCCAAGACTTAAAGTTTGAGGGAGAATTGACTACTGTTGAAATTGGCGATAATACAACGATTCGTGAATTTGTAACTATTCACAGAGGCACAAAAGACAGGTGGAAAACAGTAGTTGGGAAAAACTGCCTGGTTATGGCCTATAGTCATATTGCACATGATTGTATAATTGGCGACAATTGTATCATGAGCAACAATACTCAGTTGGCAGGACATGTTGTACTGGGTGACTACTCTATCCTTGCAGGCATGACAGCAGTTCATCAGTTTGTAAAAATTGGACAACATGTTTTTGTTGCAGGAGGCTCCTTGGTAAGAAAAGATATTCCTCCTTACATTAAAGCGGGAAGATCACCACTTAGCTATGCTGGAGTAAATTCAGTTGGCCTGAAACGAAAAGGATTCACTGTCGAAAAAATCAACGAAATCCTGGATATTTATAGACACATCTACAACAAAGGAATGAATACTACTCAGGCAGTAGATTTCATCGAAGAGGAGTTGCCGGTAACTGATGAGAGAGATGAAATTGTAACCTTTATTCGTGAAAGCAGCAGGGGTATAATCAAAAGATTCAATAAAAATACCACAGATGAAGATCTTGGTGAATAAAGCAGGTAAAAGATTTAACAGAGAGTGGATCTTTAGGAACCGTGATCTTGAGTTTACTTCCCCAAATCATTATGCCATCACTGGACACAATGGTTCTGGAAAATCAACTTTAGTGCAATGCATTGCCGGAGCGTTACACCTGAGTGAGGGGAAGATAACATTTGAGTTAAATGGTAAAACGATTTCTCCTGAAAAAGTCTTTCAATACATTTCAATATGTGCTCCCTATCTTGAGGTCATAGAAGATATGACTGTAGTTGAATTTCTGAATTACCATGCCTCTTTTAAACCCTTTCAGTCTGGCTGGAATACAGAAAAAATAATAGAAGAAATAGGCCTAACAAAAGCCGCTAACAAAAGAATTCGGAATTATAGCAGCGGGATGAAACAAAGGGTAAAAATGGCCCAAGCGTTCTTTTCAGATACCCCTGTGATATTGTTGGACGAACCTACCACCAACCTGGATAAACAAGGAATTGCGCTATATCATCACCTCATCAAAACACTGTGCAACGACAGATTGGTTCTGATTTGCAGCAATGATGCAGTAGAATATGAAAGTTGTTCGACCATTGTAAGCATGAGTGTGTAAAACTGGTGTTCTACAAGATTTTTTCATTCATTATGTCGGGGTTAATTTTGTAGAAATAACCGCGCAATGGCACAAGATCAATTGGTATTCGATTTATTGAACAAAGAACTCAAAAGACAAAGAGAGGGTATCGAATTGATAGCTTCTGAAAATTTCACTTCCCTTCAGGTGATGCAGGCCATGGGATCTGTTGCCACCAATAAATACGCAGAAGGTTATCCTGGGAAAAGATATTATGGAGGTTGTGAAGTGGTAGACGAGATCGAATCTCTAGCCATTGATCGTTTAAAAAAAGTATTCAATGCAAGTTGGGCAAACGTTCAGCCCCATAGTGGTGCGCAAGCAAATACTGCAGTTTTTCTAGCTTGTTTAAAACCGGGCGACAAAATATTAGGGCTTGATCTGAGTATGGGTGGCCATCTTACCCATGGTAGTCCGGCTAATTATAGCGGGAAAACCTATCAGGCGTTTTTCTATGGCGTTGACAAAGAAACTGGCTTAGTCAATTATGAACAATTAGAAGCAACAGCAAGAGCAGAAAAACCAAAAATGATCATTTGCGGTGCATCGGCATACAGCAGAGATTGGGACTATAAACGTATTAGGGCTGTAGCAGATGAAATTGGAGCACTTGTGCTTGCCGATATCGCACACCCTGCAGGCTTGATTGCAGCCGGTGTTCTTAATGATCCATTCGACCATTGTCATATTGTTACATCAACAACACACAAAACCTTGCGCGGACCAAGAGGCGGTGTTATTATGATGCGCAATGATTTTGACAACCCATTCGGTATTAAAGATCCTAAAGGCAATATAAGATCGATGAGTGCATTACTTGATCTGGCAGTATTTCCAGGAATGCAAGGTGGACCGCTTGAACATGTTATTGCTGCAAAAGCTGTTGCGTTTGGAGAAATACTTGACGATTCCTTCAAAGTATACCAACAGGATGTTCAAAAGAATGCACAAACTATGGCAGCTGCATTTGTAGCAAAAGGATATCATCTCATCAGTGGTGGAACTGAGAATCACCTGATGCTAATCGACCTTAGAAATAAAAACATCACAGGTAAAAAGGCTCAAGAGACTTTAGATAAAGCACATATCACGCTCAATAAGAATTCAGTACCTTACGACGACAAGAGTCCTTTTGTCACTTCAGGAATTCGCATAGGCGTGCCCGCAATTACAACACGTGGACTTAAATCGAATCATATGCAAACTGTTGTGGATATGATTGACAAGGTCTTAATGAATGCAGATGATGAGCAAATAGTTGCACAGGTTAAAGGAGATGTTAAAGCATTTATGGAACAATTTCCTCTTTACCCAGAATTAGGTTAAATTAGTTATATGATTCAAAGGATACAATCATTATGGCTTTTCTTTAGCACTGCATGTGCTGCGCTATTTATCTTTATGCCAGTATACAAAGGCGTTTATTTAAATAACACTTGGCAAGCAGTCAGCATCAGAGAAAATCTTTTTCTGCTCTCCGGTGCTGCAATTGTAGCAGCAATTAGTTTTTTAACCATATTCCTGTTTAAAAATAGGAATACGCAAAAAAAATTAATCCTGTTAAATATTGTGTTGACTATTGCACTTTTTGTTGCGCAATATTATCTCATTGAAATTTTTAAAAAAGAAATGGGCATTATTCAAGGCGATTGGCAAATGATTGCTATACTCCCCCTGTTTATATTGGTATTCCATGTATTTGCCTACAGAGGAATTGTGGCCGATGAGAAATTACTAAGCAGTGCTGACAGGATGCGCTAAATCATGAATGAGGAAAAAACATATAGTTTCCCTGTTAAATTTGATGACGTCCATTACATTGCAGCTTTATACACTGCTGAAAAAGAAAAAGTTGATCTTCTATTAGAAGGGACTGGCCTAAAAGCCGGTCTTCATTTTTTTAGCAAACCAGTTGTAGCACTTGGCCTAATTCAATATAAACAATCTGATCTCGGCTCCTACAACGAAATTATATTAGCTATTCCTGTCATCAGGTCTCATGAAAAAACAGGATGGAAAAACTGGCTTGACTTGTATGCAAATTTCAATAAACGAAAAGGGGGACAATACATCATTCACATTCCAGTTACTACTCAACAATCAGTAGATGCTGGTAGAAATCTTTGGGGCTATCCTAAAACATTACTTCCTATTCAGCACAACTTTATGAGCAATAAAGTTGAAACACAACTACACAACACTACAAATCAACCTTTAATGCAAGTAAGCGGTAAGCTTGGCGTTGGTGTTTCTATTCCAACCATGCAATTGATGACTTATTCTTTTTTAAAAGAAAAACTAATCAAAACAACTGTCAATATTTTTTCTGGAATGAAATGGAAACCAGGATCTAACTTGAAAATACATGTCAATGATTCAAACCATCCTATAGGCAAAGACATTATTGAATTAGGTATCTCCGATAAACATCCCATCTTCACCATCGAATCAAAGCATTTCAAAGCTCATTTCCATGAGGGGCAGCAAATTTCTTGATATACTGTGCAACCTCCTCCCATCCTGTTTCCATCATTAAACAATGTGAGGCTCCTTTAACTATATAAGGCTCTAAACTATATCGAACTGCCATGCGTTTTGTATCAGCAACGGATATGAGATAATCTTTTTCAGCACCAATTACTTGAACGGGTACAGTAAAATGCTTAACTACGGGTAATCTTAAAAAAACCATTTCTAAAAAAGCAAGGAAAGACTCTTCTTGTACAACTGCCATCACCTGAACCATTTGTTTATCGGAAAAATCTTCTCGAAACATGATTCTCTTTAATCTTTTCTTACTTTTCATGATCGGTAACCAACTAAGCTGAATAAGTGATTGGAGAAAAAATACAGGATAATGTAAAATCAACTTACCCATTAAATGCCACAATCCATGTGAAGGCGCTGAACACAAAAGTGTTGCGCCAACAACATTTTTAGCAGGTGAGTGTAAATAATGCTGAATGGTAAACCCTCCCATTGAATGTCCAATTAAATAAACAGGTCCGTTTATCTGATCAATAACAATCGTAAGATCATTTACATATTGCTTAATGCTCGTCCATCTCAACTTACCAACACCGTCACTTTTCCCATGATGGGTTAGACTCAACGCAAAAACTTCAAAACCTTCCCTGTAAAAAAAGTTCACGAAGTTATCTTCCCAAACCCATGCCCCCATGCATGCGCCATGAATAAGTACGATAGTGGGTTTACCAGTCGGACTTTCATGCTGCTTGCTGATAATTTCTAAACCCATGCTCATTTAAGTTGTTGGCAGGTGTTTAAGTAATCTTTTTCTAAAGCGATGGTAATCTACTGTTATTGTATGTCGCGGTGTATCGATTTGATGAAAATCTGGATTTCTCAATTCATCATCGATTAATTTTGTTATGTGAGCAGGACGCTTCCATTTTCCAGCCAATTCCCTGGCCATGATTTTACTTTGCAATTCTGATCCGGGCCATATACAACCCAGTGGCTGAAACAATCCAATAAAATAAAGATTTTGTATGTCAGGATGCATCATCCTTAGCCACAATGGCACTTCTCCTTCAGAATAATCAATAAAGTTTTTATCAAAGAAAGGATGTGAAATTATATATCCTGTGCAAGCTACTATAATATCATACTCCCCTCTTGAACCATCCTTAAACACGACTTGCTTTCCATCTAATGATGCGATATCTCTACGTGGTTTGATTTTACCATGTCTGATAGTAAAAAATAAATCTTCATTAATCGTAGGATGATGAGAGCCTAAAGGACCATCAGGATTGGGTAATCCATAATCAGTATTCTTACCATTACGGATGAACAGACTAAAGGCCGACAATTTCTGCCAGAGTTTCCTCGGTAACCAATGAATTTTGGTACTGAATACATCTGCAGGTTTTCCCATCATGAATTTTGGTGCAATCCAATAACCTCTTCGCCAGCTCATATCAACTGACTCTGCTACGCGACTGCTTTCTACCGCCACATCACAGGCAGAATTTCCACCACCAATTACTAATACTCTCTTACCGGCAAACCGTGAAAATTTTTTTACTTCATGTGAATGAATAAACTCGCCGTCAAAGCGACCAGGATATTCTGGCATTCTAGGCAACCAATGGTGCCCATTACAAACTACCAACGCATCAAATACAGCTGATGATGTAGCTCCCTGCTGCTCAATGGTTACCTCCCATTTTCTATCTTCTATTAATTCACAATGCTTAACCAGCGTTTTAAATTGAATCAATGGATATAAATCAAACTGCTTAGCATAATCCTGAAAATACTTGGCTAAATGTTTATGTGATGGATAGTCTGGGTATTCAGAAGGCATTGGAAAATCCTCATACTCACTCAATGTCTTTGAGGAAATAATATGAGTGGTTTCAAACACAGAACTATGTCCAATTTCTTCTGTGAATACCCAGTTACCTCCTACTTCAGAACCAAGATCATATACTACAACCTCTATCCCCTCATCCTTCAAATTTTTTGCGGCTGTGATTCCAGATGGTCCAGCGCCGATTACACAAACTTTTTTTGACATGCACGTTTTTTTGAAACAACAACAATTTAAAGTCAAAGTTGACTAACCATAAAAACTAAAATTTTCTCCATCAAATAAACCTTTGTCACTCAATTTAATATTTGGAATTACAAGCAAGGCCATAAATGAAAGTGACATAAATGGTGAACCCAATGTAGAGCCCAAAGCTTTAGCTTGCTGATCGATTAAAGTATAGGCGTCAGCAACAGCATAGCCATCATCAGCTGTCATCAAACCTGCAATCGGAAGTGGTAATACACTATTTCTATCTTTACCCACACAACTAATTCCCCCTTTACATTCAATGATTAAATTGATGGCATCAACAATACTTTCATCATCTACACCAACAGCAACAATATTATGGGAATCATGGGCTACTGAAGAAGCGATAGCTCCCTCTTTAATTCCAAATCGATGAATGAATCCAATTGCAGGCGGGGATTGATTGTAACGATTAACAACAACAATCTTTAAAACATCCTGTTGGGGATCTGATACATAATGACCATTAACTATAAGAGGTTGCAAAGAAAGCTTATCAGTGATCAATTGCCCGTCTATACAACCAATCACTGGATGGGGATATAGGCCATGAGCAGTCAGCTGTAAATCACTAACTCCAATATTACCAATACCAAACCTATTGATTGATGCTGGTTTTTCATCAGTTGTACTGAAAACTGCTTTTCCGTTTTCCGCTACTTTTTCCCCATTAATAAAGGTTGCAATAACGTCAAAGTCCTTTAAATTGTTTACTAAAACAAAATCTGCATAGTCGTCAACTTGAAGTAAGCCGACATCCAATTTATAATGTTCAACTGGATTTATACAGGCTGCTTTTAACACATGAAAAACATCAAGGCCTTTCGCCACTGCTCTTGCACACAAATTATTGATATGCCCAGCAACCAAACTATCAGGATGTTTGTCGTCTGAGCAAAACATTATCTGTGAGGCATGTTCTTCTAGCAAAGGTATAAGTGACTCGAAATTTTTAGCAGCACTTCCCTCCCGGATGATGATTTTCATGCCATGTGAAAGTTTCTCTTTTGCTTCTTCAATAGTAAAACATTCGTGATCTGTTGATATACCCCTCCCAATATATTTCACCAATCCTTCACCAGAAAGTCCAGGTGCATGACCGTCAACAGGTTTTCCCAAAGCATGTGCAGCTTCAATTTTTTTGAGCACTTCTGCATCACCATGGATAGCCCCGGGGAAATTCATCATTTCACTGAGGTATTTGATCTCTGGTAATTCTAGTAAAGTCTTTACTTGAACTGCATCAACTGCATCACCCGCTGTTTCAAAAACTGTTGCGGGCACACAACTTGGTGCACCAAAATTAAATTTGAATGGCACTCTTTTCCCATCCTCAATCATGAAATAGACACCCTCCACACCACAAACATTAGCAATTTCGTGAGGATCACTCACTGTAGCAACTGTTCCATGCACAACCGCTAATCTTGCAAATTCAGAAGGGACTAACATAGAACTTTCTATGTGTACATGTGCATCGATGAAACCTGGAACAATAAATGGCAGAGCAGGATCAATGTTTGAACTTCCAATTGGTTCAATCGATTTGATTTTTCCAGCGTAAATTTTCATCCTAACGGGACTGATTGATCTGCTGTAACAATCCACTAGATTTCCTACTACTAATAGCGCATCCATAAGGCTGAATTTACGAAGGAATTGCATGTAAACCATCGTTAGCAGAAGCCTATTACCGCTCATGGATTAAAAAGATAATTTAACACCTTTCACTTTCTCAAAACTTGAAACACCCCTATCTTGCAGGCATAAACAACATTGTATGAAAAAGATCAAATTTTTGTCGCTCTTGGCTGTTTCTTTTTTGATGACAGCAGCGACTTTTGCACAGACTGCAGATGAGATTATCAGTAAGCACATCGAAGCAATTGGCGGTGCTGACAACTGGAAAAAAATCAATACTGTAAAACAGGAAGCCTCAATTAGCGTTCAGGGTATGGATATCCCTGTAGTAATCACTTTTGTTCATAACAAGGGTTTTAAGCAAGAATTTACTGTAATGGGCATGACTGGCTACTCAATCGTCACACCTGATGGTGGATGGAATTTCAGCCCAATGGCAGGACAAACAAAGCCTGAACCAATTACTGCAGATGAATTGAAATATGGCAAGGATCAGCTTGACCTTCAAGGTGAATTTATCGATTATAAAGCCAAAGGACATAGCCTTGAAGTTCTGGCAAAAGAAGATATTGATGGTACAGAATGCCATGTAGTTAAAATCAATAGAAAGAGTGGTACTGAATCTGTTTTTTATTTTGATCCAAAGACCTTTTATATTATTCGTACTAAATCAAAAGTTGTAGCAAATGGTCAGGAAGTTGAATCAATTGTAAACATGAGCAATTTTCAAAAATTACCAGAAGGTATTGTTATGCCATTTACGATGGAAAACAGTGCGGTACCTGCTCCTATCACCGTTACCAAAGTGGTGATTAACGGACCAATTGATGAAGCTACTTTCAAAGTTGCTCAATAAATCTTTTTTGCCATCTCAAAACCCGGTATGATACCGGGTTTTTTTTTCAATAAAATGCTCAAACAATGAAAAAAATTACAGTCGCTTTTGTTTTGTTTTTGTCGGCATTAAGCATTGACTCAATTGCGCAATCAGACATTACATCCAGCACTTTTGGTGCTTTGGAAGCCAGGGTACTTGGTCCAGGTA
The DNA here is from genome assembly GCA_964508355.1 of uncultured Sphingobacterium sp. Classification (GTDB taxonomy): domain Bacteria; phylum Bacteroidota; class Bacteroidia; order Chitinophagales; family Chitinophagaceae; genus Pollutibacter. Next base: position 10,057 of record CAZDTN010000059.1, read on the forward strand.
CCATGAGTGGAAGAATTTCCGCCATTGAAGGTGTAAATACTGAAAATGGAAAAACAGTTTATGTAGGAACTGCTGGCGGTGGAGTTTGGAAGACCACTAATGCAGGCGCCTCGTTCAAACCTATTTTTGACAAGTATTGCCAGAGTATTGGTGCAATTGCAATCGATCAAAAAAATCCAAAAATCATATATGTAGGAACTGGAGAAAGCAACATGAGAAACTCTGTTTCGATTGGTGATGGTTTTTACAAAT
>CAZDTN010000060.1:0-10000 GCA_964508355.1 uncultured Sphingobacterium sp.
TATTTTGGTGGATATGGTGCCCAATATCACACCATCATAATTCCTAAATAGTGTAATTTCGCGGTACGAAACTAAAATCTATGAGTACTGCAATCGAAAAAGTAAATTGTTTAATAATCGGATCAGGACCAGCAGGATATACTGCTGCTATTTATACATCTCGTGCAAATCTTAATCCAGTATTATACCAAGGAATACAACCAGGCGGTCAGTTAACTATCACTACAGAGGTTGAAAACTATCCCGGTTACCCAGATGGTGTACAAGGACCAGAAATGATGGTTGATTTTGAAAAACAAGCAAAAAGAATGGGTGCTGATATTCGTTATGGGTTGGCCACAAAAGTCGATTTTTCTTCAAGACCACATAAAGTATGGATTGATGAAGAAAAAGAAATACATGCTGATACAGTTATCATAGCCACTGGTGCATCAGCAAAATGGTTAGGTTTAGAAAGTGAAGAAAGGTTAAATGGTTTTGGTGTTAGTGCCTGTGCAGTTTGTGATGGTTTCTTTTTCCGTGGTAAAGAAGTTGCAATTGTAGGAGCTGGCGATACCGCAGCAGAAGAAGCACATTATCTAAGTAAGCTTTGCACAACTGTTCACATGTTCATCAGGAAAGACCAAATGCGAGCTTCTAAAGTGATGCAGGATAGGGTAATGAATACACCAAACATTAAGATGTATTTCAATACCGAGACTGAAGAAATCTTGGGTGAAAAAACTGTAAATGCTGTAAGAATTAAGAATAATAAAACAGGCGAAAAACAAGAAATTCCTATTTCAGGATTTTTTGTCGCTATTGGTCATGAACCTAATTCAGCTATTTTCAAAGATTTTCTTGAAACAGATGAAACGGGCTATATCAAAACAATTCCTGGTACATCTAAAACAAATGTAGATGGTGTTTTTGCATGTGGCGATGTGCAAGATAAAAACTATCGTCAAGCAGTTACTGCTGCAGGAAGTGGATGTATGGCCGCCATCGATGCTGAACGTTTTCTAGCAGCACAAGGACATTAATTCCAACTCATCAAGATATATACTACAGCACCCGCTAGATAGCCAAGCAGAGTCCATATTGTGACTTTCTTTAGATACCAGAAGAATTCGATTTTGGTCAATCCCATTGCGGCGACACCAGCAGCGGATCCAATAATGAGCATGCTTCCTCCTGTTCCACTGCAATAGGCTAGGAATAGCCAGAAAGGGTGGTCTGTTGGAAAATCAGCTAAGCTATACATGCCTTGCGTAGCAGCAACAAGCGGAACGTTATCGATTATAGCGGACAATACACCGAGTAAAACAACAATTAACTTTTGATCACCAATTTGGTGATTCAAGTAGTCGGCCATCTCTTTTAATGTACCAGCAGATTGTAATGCTGCTACACTAATCAGTATCCCTAAAAAGAATAGTATACTCGGTGTGTCAATTTTTCTAATGGCAAAGTTGACGGATAAACTGTCCTTGTCAATAGTATCTTTTCCGCTGTGGATGATTTCTGTAATTAACCACATTATACCTAACGAAAATAACATGCCCATAAAAGGAGGGAGGCCTGTCCAGGTTTTGAAAACCGGAACAAACAGCAAACACAGTAGGCCGATAATCAACACAAGGTTTCTTTCCTTAGTAGTTGATCTTGCAGCAATTATTTTATCTTCTTTGACGTGTTCTACTTTTCCTTTTAAAGATAATCCCATAACCACCAAAGGGATAATAACTGATATTAAACTAGGAATGAATACAGTTTTAATGATAGCTTTTGTTGTAACCTGACCACCTATCCAAAGCATAGTAGTAGTTACATCTCCTATTGGAGACCACGCGCCACCTGCGTTAGCTGCGATCACAATTAGGGATGCAAAGACAAGTTTTTCTTTTTCGTCGTTCACTATTCTGGCAATAAGCGATATAAAAACAATGGTTGTGGTTAAATTATCTAATACAGCCGATAAGAAAAATGCCAAAACAGTTATTATGCTTAGTAGCTTGAACTTACTGGTAGTTTTTATAGAAGAAGATATAGGTTCAAATCCATCATGAGCATCTATTAATTCTACAATAGTCATTGCACCTAAGAGGAAAAATAAAATACCAGAAATCTCACCCATATGCTCCAATAAAGCATCATGAGCTGCATGGTGATCGGTACCACTAAATATGTAGATAGTCCAGCATAAAACGCCTGTAATTAAAGCAGATGCAGCCTTATTTAATTTTATTTGGTGCTCAAAAGCAATGGCCAAATAGCCAATGACAAAGATTGCTAGAAGCATGTTTATTATTTTTTATAGAGGTCGTTCAAAGTCTTAGGTCTCAATGCATCAAGCCACTTAAAATTCCTTAATTGCTTTTTATCATCAGGAATTTTATTCATAGGGTAGGTGGTGCCAGAAACGCCATTTACCCAAGAAACCCTTTTGAGCTCTTTATTAATGAATTTCATAGTGATTGCATCAGCCATTGCATAGTTCATGCCAATATAAGAACTATCGTCATCTTGCAAATAATATAAACTCTCACTATTCCCTTTTGCCCGGAGAAAATCAATTTCTCCATTAATGAACTGACCATTCATGTTAGTGCCTTTCAACTGATTGAATAAACCTTCATTTGTTCGATTTATTGAATATGCATTTTCATTCACAAATACCTGATCAGCTTTTTTATTTTTAGTAACCAGATAGATAGTGTCACCTGAAATCTGACTTCCTTGTGCCCAAATCACTGGCTCTTTATAAAAACTAAAAGTAGAATCAAGTCCAGAGTAAAATAATGAGTCACTCTTGCCTTGAAGAGAATCAGAAAAGATTCTAACATCATGATAAGCACTGAAAAAGCGAATAGTATCAACGGTAATTTTTTTCGTACTGTCTTTTTTTAAGTAAGCTGAATATAAAGTGTCAGCAGCTATAAAAATTGAATCCTTATTTTGTTTAAGCGCCATTAAAGGTCGTTTGTAAGCATTAATGCTTTTTGACTGATTATTAAATTTAGCAGCTCCAGATCTCATAGCAATCCCTTGAGCAGAATCTTTATAAGTTACATCACCATTAGCTAACCCTTCTCCCGTCTTTTTATTATAGAAAATGCTATCCGCTATTACGGTCTGTACACTGTCAATAATGATAGGCCTTTTAGTGAAACTGGCATTGCCTTTTTTTAAATCGTAGTATCCTGATTTCGTTAGAATTTTAGTCTTTCCATCATTGATAGTCGTAGGAGAAACAAAATTGGCGACTTCAGTATTTACATTGTAAAGCAATGTGTCTGTAGTCATCCGATATTCCGGATCTACCAATTTTACATTTTTCTGGAAATAAACTTCCCTCGAATTTGCATAGTAGATACCAATTTTGCTGGTCAACACAGATTCACCATTTACCACTTTGCCTCCATCAAGATATGTGCCAATTTGAGGATCTACCTGATATTCTAAAGCCTCTGTTGTTAAAACTCCCTTTCCATCGGTTAACTTAACTTTGTTTTTGAGTTGTGCAACTTTGAGATTGCCATCATACTTCATGTACTGAGAATAGGTGTGTACACTGTCATTATCGTTTATGTGTATACTTCCAAAAGCCTCAACCTGATTGGTGAATACATTTTGAATGGCACTATCACAATAGAACAGTGTATTATTTTGTTTCATCAAAACGTTGCCAACCAATAAATTCAAATCACCGCCTACCTCCTGCTTAACCCTTATAAATTTATTTGCTTTGATAACTTGTACAAATTTTCCTCCTCCTGGATCAATAGGTATTTGTGCAAACAGCAAATGCTGAAAGCAGAGAAAACAGAATAATAAGAAATGTATTTTTTTATGCATGCCGACTATTTTCCAGTTGAATCTGGTAATGGTTGCATTAGTGGTCCGGTTTTATCTTTTTTTCCAAATACCGATACATTAATATATCTCTTAGGGTGTAATCTCAAATCTTGTAACAAGATGTTAAGGCTATTTGAAGTATTGGTGAGATTTTTATACAGAGCATCATCTTTTGTGAGTTTACCTAAACTTCCCTGACCTTCTTTTATGCCTGCTAAAATTAGATTTAAATTACTTGCAGCAGTTTCAAGTGAGTGAACTGTCGCTTTTATTTCTGTTGAAGAAAGTTCCCTTGATACTTTGGTGATATTGCCTATTATACTAGTGATTGAATCGTTATTATTTTTGAGATTGCCAGTAATTGAAACAACATTATCCATTGATTTGGCTATACTTCCTTTTCCTGGGGCTAACATATTATTTAATTGGTCAGTTGCTAATGCTAATTCATTTAATGTTTTACCGATATTTTGTTTTGCTTCTTCGTCAAAAACATTACCAATTCTTTTTACAGTTTCCTCTAAGCTTGTTAGTGTTTTATTCAGGTTGTCAATAGTAGGAGCTAGTTGATCTTGGATGTCCTGAACCAGTCCTTTGGTTTCCATACTTTTTAAGGTATCTCCATCTTTTAAGAAGTTTGTCGACTTGCCCATGATGAGTTCAATGTATGCATTTCCAAGTGGGTTAGTTACTACCTGTGCATAGGTGTCGTCAGGTATATTAATGGCTCTAGTAAGGTGAAAGGCTACTACAATGCCACTGAGGTTGGCATCAGTTTCTTGCATGTCTTCAACACCTCCAATTTTCAAACCATTTATTTTGATTACATCAGCCATGTTTAGCCCGTTGACTTTTGTAAAGGCGATGTACATGGTCGCTTTCTTTTCAATGAGATTTTTGCCTTTGAGAAAATTAAACCCAAGAATAAGTAATGTAATAGCTATTGCTGTTAATGCACCTATTTTTGTTTCGTTTGATACTTTCATTGCTTTAGGGTTGTCTTGGGTTATTTTCCGTCGATGGCTTGTTTGTATTTGATTATGGCATTAGCCATTGCTCTTGTCATTTCTATTTGTCCTGCTTCACTATTCAAATAATCCTCTTCATCTTTGTCTGTGATAAAACCAGTTTCAATCAATACGGCAGGCATATTAGTTGCCTGAAGCACCCAGATTCCCATATGATTTCTTTGTAAAACACCTAAGCTCTTCCTTCCGATATTTACAAATTCACTCTCTATTAGTGATCCTAATTGTACTGAATTCTTGAAAAATTTTTGTGACCACAATCTGGCTTTGATAATAGCTTCAGGGCTATTTACATCAGGAACATCCATGATTTCAGCAGAAGACTCATATCTTTCATCAGCAATTATCCCCTCTGCCTTTTCATCTGAACGATCAGCAGCCCACACATAGGTTGATGTTCCGTGTGCAGGATTTGGTGAGGTACTATAAATGGGCACCTTTTTATAGTATTTCTTTTTCTTACTTCCTTTTCCTTTATAGTAAGGAACTGATTTGTATCCTGTTACTGTTTTTTTTGGGGGAGCTGCATTTACGTGGATACATATAAATAAATCACCCTTTTCAGAATTAGCAATATTTGCTTTTTCCCTCACATGATGATATATATCTGTTGTTCTTGTCATCACGATTCTAGTATCAGGTAGCTCACTTCTTAATAAGGTGTCTAACCGCAAAGCCAATTGTAAGGTAATTTGTGCCTCAGTGGAATAGGCTCCTCTGGCACCAACGTCGGTACCACCATGACCAGCATCAATGATAATTGTTCTGATCTTTTGGGGTTTGGCATTGTTTTGGGCATTAGTATTTTCAACAATACCCATACAAAACAGGAGTATGATCAAAAATGGACTTGTTTTACTGTGCATGACTTGTCGCTTTACCTTAATCAAGATTGACGTAATGTTCACAATATCTTAAGCTTAATTTTGTTTAATTTTGCCTGCCACAACTTATGCTGCACGCGAAAAGCAAATTTAGCTTAAAATATCTTTTATTCTTGATTTTGTCTTCAGGGGGGATCCTGATTTTAACATTCCCCAAGACAGCTCATTCAGCTTTACATAAGTTTACTTTTCAGGTTGCTAAATTGGATACAACAGTTCCTAAATCTTTGATAGATACAACCAAAAAGATCAAGGTCGATACCATGGCATTAAAAATTTCAAAAGACTCCATTAATGCTCCTGTAGATTATAAGGCTGAAGATTCCATGGTGTTGGATATTGATACCAAAAAGATTTTTCTTTATGGTAAAACAGAGGTTAAGTTTGAAGACATCGTACTAAATGCACCTAAAATTGAATTTGATCAGCAAACTCAGTATGTGCTTGCTAAGATGGGTAGAGACAGTACTGGACTGGTTAGCGGAATGGCTAAGTTAAAACAAGGTGAAACAGTGACTGTTAGCGATAGCTTGAGTTTTAATTTTAAATCTCAAAAAGGTCTTACTTACAGTTCATTTTTTCAACAAGATGAATTTTTCAATTTTGCTGAGAAAGTAAAGAAGATAGATCAAGAAACTTTCTTTGCTGCAAGAGGAAGGTTTACTACATGTAATTTGGATACCCCTCACTTTGCGTTTCGATTTGCAAAAGCCAAATTCATGAACAAAAAATTAGTAGTTACGGGACCTGTTCATCCTGAATTTGAGGATGTTCCTGTTCCACTTTATCTCCCCTTTGGAATTTTTCCTATGAAAAAGGGAAGGCAGTCTGGCATTTTACCCCCTCAATTTACTGTGACAGAAGATTTTGGTATTGGACTTGAAGGACTTGGTTATTATAAGGCTTTCAATGAATATTTGGATGCTAAACTTTGGTTTGATTTATATTCCTATGGATCATGGAGGGCAAATTTTTCGCCATCTTACAGAGTGAGATACAAGTACAACGGTAATTTTAATATTAGTATACAGAATACAAAATTTGCCTTTAAGGGGGATCCTGACTTCCGACAAAACAAAAGTTTTTTTGTTACTTGGTCGCATAGTATGGACAGCAAAGCCAGACCTGGTATGTCTTTTAATGCCAATGTCAATGCAGGAAGTAGCAAATACCTTTCTTTGGTTCCTAATGCTGGCCTGGTAAATCCTGGTTTTGGAGGGAATGTACAAGGGGCAGGTAACTACCAACAACCCATGAACTTTACCAATCAGTTGAGTTCCTCTATTTCTTATCAAAAAAATTGGCAAGGTACTCCCTTTAACCTGGCTGTCAACTTAAACCATAACCAGAATACATCAACAAGAGTCGTCAATTTGAATTTACCAGATATTGCTTTTGTGATGAATACCATTTATCCTTTTCAAGCCAAAGAAGCTATAGGAGAATCAAAATGGTATGAAAAATTAGGTATTGCTTATACGGGAAATTATAAAGGACAGATTTCCTTTTACGATACAGCATTTAGGTTTAAGCAATTGATTGATACTTTCCAGTGGGGTGCTAGCCATGATATACCAATTACACTTTCTCTTCCCTCTTTAGGCCCTTTTCAATTGGCACCAAGTTTTGGGTTTAAGGAAAGATGGTACGCGCAGAAATTCAATAGGAAGTGGAACCCAGTGACTGAAAAATTGGATAGCTCCATGCAAAAAGGTTTTTATTCTGCTAGGGAAGTTACCATGGGGCTTTCTTTCAGTACTGCTATTTTTGGAACATATCAGTCAAAGAAGAAAGAGGCTAGAATACAAGCTATTCGACACGTTATGCGACCTCAAATGAGCGTCAATTATAAACCTGATTTAATGGCGCCCTATTTTTACAGGGAGCAAGTCAATAAAGAAGGAAATCAAGTTTTAATGTCAGTTTTTGATGGAAGCATTTATCAACCATTTACTTATGGCAAAAATGGTGGTATTGGCTTTAGTCTTGACAACAACCTTGAAATGAAAGTAAGATCCAAAACTGATTCTGGTGAGGCAGAATTAAAAAAAGTAAAACTATTAGATGGATTTGGTGTATCCGGAGGTTACAATTTCTTGGCAGATTCATTTAAGCTCTCCACTTTCAATCTTTACGCCCGAAGTAATTTATTTGAAAAAATAAATATTACTGCTAATGCTATTTTGGATCCTTACCAAATTGATCCTGCAACCGGAAGACCAATAAATGATTATGCATGGAATGCCAAAAAATTCAATATTGGTTCTTTGGTAAGTGGTAGTGTTAATATCTCAGCTAATTTTCAAAGTAAAAAAGGAAATGATAAAAAGAAGAAGCCTGAATTGGATGAAGATGTAACCCAAAATTTAAGTAATGATCAAATCATGGCTCAGATGGAGTATATGCGCAGAAATCCTGCTGAATTCACAGATTTTAGTATTCCATGGTCGATCAATATTTCTTATTCATTGAGTTTTGCTAGATTGCCTCAACCTGACTATACTTTCAAAAAGCAAGTTACTTCTAGCTTTAATTTTACAGGTGACTTTAGTTTGTCGCCAAAATGGAAAATTGGTGGAAGTGGCTATTATGATTTAAACACTAAGAAATTACAATCTCTTACAACCTTTATTTCAAGGGATTTGCATTGCTGGCAAATGTCAATTAATGTTACTCCTATTGGACTATATCGGTACTTCAACATCACCATTAGTCCAAAATCTGGCTTATTGCGTGATTTAAAAGTGAATCGTACACGTTATTTCTACACTCAGTAGTTAGTGGCTTATTTCTTTCCACATTAAGTCGAATACATATTTTTTTAGGCTGTTTACATCAGGGAATAACTTTGGGTCGATTGGTGGAAGAAATTCCATGCTTGCTTTTCCAGGCCAGAAAAAAAATGATTTATCAATGGGGAGCATTTTTCTTGTTCCTCTAATGATGCAGGGGATGATTTGTTTACCTGTTTCCATGGCAAGCTTGAATGCACCATCGTGGAAAGATTTAAGAGGATCATTTGTTTTGTTTCTTGTTCCTTCTGGATAAATGCACATGTGCATTCCCAATGCCAAAACATTTTTCATTTCCATGTAACTTGCTTTCCTACTTTCTTCATTTTTACGATCAAGAAGAACAGAGCCTCGTTTATAGATAATCCCAAATAGTGGAATTTTAGACATTTCAATTTTTGCAATTGTTTTGTTGGCACCTGGGATACCTGGACTGGTAAGTGGTACATCCATGAGTGAATTGTGGTTACAAACCACTACGTAGTTTTCTCCTTGTTCAAAATTAGTTCTGCCTTTTATGGTTAATCTAATTCCACTTAATGGAAAAAATAAGGCCATCCACATTCTGCAGAACTTTATTACCCAATCAGTTCTTTTGGGTTCAGCTAATAAACCCGTCGCCCAAATGGGAAGCAGAAAAATCAACATTGTTCCAACAAAAACAAGACCGCCCCAAATAGTAAATACTCTGCCTAAAATATTTTTAATCATATAGGGTTTATTTTACCATCCAGTCAATTGGTGATTTGCCATGTTTGACCAGGTATTCATTTGTTTTAGAAAAATGTCGACACCCAAAAAAACCTTTATCTGCAGAAAAAGGGGAGGGATGTGCGGCTTTTAAAACACAGTGCTTTTTAGTGTCGATATGAGCACCTTTTTCTTTGGCAAAATTTCCCCAAAGTATGAAAACGAGGTTTTCGCATTGTTCATTTAAAACTTGAATTACTTTATCAGTAAACCGCTGCCAGCCAATACCTGAATGACTATTAGGTTGATTAGCCCTTACGGTAAGTGAAGCATTTAACAGCAAAACACCCTGCTCTGCCCAGCAGGTAAGGTCTCCCTTTGATTTATGATTGGCAATACCTAAATCACTTTGTATTTCTTTGTAAATATTAACTAATGAAGGGGGTGCGGGTATGCCATTTTGGACTGAAAAACTTAACCCATGAGCCTGATGTGGACCATGATACGGGTCTTGCCCAATAATCACAACCTTTACTTTTTCCAGGTCGGTTAGATTAAAAGCATTAAAAATTAAGGAACCTGGAGGGTAAACAACCTGGTTGCTAGACTTTTCATTTTTTAAAAAGCCCACTAAATCATGGAAATAGGCCTCCTTGAATTCAGTTTCTAAACTTTTTTTCCAGCCTGGGGCAATTTTTACTTCCATTCTTTGCTAATGTTTCTTGTCTGCAAACTAAAAAAAATTATCTTTGCAACCCCAAGTTCTTCC
>CAZDTN010000061.1:0-9867 GCA_964508355.1 uncultured Sphingobacterium sp.
TTGTGTGTCTGTGATGGAAGGAAATGAACCTGTTGTTATTGCTAACGACGAAGGCAGAAGGACGACCCCAAGTGTTGTGGCTTTTCTTAAGAATGGAGAACGCAAAGTGGGTGATCCTGCAAAACGTCAAGCAATTACTAATCCAATCAATACGATTACGAGTGTTAAGCGTTTTATGGGACGTCGTTTTGATGAGGTAACAGAAGAAATTAAGCACTGGAGTTATAACGTTGCAAAAGGTGATAATAATACGGTGAGAATAGATATTGATGGACGTCTCTATACTCCTCAAGAGATAAGTGCAATGGTACTTCAGAAAATGAAGAAAGTTGCAGAAGATTATCTGGGACATGAAGTTAATGAAGCTGTTATTACTGTTCCAGCATATTTTAACGACGCACAGCGTCAGGCAACCAAAGAGGCTGGTGAGATTGCTGGACTGAATGTAAGAAGAATCATTAATGAGCCAACTGCAGCAGCACTTGCTTACGGATTGGATAAAAAGAATGTAGATAGTAAAATAGCGGTATTCGACTTAGGAGGTGGAACGTTTGATATCTCAGTTTTGGAGTTAGGAGATGGTGTATTTGAGGTAAAATCGACCAATGGTGATACACATCTAGGTGGTGATGATTTTGATAAAGTGATTATGGATTGGTTGGCTGAAGAATTTAAAAACGATGAAAACGTAGATCTTAGAAAAGATCCTATGGCTTTACAGCGTTTGAAGGAAGCAGCAGAAAAAGCAAAAATTGAATTGTCTTCTTCAAGTGAAACCGAAATCAATTTACCTTATGTCACTGCAATTGATGGCGTTCCAAAACACCTTGTAAAAAAGCTGACCCGTGCTAAGTTTGAGCAAATTGCTGATAATTTATTTGAGCGTTGCCTTAAGCCATGTGTTCAAGCTTTAAAAGATGCTGGCATGAATGCTTCTGATATTGATGAAGTTATTCTTGTAGGTGGATCTACAAGGATTCCAAAAGTCCAAGAAATCGTGGAGAAGTTCTTTGGCAAAAAGCCAAATAAGAGTGTGAACCCAGACGAAGCTGTCGCAATTGGTGCAGGTGTTCAAGGTGCAGTGCTTACTGGTGAAGTAAAAGATGTCCTTTTGCTTGATGTAACGCCACTTGGATTGGGTATTGAGACTTTGGGCGGTGTAATGACAGTATTGATTCCTTCCAACACAACTATCCCAACTAAAAAGTCCGAAACTTTCTCAACAGCTGCAGATAATCAACCAGGTGTACAGATTCATGTATTACAGGGTGAGCGTCCAATGGCCAATCAGAACAAAACGTTGGGAATTTTCAATCTTGATAATATTCCTCCAGCTCCTCGTGGAGTTCCACAGATAGAAGTAACATTTGATATCGATGCTAATGGTATCCTGAATGTAAGTGCAAAAGATAAGGGTACTGGTAAAGAACAAAAAATCAGAATTGAAGCTGGAAGTGGATTGACTAAAGAAGAGATTGAAAAAATGAAAGCTGAGGCAAAAGCAAACGAAGCAACAGATAAGGCTGAACGTGAGCGTGTGGAAAAACTAAATGCTGCTGATGCATTGGTATTCCAAACTGAAAAACAATTGGCTGAATTTGGTGAAAAGATTCCTGCAGAGAAAAAAGCTGTAATTGAGAATGCATTGAACAAGCTTAAAGAAGTGCATAAAACCCAAGATTTGGCTGCTATCGAAGCTGCAACCAAAGAATTAAATGATGCATGGATGGCAGCAAGTCAGGATATGTATAATGCAACGCAAGGTGCACCTGGTGCAGAGGCGCAACAACCAGGAGCTGGTGCACAAGCAGGCGCAGAAAACGTGACTGATGCGGAATTCGAGGAAGTGAAGTAAAGAACTATTTTTCAATAAAAATGGGCCCTTTATGGGCCCATTTTGTTTTAGGTAAATCAGTTGACTTCCATCCAAGTGTGATCAGCTAGTAATTTGACTGTAGCGACTGCTTTTTTGAATGGACCATGGGCGCCCCATTCTTTTGGACTCACCAGTGAAAGAAAATGATCTCCATTTTTCTTTTCGTATAAATAATATGTCTGTCCAATTACGGGAGTAAAATTCAATTTGGCACTGTAGATTAAGACAGATAATTCTTTTCTCCTTTGAATCTCCTGAGCTTGAAGAGCAAGTAATTCAATTTGTTGCCTGATTTGAGCAAGCTGCATGTTCGTTTGCTCTTCCATTGCTGTCAAGGATTTATGCCTAATCATTCCTTCCTCAGTAGGTTTGATTACAGCACCAGAAACAGAAGATGAGTAGGGGAGAACACTCATTTGTTTGTGATACAAAGAGATATTCTTATACATTGTCCCTTCTTCAAGATGACCGTTTTCCGTTACTTTAAGGTAACCGTTGGGCATTATTTCATGTAGTATGGTAAGTGTCTGCTCGCCAGCTAGTATGAAATGAATTTCAAAACTTATGCTATCAATGAAATTGACTTTAGCCTTATCTGCAATTTGATCATTTACAATAGGCTGGAAAGTACCATCTGCAATTATACTATAGGTAGAAGAGAAAGCTTGGTTTTCAAGTGTAACCCAATTCATTTCTATGTTTAATTCGTTTCTGGATTCAGTTGAGCCGATTTTATATGTTCCAGATTTAGGTCGTTCCCCTTTTTCGTAAGTCCCTTTTTCAGGAAATAGTTGCCAAGAATAAAGAAAGTTATAGGCTTGAATCATAACGGCTTAACAATGATTTTGGCACTTGGTTCTGTAACTCGATTTTTTCAATGGGTATTGCCAGAATTAAATTAATTTTGCAATGTTATGACAATAGAGCAATTAAAAACTATGAGAGACCGTCTTTCTGTCTTGAGGAGGTTTCTTTGACGTTGAGAACAGGCAATATAAAGTAAACGAGGATAAGCAAAAGTCGCTTTCACCAGGTTTTTGGGACGATAATAAGCGTGCTACTGAAATCCTAAAAAATATAAAACTTAACGAGTTTTGGTTAAATCTATTCAGCTCTACTGCTGCTGCAGTTGATGATTTTTCTATCTTATTTGATTTCTGGAAAGAAGGTGAATGTGAAGAAGAGGAGGCAAAAACAGCATATGACAAAACTTTACAGGCTATTGATGAAGCTGAATTCAAGAGCACATTAAATCAACCTGAGGATGAATTGCCTGCTGTTCTTCAGGTGAATAGTGGTGCTGGTGGTACAGAGAGTCAGGATTGGGCAGAAATGCTTGTCCGCATGTACAGAATGTATGGTGAAAAGCAGGGATGGACTGTAACAGAACTCGACTGGCAGGATGGCGATGGAGCAGGTATTAAATCCGCAGTACTTCAGTTTGATGGACCATTTGCTTATGGCTTTTTAAAAGCAGAAAATGGTGTGCACCGGTTGGTGAGAATTTCTCCATTTGATAGTAATGCAAGAAGGCATACTTCATTTGCATCAGTTTATGTTTATCCGCTTGTTGACGATTCTATAGAAATAGAAGTATCTCCTGCTGATTTAGAATGGGAATTTTACCGATCAGGGGGTAAAGGTGGACAAAACGTAAACAAAGTAGAAACAGCGGTTCGTTTGAAACATATACCAAGCGGAATAATTGTAGAGTGTCAGCAAGCAAGAACACAGGGTGAGAACAGAGAGAAGGCGCTTAAAATGCTTAAAAGTAAGTTGTATGAAGAAGAGATGCGAAAGCGTGAAGCTTTGAAAAATGCCAATAATGCATCGAAAAAGAAAATCGAATGGGGAAGTCAGATTAGAAGTTATGTTTTCCATCCTTATAAAATGATCAAAGACCATAGAACAGATTTTGAGGTTGGAAATGTCCAGCCAGTTATGGATGGAGATTTAGATGGATTCATCAAGGCTTATTTAATGATGGAAAAAGAAAATGTATCCTAATTAAAAATATAAATTACGCTATATGAACAATGGTCATTACAGTTTGCCAATTCCGAAAAATGAACCAGTATTAAGTTACGCACCTGGTACACCTGAAAGAGCAAGATTAAAAGAGGTTTTAGCTGAATTAAAATCAACACAGGTTGATGTACCTATGTATATTGGAGGCAAAGAAGTTAGAACTGGAAATAAAGTTGCAATTCGTCCACCACATGAAAGGAAGCATATCTTGGGTCATTTTCATTACGGTGAAGCAAAGCATATCAAAGCTGCAATTAATGCTGCTTTAGCTGCAAAAGCTGAATGGGAAGCCATGTCATGGGAAAGCAGAGCTGCCATATTTTTAAAAGCTGCAGATTTAATAGCTGGTCGTTATAGGCCTTATATGAACGGCACTACAATGTTAGGCCAAAGTAAAAATGTTTATCAGGCTGAGATTGATGCGGCATGTGAGTTAATCGATTTTTTAAGATTCAACGTACATTATTTAAGTGAGATCTATGCACAACAGCCAATCAGTGCTCCAGGTATGCATAACAGGCTAGAGTATAGACCACTTGAAGGTTTTGTATTAGCAGTTACTCCTTTTAATTTTACTGCCATAGGTGGGAACCTTCCTGCTTCTGCAGCCTTATGTGGTAATACTGTAGTCTGGAAGTGTGCAAATACTCAGGTTTATTCTGCTCAGATGTTTATGAAAGTGTTGAAAGAAGCAGGCTTACCAAATGGGGTTATTAATTTAGTATATGTTGATGGTCCCGTTTTAGGAGATATCTGTTTTTCTCATCCTCAGTTTGCAGGAGTTCATTTTACCGGGTCTACTGGTGTATTTAACCAAATGTGGGCTACAATAGGAGCAAATACAGGTTTGTACCGTTCATACCCCAGAATAGTGGGAGAGACAGGCGGAAAAGACTTTGTCATGGTACATCCTTCTGCAAATGCAGATGTTGTTGCAACAGCACTTTTGAGAGGGGCATTCGAGTACCAAGGACAAAAATGTTCAGCAGCATCCAGAGCCTAC
This sequence comes from uncultured Sphingobacterium sp., assembly GCA_964508355.1. Classification (GTDB taxonomy): domain Bacteria; phylum Bacteroidota; class Bacteroidia; order Chitinophagales; family Chitinophagaceae; genus Pollutibacter. Next base: position 4,908 of record CAZDTN010000061.1, read on the forward strand.
ATTCCATCTAACTTGGCTTCGGCAGTCCGCAAGAAACTCATAGAAGGTATTAAAAGTTTCAAGATGGGTAGTGTAGAAGATATGAGTAATTTTATCAATGCTGTTATTGATGAAAAGTCATTCAATAAAATCAAGTCATATATAGATAAGGCTAAAAGATCCTCTAAAGTGAAAGTAATTGCTGGGGGTAATTGTGATAAGACCAAGGGATATTTTATTGAACCTACAGTGATCGAAACGACTGATCCAAAATATACTACCATGTGTGAGGAAATTTTTGGCCCAGTATTAACTGTATATGTATATCCAGAAAAGAAATTTACTGAAACCTTACATTTGGTTGATGAAACTTCACCTTATGCCTTGACTGGTGCGATAATATCAAATGATCGTGCAGCTATTGATGAGGCTACTCGTGTGCTTAAACATGCAGCTGGTAATTTTTACATCAACGATAAACCGACAGGTGCTGTCGTAGGTCAGCAGCCATTTGGTGGAGGAAGAGCTTCTGGTACAAATGATAAGGCTGGATTTATGCTAAATTTGAACAGATGGCTGAGTGTGAGAACAGTAAAAGAAACATTTGATCCACCAATCGATTATAGATATCCATTCTTGCAAGAAGATTAGTTCTTGCAGAATTGAACCCCTATATTTATGCAAGATTTAAACAGCATGAAAGGCGTTAACACCATCATGGAAGAAAAGCAATTGATGCTGACCTTACAAAGGTTGGCGCATGAGCTTATTGAAAATCACTATCCATTTACAGATACTTGTATTATTGGGATTCAGCCCCGCGGTATAGCTATCAGTGATTTTATTACTCAGTATATCAGAGAAATACATCCTGAAGTAAAACTGGATTATGGGAAACTGGATATTACGTTTTACAGAGATGATTTTCGCGGTCAAATTCATATTCCAAGCATAACAGAATTGTCCTTTTCTATTGAAAATAGAAAAGTCATTTTGATAGATGATGTCTTATACACCGGTAGGACTATTAGGGCTGCGATGGATGCATTGCTGGATCATGGTCGAGCACAAAAAGTTGAATTGTGTATTCTTGTTGATCGAAAATTCAGCAGAGAATTACCTATTCAGCCTGATTATGTGGGTAAATCCATTGATTCTATCGTTACACAAAAGGTGAAAGTATATTGGGGGGATGAAAAGCGGGTGGTATTGTACGATAGTATCTAAGTATAAATTTTATTGGCTTTTTATCACTCAATCCTATAACTTTGCATCCTAATGCATCTTAGTTCAAAACACTTACTCGGCATTAGAGACCTCAAGTCTGGGGACATTCAACTCATTTTAGATACAGCCAAGCAATTCAAAGAAGTTTTACAGCGTCCAATTAAAAAGGTTCCATCTTTACGTGATGTGACTATTGTTAACCTTTTTTATGAGAATTCGACAAGAACCCGAATTTCTTTTGAGTTAGCGGAAAAGCGACTTAGCGCTGATACTATCAATTTTTCTGCAAGCGGATCATCAGTTTCAAAAGGCGAGACTTTATTGGATACTGTCAATAACATCTTGTCCATGAAAGTGGATATGGTAGTCATGAGACACAGTGCAACTGGTGCTCCACACTTTCTTGCCCAGCACATCCCTGCAGCAATAGTGAATGCAGGAGACGGAATTAATGAACATCCCACTCAGGCTCTTTTGGATGCCTTCAGTATAACAGAAAAATTAGGTTCCCTGGAAGGCAAAAAGATTGCCATTATTGGAGATATCATGCATTCAAGAGTGGCATTAAGTAACATCTATTTACTTACTAAAATGGGTGCAGAAGTTACTTTAGCAGGACCACCAACATTGATTCCTAAGTATATTCAGGATTCCTTTCCCATTAACGTCACCTATAATGTCAAAGAGGCACTAGAGTGGTGTGATGTTGCCAATGTTTTAAGGATACAATTAGAGCGACAAAATCAGGTATTGTTTTCATCATTACGTGAATACAACCAGGCCTATGGCATAACCAAACAATTACTTCAAGGATTACAAAAGGAAGTGTTGATTATGCATCCTGGTCCAATTAATCGGGGAGTAGAATTAGACTCAGATGTTGCAGATAGTGGTCAGTCAATCATACTTGATCAAGTTGAGAATGGAGTTGCGGTGAGAATGGCAGTTTTATACTTACTTTCAGGAAGAAAAGACCCCAACGCCTAAATAAATTTACATGCAAAAAATCTGTGTTTTTCCAGGCACTTTTGATCCGATAACATTGGGGCATGTTGATGTAATTAAGCGTGCTTTACCCATGTTTGACCAAATAATTGTAGCCATTGGAATAAACGCGTCCAAGGCGCCCATGTTTAGTGGAGAACAACGAAAAAGCTGGATAGAAGCGATATTTAAAGGTGAGGAAAAAATAAGTGCTGCTGTATTTGAGGGACTAACTGTCAATTTTTGCAAAGAAGTAGGGGCTCATCATATACTTCGTGGAATTCGTTATGTCAGTGATTTTGAATATGAAAAGACAATTGCTGATGCCAATAGAACACTTGACCCAAGCATCGAGACTGTTTTCCTAACCTGTGAACCGAAATACACATCAGTGGCTTCCACTATTGTTCGCGATATCATCAGAAATGGTGGAGATGCTTCTTTGTTTTTGCCTGAATTGGTGGCTAAAAGTATTGCTCAACAATAAGCCTGATGGTCGGATACATTTTATTTTTTACCTCATAGGCTTCAGCTTTTGACATCCATTTGATCTGCGTTATATCTTCTTCAGTCTGGGGTATTAGTATCTCTTCCACTGAACTTACCATCTTAAACCAATGAGAAGGTTTTAAAATGGTGATTCCTTTTTGTTCATAGGTGTGATAGGTGGTTGTCAAAAATTCAATCAATTGTATATGTTGGAGTCCTGTTTCTTCCATGACTTCCCTTACTGCACATTGTTCTAGAGTTTCACCGTCATCTACTTTCCCTTTTGGGAGGTCCCAAACACCTCTTCTATAGATCATCAGCAGATCATTTTGGTGATTAAATACTAAACCGCCAGCGGCTTCAATAATTATTTTATCCCGTTTATAGGACTCGAAAGCAGCTAATGTCTCAAGATTAACTATTCCAGACGGTTCGAATATGGTGATGTACATAACTTAATTTCTGTAATTGATTAGCTTTTTACATTTTTGTACCATGACAAACGAAAAAACAGTCGCCGAAAAACTGCTACAAGTTAATGCAGTAAAATTGAACCCCAAAGAACCATTTACATGGGCATCAGGATGGAAGAGTCCAATCTATTGTGATAACCGTAAAGTTTTGGGCTATCCTTATGTGAGAGATTTCATTAAAAGTGAAATGTGTAATGTGTTGTTTGAGCAATTTCCCGAAGCAGAATTATTGGCAGGAGTAGCAACTGCTGGAATTGCATGGGGAGCGATGTCGGCCGACCAATTAAAGTTGCCTTATATCTATGTTCGTCCAAAACCAAAGGAACATGGTTTAGGAAACCAAATAGAAGGGTATTATGAGAAAGGCATGAAGACTGTCATCATTGAGGATTTGATCTCTACAGGTAAAAGTAGTCTTCAGGTGGTAGATGTGGTTAGGGAAGCAGGATTAGAAGTAATTGGAATGGTTTCAATATTCAACTATGGTTTTGAGGTGGCTAATAAGGCATGTGAGGCCGCTGGGGTTAAATTTGTTTCTATGACCAATTACCCAACTTTAATTGCCTTGGCTGTTGAGAAAGGTTTAATTGCAGAAGAAGACCAAAACACCTTGTTAAAATGGAGCCAGGATCCTGCAGGATGGGGTAGATAAGTTAATTTCGTAAAAAATAAATTGACATGAAAAAGATGCTATTTTTTTTAATGCTAGGTTTCTCAATTAGTGTTAGTGCTCAACAAAAAAAGCCAATAACTGTAACTATTAATACACCATCAGTGCAGTGTGATATGTGTAAGAAAAAGATTGAGGATTATTTGAAATATGAAGATGGTATTACTAAGGTGGTGGTAAATCCAAAGCAAAAAAAGACGGTTGTAACTTACCTTACTGACAGAACAAATTTAGAAAATATAAAAACAGCAATTGCCAATGTTGGCTATGATGCTGAGGAAATTAAGGCTGCAAAAGATGCCTATGATAAGTTACCAACTTGCTGTAAAAAACCATCCAAATAAGGGTGGTTTTTTCTTAATCGTTTTGCATGATTCAGCCACTTCATTATTTCCCTTGTATTAATGCTTTTGCAATAATGCTGCGAGAGTCTAGTGTGCTATTTGATGGTGATCTGCCCTTTCAACGGTCAAGCTTTCGAAATAGGATGATAGTTTCAGGTGCAGCAGGACCAATTACATTGTCAATTCCTATCGTCGGTGGACGAAATGTGAGGTCTCCCTATAAAGAAGTAAAAATTGATTATACCCATCATTGGCAAAGAGATCATTTTAGAACTTTGTGCACAGTGTATGGTAATAGTCCTTTTTTCCAATTTTATAAAGATGAGATTGAGGTATTATATAATACAAATCCTAGTTTTTTATTTGATTGGAACTTAAATTGCTTAAAATGGGTTTATGAAAAACTGAAAATGCCCTTTGCACTTAGTACGATCACAACTACTGACTCAGAAATAATTGAAACTTATAAAAACAGGTTCCCTTCATTAGAATTTACACCCCAGAATTACAGTAATCCCGAAATGGGCCCTTTTGTCCAGTATCAGCAAATTTTTCAAGAAAGAAATGGATTTCAAGTCAATTTATCAATTATAGACTTGATGTTTCATTATGGAAAAGACAGTAGGTCATTCTTTCTTATAGGTTAGATTAAACAAAATCAAGTTTTTATTGTCTTAATGAGTATATTAAGGAATATTTGAATATGATATTTCTTAATATGTTTATTCTTAAGAACTAGAAATGAATCGCCTACTTCATCTCTTTACTTTACTCTTTCTTTTTTTATCAGTTCA
>CAZDTN010000062.1:0-7788 GCA_964508355.1 uncultured Sphingobacterium sp.
AGAATTTGGCAGCATGATAGCCTACATTACCAAGACCTTGAACAATTACTTTTTTTCCTTCGATGCCAGTGGAGAGTCCAAGTTTTGCCATTACATCAGCATTGTTGCAAACTTCTCTAATGCCAAAGAAAACACCTAGTCCGGTTGCTTCTCTTCTTCCTCTAACGCCTCCCTGACTAACAGGTTTTCCAGTTACACAAGCCAACGAATCTATTTCACCAGGATGCATAGCAATATAAGTATCAAGGATCCAGGCCATTTCTCTTTCACCAGTTCCATAATCTGGCGCTGGTACATCTTCTCCAGGTCCGATGAATTTCTTTTTTATCAGTTCACTGGTGTAACGTCTCGTTATTTTCTCTAGATCGTATGCGGAATATTTCTTTGGATCAATGGTGATACCACCTTTTGCGCCACCAAATGGGACGTCTACTATAGCACATTTGTAGGTCATGAGTGCAGCAAGTGCCATCACTTCATCTAGGTTTACCATTTCACTGAAGCGAATACCACCTTTACAAGGTTGCTTGTGGTGGGAGTGTTGAACACGATAGGCTTTGATGACTTCTACTTTGTCACCAATCTTTACCGGGAAGTGCATTCTCAATACACTGTTGCATTGCTTGATCTGCTCCAAGATACCTTGATCAAATTTCGTGAACTTGGATGCCTTGTCGAAACTTTTACATACTGCGTCAAAAAAACTATACTCTGGATTCATGGCAAATGAATTTCGTTGAAAATTGAATGGTCTATATAGAAGAAGCCTAGGCTTCTTTCTCTAATTTGGAAATTTTTCTATCGATTCTGATTACATAGGCAATTAGTCCGAATAGAATAGTGAGGACAACAGCAACAACTACATAGATTTTACCATTGCTTCTCATTACACTGGCAGTAGTTTCGTTTGCTGCTTCTTGTGCTTGTGCGCCGAAGGCAAAAAAGGTAGCCAATAAGGCGAGGAATTTATTTTTCATTAGTCATCCATTTTTTTTCAGTGAGTAATTTATACCTGATTACGATAGTAGTTATCCAAACCCCCATAAATGTCCATCCTAGTACAGCTGGATAGAAAACCATACGCATCCTTGCATCTATATCGTTAAAATTTAATGCTGGATTTCCTTCCTGTCCAGGATGTAAACTAGGTAACAGTCTTGGGATGATCCAGATTGAAGGGAACAGCATAGCGTAAGAAAAAATATTATACACCGCGCTTACTCTTGCTCTCTGATCAAGGTCGGCAATTGAACTCCTTAAAATAAAATATGCTCCGTAGATCAAAAGAGCAGTGGCTGCACCAATTAATTTGGGTTCTCTCATGATTGATCCAAATGAGGCGTAGGCTGGATTATTAGGATCAGCCCAAGTATAACTTGCCCATATTGCGCCAGTTGCATAACCAAGCAATCCCATATAAGTACCAGTACCCGCATAGGATACAGCTTTGATATCATGTTCGATCTTGCCATTTCTCAGGTACTTGATGCTGTGGATGATTGAAATGGTATAAAGTATCATCATAGCAAACCACATACAAACATGATAATACAGGTTGCGAATGGTTTCTCCAAGTTGAGATAGTTCTGGAACAGGCAAAAGAAGTCCACCGACTATGGCGTAAACCAATAGTACAATAGCGCTGATTTTCAACCAATTGAATTGCATAAAATTAGTTTCAGTTTTCAAAATTAGGTGCTTCGGTCAATCTTTCCATAAAAATGGATACAAAATAACCGCCATGAGAATTATTAATATATCCAAAGCGAAAAGCAAAAGTACCAACTGAGTGGGCACGCCTTGGTTAAATATTTCTGAAAATGCTGTTTTCGAAAGCCTGACCAGCAAAAGGAGTTGAGGGATGATGATGGGGAATCCGAGGATAGCCATCAAAGATGCCTGTTGCATTGCTTTTGAAGCAATAGCCGCCAACATGGTAAATACAAGGCTAAGTCCGACTGCCCCAACCAAACTGATGCAGAAAAACTGAAAAAATGATGAAGTTAAATCACCCATAAATGCTGTAAAAAGAACCAGATTGATCAAGGTCATGATCAACATCAAAATCACATTATAGGTCAGCTTTGAAAGAATAAAAACAACTGGAGAAGTAATAGAGTAGTAGTAGAGCATTCTTCCACGGGCTTCTTGCAAAAAGCTTTTGGCAACAGCGTTGATACAGATGAATAATTGTGTTACCCAAAACTGAGCATTCCAAGTGTCTGCATCTGGGGCATCCATGGTAAGGTATAAAACAAAAACAGTAGATGCTATGTATAACATCACACCATACAAAGTGTGTTGCTGTCTGGTTTCCAGCAAAACTTCTTTTTTGAGTAAGGAGGTATATTGGCTAAACGTGTTCAATTCTAATATTTATTGATGGAAACAGGTTCTGCATCTTGCCTCATAATGTTCTTTTTCACCAAGTACCACCTGATCTTTATTTGATGTAGTTCTGTATGAATAGCTGGCAATTCCGCCGCATTGCATACAAACTGCATGAAGCTTTGTAACGTAGTTGGCTATTGACAGCAATTGCGGTATAGGTCCGAAAGGTTTACCTGTATAATCCATATCCAATCCTGCAACAATTACCCTAACGCCATGGTTTGCCAAAGTTTCACATACCTCAACGATTTTTTCGTCGAAAAATTGTGCTTCATCAATACCAATTACATTATAAGATAACGCTGAATCCATAATTTGATTCGCATTTTTGACAGGATAGGCATCCACCATATTTTCATTGTGAGAAACAATTTTGCCTGCATCATAGCGAATGTCAATTTCAGGTTTAAAAATACCCACTTTCATGTTAGCGATTTTTGCTCTTTTGAGCCTCCTGATCAACTCCTCTGTTTTACCCGAAAACATTGAGCCACAAACTACCTCTATCCAACCTGTCTTTCCATTAATATTCGGCTCTATAAACATAGCGTCGTTTTTCTTGCTGTTATTGAAAGTGTAAATGTAACAAATGCCTGCTAAAATGAACTATTGCGGTTGTGCTAAAGTAAATTGTTGTCTTTGATATAATTTAATATAGTTGATGTAGCACCAATTCTTTCAACAACAAATTGTTTAGCTCTTTCATTTTTTGTAAGCAACTCCTCAGGTGAGCTAAGTAAATTAGTTATAATACTCGAAAGTTCTTCTTTGCTAGAACATGAAAAGGCAAGAGACAATTGAATCATTTGTTTGGCTTCATTAGATCTGCTGTATTCAGGGCCAAACAAAACAACCTTGCCATAAGCTGCAGCTTCTAAAATATTATGAATTCCTGCTCTGTTGAATCCTCCTCCTATATATGCTATGGTGGCAAATCTGTAAAGCTTAGACAGCAAACCTATTGAATCAACAATGAGCACTTTGTAATTTTCAGGATGAGGGGTTTTGTCGATTTGAGACAACAGAAGAGATTCTGGAAATAGTTTTATTAATTCAGCTCTGTTCTTTGGTGAAATTTCATGTGGTGCGATGATTAGTTTTGCATTATTCTCGGCTGAAACTAAGGACGCAAGTAATTCTTCATCTTCATGCCATGTGCTTCCCGCAACAATGACTGGTTGATGGTTTGTAAAAGTTTCTATTCCTGAATGATGAAAGGAAAGTGATGCTAAAGTGTTTACCCGATCGTAACGGGTATCACCCCCTAAACTAAATTCAGTATTGATCTGGTTTTCATGTAGTAGTTCAAGACCATCATCACTTTGTGTAAAAATATGATTAAAAAGTGCAAGTGTTTTCTTCATGAAACTTGACCACAAAGAATAGGTAAATTGATAGGGGTATACTACCGCTGAAATGAGCAAGGAGGGAACCCCTTGCTGCCGTAGTTCAAATAAATAGTTGAACCAAGTTTCGTATTTAATGAATACTGCCAGTTTGGGTGAAGTGATATCAAGAAATTTTCTGGCATTCCTTTTTGTATCTATTGGTAAATAAAATACCATGTCTGCGCCCTCATAATTTTTCCTTACCTCATATCCCGAAGGAGAAAAGAACGTAAGTAAAATTCGATACGTTGGATAGGTTTCCTTCAAGGATTCAAGAACGGGACGTCCTTGTTCAAATTCACCTAAAGAAGCACTGTGGATCCAAATGATAGGTTTGTTGCTTGATTCAACAGCAATTTTTAACCGCTCAAATTGTTTTTTTCTTCCATTTATCCATAAGCGGGCCTTTGGATTCCAGAGGGCGGCAATCCTGATGAAAAGGGGATAAAGATGGACGAACAAATTATAAAAAAACCTCATTGTCTTAGCTGACTCACAAAGCTACGTCCTTCTCGAGTAATGGCTTCAATTTTCTTACCTTTGCCGCAAATAAATGAGAATGGTTCCAATTCAAATGGTCGACCTGAAAAGGCAATATCTTAAAATCAAGCCTGAGGTAGACGCAGCCCTCGCAGAAGTGTTGGATACAACAGCGTTTATAAATGGAAAAGCTGTCGGAAATTTCACTCAGCATCTTCAGCAATACTTGGGGGTCCAAAACGTTATTCCCTGTGCAAATGGAACAGATGCACTTCAAATTGCCATGATGGCATTAGGTTTGGAGCCAGGAGATGAAGTGATAACACCTTCATTTACCTATATAGCAACGACAGAAGTAATTGCATTGCTCAGGTTAAAGCCTGTATTTGTAGATGTTGACCCCGAAACTTTCTGTATTGATGTCTCAAAAATTCGAGCAGCCATTACTCCCAAAACCAAAGCAATAGTTCCAGTGCATTTATATGGGCAGTCGTGCAATATGGAAGAAATCATGAAGATTGCTCAGGAATACAATCTTTATGTGGTGGAAGATAATGCACAGGCCATTGGTGCTACAGTGACTTTTTCTGATGGATCAGTCCATAAAACAGGTACAATTGGGCATGTTGGCTGTACCTCGTTTTTCCCTTCTAAAAATTTAGGTTGTTATGGTGATGGCGGTGCTATGATGACGAACAACACCTTGCTTGCAGATCGAATCAAAATGATTGCTAATCATGGTCAAAGTAAACGATACTATCACGATGTAGTGGGTTGTAATTCAAGATTGGATACACTTCAGGCAGCTGTGTTGGATATTAAACTTCGTTATTTAGATCAATACAATGAAGCAAGAAGGAATGTCGCTGCATTTTACAACAACGCCTTCAAAAATAATCCTAAAATCACTACTCCAGTTACCGCTGCTGGTAATACCCATGTGTTTCATCAGTACACGCTAAAATTGGAGGGTATTGATAGAAATGAATTGCAAGATCAACTTGCAGCGGTTGGCGTGCCTGCTATGATTTATTATCCAGTACCAGCACACCGACAAAAAATGTTTTCTTTTTTGAACCTTCCTGAAGTTGATTTACCTGTTACTGATTGGCTGACACATAGGGTAATTTCTTTGCCTATTCATACTGAAATGGATCAGGAGCAACTTGAGCATATTGTCACCCATGTAAATAATCTTGTGAAATAAATTAATCATATGAAAATTGCTGTCATTGGAACGGGATATGTTGGATTGGTTACCGGGACTTGTTTCGCTGAAACAGGAAATGAAGTGACTTGTGTAGACATCGACCAGCGTAAGGTAGATATGCTTAATAATGGGCAGATTACAATTTATGAGCCGGGACTAGAAAAAATATTTTTAAGAAATCTAAAAGAAGAAAGGCTCAAGTTTACATCAGATTTAAAATCAGGAATTGAAGGTGCTCAAATTCTATTTCTGGCCTTACCAACACCTCCTGGTGAAGACGGTTCTGCTGATTTGAAATATGTTTTAGGTGTAGCAAAATCTTTAGGTACACTGATTTCTGATTATGTTGTTGTTGTTGATAAAAGTACTGTTCCTGTAGGCACCGCTGAAAAAGTAGCAGCAGCAATCGCAGAAAATGCAAAAGTGGAATTTGATGTTGTTTCCAACCCTGAATTTTTGCGTGAAGGGGTTGCAGTGGAAGACTTCATGAAACCTGATCGTGTTGTAATTGGTTGTGGTTCAGAAAGAGCAAAAAAATTAATGACTGAATTGTATGCTCCCTTTGTTCGTTCTGGAAATCCATTAATTTTTATGGATGTCCGCTCAGCAGAATTGACCAAATATGCTGCTAATGCATTTTTGGCAACCAAAATTACATTCATGAATGAAATTGCTCAATTGTGTGAACGATTAGATGCAGATGTAGATATGGTCCGCTTGGGTATAGGAAGTGATGCAAGAATTGGCAAGCGCTTTTTGTTCCCTGGTATTGGATATGGCGGAAGTTGTTTCCCTAAAGATGTGCAAGCATTGGTGAAGAGCTCAAACGAAGTGGCATATGATTTCCAGATTTTGAATGCAGTGATGGATGTAAATGAAAAACAAAAATTACACCTGATACCTAAAATATCATCTTATTTCAATGGTGATTTGAAAGGGAAACATTTTGCCTTATGGGGCCTAGCCTTTAAGCCCAATACCGATGATATTAGAGAAGCGCCAGCCTTGTACATGATTGATGCATTGTTGGCAGCAGGAGCAACAATCACTGCATTTGACCCTGAGGCAATGGCTAACGTTAAGCAAATTGTTGGTGATAAAATTAAGTTTGCTGAAAGCCAGTACGAAGCGCTACAAGGTGCTGATGCGCTCCTGATTGCAACAGAGTGGAATGAATTCAGAACGCCTGATTTTAATAAAATTGGACAACAATTGAAGAATAAGGTCATATTTGATGGCAGAAATCTTTTTGATATCGCCACTATGGAAAAACTAGGTTATCACTATCAAAGTATTGGAAGAAAATCTATTAATTAAACAGCATGGCAAACAAAAGGGTACTCATTACTGGAGCTGCAGGATTTTTAGGTTCACATCTTTGTGATAGATTCATCAAAGAAGGCTTTGATGTAGTGGGGATGGATAACTTAATCACGGGTGATCTTAGGAATATTGAACATCTCTTTAAGTTGAAAGAGTTTGAGTTCTATCACCACGATGTTACAAAGTTTATTCATGTACCTGGCAACTTAGATTATATTCTTCATTTTGCTTCCCCTGCTAGCCCTATTGATTATTTAAAAATACCAATCCAGACGTTGAAAGTGGGTGCAATGGGCACACACAATTGTCTTGGATTGGCCAAAGCTAAAGGTGCTCGCATGTTGGTGGCTTCCACTTCTGAAGTTTACGGAGATCCTTTGGTGCATCCGCAAACAGAGGAGTATTGGGGTAATGTAAATCCTGTTGGTCCGCGTGGTGTATATGATGAAGCAAAGCGTTACATGGAATCCATCACCATGGCCTATCATACTTTTCATCAGGTTGAAACAAGAATTGTTAGAATATTCAATACCTATGGTCCTAGAATGCGACTAAATGATGGTAGAGCTTTGCCTGCTTTTATCGGACAAGCTTTGAGAGGTGAGGATTTAACTGTATTTGGCGATGGATCTCAAACCAGATCATTCTGTTATGTAGATGATTTGGTAGATGGAATTTATAAATTATTAATGAGTGATTATGTCTATCCTGTCAATATTGGTAACCCCATCGAAATATCATTGCTTGAATTTGCAGAAGAGATTTTAAAATTGACAGGTGCAACAACAAAAATTATTTTCAAGCCATTGCCGGTCGACGATCCTAAACAAAGAAAGCCTGATATTACCAAAGCCAAAGAATTGTTAGACTGGGAACCAAAGTTGGATAGGGCAGTCGGCTTACAACTGACATACGACTATTTCAAATCATTACCCCAGGAAGAATTATTTAAGCAACCAAAAGAATTCAATAGTAAAGCATGAAAAAAATATTAAT
>CAZDTN010000062.1:7888-9757 GCA_964508355.1 uncultured Sphingobacterium sp.
GATACTGGATTCTTTACAGAAGAAACACCATACGATCCTCGTTCACCTTACTCAGCATCAAAAGCTTCATCGGATCATTTTGTAAGCGCATATCATCATACTTATCAGTTGCCTGTTGTGATCTCTAATTGTTCTAACAACTATGGCTCTTTTCATTTCCCTGAAAAGTTATTGCCATTGATGATCAACAATATAATTCATTCAAAGCCTTTACCAGTTTATGGTAAAGGAGATAATGTGCGCGACTGGTTATGGGTGGAAGATCATGCTCGTGCAATTGATGTTATTTTCCATAAAGGAAGAGTGGGAGAGACCTATAATATTGGAGGTTTTAATGAGTGGAAGAATCTGGATATCGTTCACTTGTTGTGTGAAATCATGGATGAAAAATTAGGTCGTGAGAAAGGGGAGAGTGCCAAGTTGATTACTTTTGTAAAAGACAGGGCTGGGCACGACAAGCGGTATGCCATAGATGCAACCAAGTTAAATAAAGAGTTGGGCTGGGAACCTTCTCTTCAATTTAAAGAAGGATTGGATAAAACAATAGATTGGTATTTGTCGAATAGTGAATGGATTAACAATGTAACTTCTGGCAGTTACAAGCAGTATTATGATCAACAATATGTAAACCGATAAAATGAAAATTGAATCTACACCTTTTGAAGGTTTACTGATTTTAACGCCACGTATTTTTGCTGATGAAAGGGGTTATTTCTTTGAGAGTTACAATGCACATACATTTAAACAAAACGGATTAGATTTTGATTGGGTACAAGATAACCAGTCCAGTTCAACATATGGTGTAATAAGAGGATTACATTTTCAAAAGCCTCCATATGCTCAGACTAAATTGATACGTGTACTGCAAGGTGAAATACTGGATGTGGTGGTCGATTTGCGCCATGATTCAAAAACATTTGGTCAAACTTATTCTATTGTATTGTCGAGCGAAAATCAACTTCAATTGTTAATTCCTAAGGGTTTTGCGCATGGGTTTGTTGTACTAAGCGAAAGAGCAGATGTGATGTACAAATGTGATCAGCTGTATAATAAAGAAAGTGAATCAGGTATTTTGTTCAATGATTCCAAGTTGAATATTGATTGGAAAGTTGACGCAAATAAAATGATTGTTTCATCGAAAGATTTAGTGCTTCCTGCCTTTGATGCAAATGAAATCATCTTTTAATTATGAAGAAGATTTTAGTTACGGGAGCAAACGGACAATTGGGAAAAGAGTTGCGAGCATTGGCGGAATCATTTCCAGATAATGAATTTTTGTTTTTATCGAGGGAAGACTTGCCAATTCATCATTTTGAATTAGTGAGAAATACTTTCGCTGCCTTCAAGCCAGATTATTGCATTAACTGTGCGGCCTATACAGCAGTTGATAAAGCGGAGTCAGAAAAAGAACTAGCCTTCATCATCAATGGAGAAGCTGTTGGTATACTTGCTGCTGTTTCAGCTGCTATGCAATGTAAATTTATTCATGTGTCTACCGATTATGTATATGATGGTGAGGCTGAGGGTGCCCACAAGGAAGATGATAAGCCCAAGCCTGTTTCAGTGTATGGGGCATCAAAGCTAAAAGGTGAAGAAGAAGCATTTGCCAATAATAAAGAAGCTGTTGTAATTAGAACATCTTGGGTCTATTCTGTTTTCGGCAATAATTTTGTCAAGACAATGATCAGGTTGATGAAGGAAAGAGCAGAGATAGGGGTTGTAAATGACCAATATGGTTCACCAACTTGGGCAGCTGATTTAGCTCGATTTATCATGCATGTTATTCATCATACAACTTGGCATCCAGGCGTATACAATTTCTCCAATGAAGGGAAAATTACCTGGTTTGATTTTGCCGAAGAAATAAAG
>CAZDTN010000063.1:0-9685 GCA_964508355.1 uncultured Sphingobacterium sp.
ATGGGAGTGCAAAGTTAACTGGTTAATTTTATTTGACAAAATAATTTTTCAAAAAGAGAAGAAAAATATTCTGATAAATCGGTGTAAAGAACTCCGCTTTTTTGTGTTGCGGGGTGCAAATATAGGACGCTTTTTCCATACGTTCAAAATAAATTGATTCTATTTTTTGAAGAAATTCCGAAACCCTTTGTCAGCAAGGGTTACATGCGAAAAAAAATTATACAAAATATTTCGACAAATGATCAGGATAAATAACAGCATCTAAATGCAATCCATGTGCAGGTGCAGAAAAATCAGCTCGCTTAATATCCACTGCTTGTTGGATCATCTTAAACTGATCTACTGTCATTTTACCTCTTCCAACTTTTACCATTGTTGCAACCAAAGCCCTAACCATACCACGCAAAAACCGATTTCCTTGAACAGTGAAAACCCACCCATTGGGAGTCCTTCGCCAATGACAGGATTCGATGGTACACATATGGGTATAAACTTGTGTTCTTCTTTTGGCGTAGCTGGTAAAATCATGCTCACCTATCAAGGTTGCAGCTGCCTCATTTAACAATACCTCATCTAAGGGATATGGATAAAACCAGGCTCTGTCATCCATAAATGGATCTTTAGCCTCGTACATATGATATTCATATCGCCTTCCTATGGCATCAAATCTTGAATGACTGCCCGTTGGTACTTTGTAGATCCCCTTTAAAACAATATCAGAAGGAAGAATTGCATTAACATGGTAGATGAATGCTTGTCCAAGCTCCAGCTCAGATTCAAAATGAAAATAATTCAACCTCGCATGAACACCGGCATCAGTTCTGGAAGAGCCCGTCAAGGATAGTGGAGATCTTAAATAAACTGAACTTGCCCTTTCCACTTCACCTTGAATAGTAATAGCATTTTCCTGAACTTGAAATCCAGCATACTTGGACCCTTTGTATCCTAGTGCCAGGAAATAGGTATTCATAGTTGAATTATTTTATTGGGGCAACTGTTTTAGCATTTCCCTAAATGCTTTTTTGCTGCCTTCTTGCAAGAAACTTTGTTCAAGTTCTCCATATAGTGCAGGATCTGAAACCCATTTTCTGGCTTTGGTAAAGAAGATTAAGCGCTGTTGTTCCTCCCAAAAAATAGTACCTAATTCGTTAACCTGCCTTGTCGTAAAACAACGATCAGCCATTGCTTTTAGGGCAGTGTTGATTTGCTCATCCAAGGAAACAGACTTTGTCATTTTTCTTTGGACCTCCCTCACATCTTTTGGCAATGCAATGGGGCTTTTACATTCGGCTAATTCTAATTTCTCCTGATTATTGATAACTGGAGCAGCTATCTTTTCTGATGTATTTACTGAAGCATCTGCTGATTGAGCAGGTTGCCTATTGATGAGCTCGATTTTGGCAGAGGGGATTGACTGAACTGGTTTTTCAATTTCAACAAGAATAGTATCCCAATTACCCTTTACGTTTTTTTCAAAATAGGTTATGCGCATGACTGCACTATCATCGGATTGTACAATTGAACGAATGATACCCCAACTCTTGGGTTTCGGTGGTATCGGCTGATTTTGCTGTTTTTTTGTCACTCCGTTATTTGAATTTGGCTTGCTAGTTGCAGCCACCTGTTTTGTTGGGAGCGAAGGGGCAGAAGTTTTTTCTAGCAAAGATTTATCGCCAGTTGCATCAGCTAATAAATCCGCAAAACCTGCTGAAGAATTTCCTGTAACAGTTGAAAGGACCTGAGGTGTTACTGCTCCGCCTGCAATCATGCCTGAACCAGCTCGATCAACCAACATCCAACCTTTGCCATCGACCTGCTTCAGTGAAAATCCTCTATCCCGATCCAGTCCACTTACTTTAAATGAAACTTCAGGATAAATTCTATTTGGAAATCCAATTATGAAATCTATTTCCTTCACTGATAATTTAGATAAAATAATAAACCCCGAAGCTGTAGATGAATAAGTCTCACTTCCTCTTTTGATATAAAAAGGCTGTTGGCCTTCAGCTTCAATAAATAGAAAATGTTGCGCATTGAGTAATGTAACTACACCTAACTGGAAGACTAGAAGGAATAAGATGGATTTTTTAATTCTCAACCGCATGTCTCAAAATTATCAAAAAGATTGGTCACTTAGCCTATGTTTTTGCCATTCATGTAATTAAAAAATGCAAAGAGCTGCGTTATGATATCTTTGAAGTAGAAATATATCAAATATGAAAAGACTCCTTTTACTCCTTGTAGCCATCGCGATTACTGGCTTAATCTATGCACAAGAAAAAGCAATTGCGGATACCAGCTGGAAAAAAACACCTCGTTATACGCAGGAAAGAATCAATAATCTTGTTCACACGAAATTGGATGTAAAATTCGATTATTCACAGTCTTCTCTTAATGGAAAAGCATGGGTAACCTTAACTCCACATTTCTCTCCTACTGCAAAACTTACCCTGGATGCAAAGGGAATGCAGATCAATAAATTAGGATTGATGAATAACAATATATTTCAATCTCTTCAGTATACCTATAACAATGAACAACTAACGATTCAGCTAGATAAAACTTACAAAAAAGGCGATAAGTATACTGTGTATGTTGAGTATACCGCAAGGCCAGATGAATACGAAAAACAATCTGGCAGAGATCCGATGCTGGGCACCAAAGGTTTGTTTTTCATCAACCCTAAAGGTGAAGACAAAAACAAACCTATTCAAATTTGGACACAAGGTGAAACAGAATCCAACTCAGTTTGGTTTCCTACAATTGATCAAACACAACAAAAAACTACACAGGAATTGTATATGACAGTCCCTGCAAAATATGTTTCACTGAGCAATGGAAAATTGATTAGTCAAAAAATGAACAAAGATGGCACAAGGACAGATTACTGGAAAATGGATCTTCCCCACTCTCCTTACCTCTTCTTTATGGGAGTTGGCGATTATGCAGTCGTAAAAGATAGCTGGAGGGGTAAAGAAGTAAACTACTATGTTGAACCTGAATATGGTCCTGTGGCTAAAAAAATCTTTGGTAATACACCAGAAATGATGACCTTCTTTTCAAAACTTACTGGCGTCGATTACCCCTGGGTAAAGTATAGTCAGATGACTGCAAGGGATTATGTTGCAGGTGCCATGGAGAATACTACCGCTACCCTGCACCAGGAATTTGCACAACAAGATGCCAGAGAACTTACAGATGAAAACAGATGGGAAGGAACAGTTGCACACGAGTTGTTTCACCAATGGTTTGGAGATTATGTTACCGCAGAAAGCTGGAGTAACCTTACCGTTAATGAATCTTTTGCAGATTATAGCCAGACACTTTGGTTCGAATACAAATATGGAAAGGATGCTGGTGATGCGGAGAACTTCAGTGGCATGAGAGCTTATTTATCTGGTGACAACGTCAAAAAAGATTTGGTGCGTTTTTACTACGCGGATAGAGAAGACATGTTTGATGCAGTTAGTTATTCAAAAGGTGGTAGGATTTTACACATGTTGAGAAACTATCTTGGAGATAGTGCATTTTTCAAAGGATTGAATCTTTATTTAACCACAAATAAGTTCAAATCAGCAGAAGCACACCACTTGCGTCTTGCACTGGAAGAAGTCAGCGGAAAAGATTTAACCTGGTATTTCAACCAATGGTATTTTGGTAGCGGACACCCGAAATTAGATATCAACTACAGTTATCAGTCCGACAAAAAACAGGTGATGGTTGTTGTGAAACAAACACAGAACACAGGAAAAATTTTCCGCATACCCACTTATATTGATATATACAACGGCAAAGAAAAATCAAGAAACTGGGTTTGGATTGAAAATGCAATAGACACGTTCTACTTCACAAATGCCAATAAGCCTGATTTGGTAAATTTTGACGGCGATAAAATTTTGCTTTGTGAGAAAAAAGAAAACAAAAACCTTGATAACTACATTCACCAGTATTACTACGCGGGTAATTATATGGACAGAAGAGAGGCTATTGATTTTTGTGGAAGGAAATTGGATGATCCAAAAGCAAGAGCAATGATGTCAGATGCTTTTGCAGATCCCTATCACGGTTTAAGAGGATTGGCTTTGTCGAAAATTGATTTAAAAAAAGAAGCACAAAAAGAAGCCTTTGAGAAAAAAATTACAACACTTGTTGTAGCAGAAAAAAATCGACCAGTCAAAGCAAGTATGGTTAGTGCCTTGAGCAATACAAAAAACAAAGACTATACCAAACTTTATCTTTCACTAGTAAATGATTCGTCTTACACTGTATCCGGTGCAGCACTAATTGCACTGAGTAATGTAGACTCACTAACCGCGCTGCAAGAAGCAACCAAGCAATCGAAAACCATTACAAAAGGAGATTTAGATGTCGCAGTCAACAAAATCCTTATTGCTTCAGGAAATGAAGAAATCTTTACCAAACTGACAACGAAATTTTCTTCACTTGGATTATCAAATGATAAATTCATGTTGATGCAACAAATTGCTGACATGGCAGGGAGTATGAAAAACAATGATCGTATCAAAACTTCGATTGATCTGATCATCGGGTTCAGAAATGAAATTCCCTCTTCACTAAAAGAGCAAGTAAATCCTTATATCAATGGATTTATTTTGCAAGGCATCATGAATAAATTGAAAGCAAATGGCAATACTGAAATGGTAAACTACCTTGAAAGTAAAATGAAATAAATACTTTATAAGGTTAGCTGATATGCCATTACTGAATTTTTATAAAAGGTAGGCACATACACAATCTTCTTCTTTTTATCATACCCGAGGTCGGCAGCATTAATCTGCTGACCTCTTGTATCTAATAACAATTTCTTTTCTCCTTTTACATTAACATGATAGATTGTTCCACCCCATCCTGATACTAAAAAATTCTCTTCATCTATTGGCTCAATTCCGTCTGTGCCACCCTCTAATCCATCAACAATAAGAACCTTTTGTTTATCCTTTGTCACTTTATAGAATCCACCTGCATCTACATAATATAATGTACGATCGACAAATAAAACGCCATTAGGCCCCTTTAATCCATCAATGTATAATGAAACATCAAGTTTCAAACCATCAATCATGTGTATCTTCTTTGTTTTTGAATCAGACACATAAATGTTGCCGCGTTTATCTACTGTCAAATCGTTCAAAGCTTGTGCTCCTTCTATATAAATCTTCTTGACCACCTGAGCCCTTGTAGGTTCAATAATAACAACTGAATCAACATCTGCTACAATCAAAAAATCCTGAAACATACCCATACCTTTAGGCGCATGTAAACCAGTTACCCAATAAGGACTTAATATTTTGCCTGAGGCTGTAATTATAGAGATAGAACCGCGACCATCCTTGTCCCATGCACCCTTACCTTCGATATTGGAGACGTATATCTTACCCGTTTTTTCATCATGATACACTGATTCCGGAATACGCATGGTTGAATCTGTAGTCCATAATAAACTCAGACTTTGTGCACTTAACTGAAAGTAAACAGCTATTAGTAAGAAAGCAGTGAATACAAGTTTTTTCATGAATGATTATTTTATTATGTTAACGTTCAACACCAAAAGCAGTAATATCCATCGATAAACTATGGCCGCTGATAATTTCATCAATGAGTTTACCAGATCCTGCAGCAAGTGATATTCCCAGCATTGCATGACCACCTGCTATGACTAGATTATCATATTTTGAATGTCTTCCTAAATAAGGCAAACCATCCGGACTCAAAGGCCTAAGACCATGCCAAATTTTATCGTGTGTCGGAAAACTAACTGGCAAATCAGGAAAATAATTTTTAGCTGCCTTGAAAATTGACTCAACTCGCTTGATCAACATTTTAGATCCAATACCACTAATCTCCATGGTGCCTCCCATTCTCAAATCACCTCCCATAGGAGTCATTGCTACCCTATCATCAACTAAAATAGAGGGATAACGCAAATTTCTTTCAACCTGCTCAAAGGTCATGCTGTATCCTTTTCCTGCTTGTAACAAAACATCAATCTCCAAATCTTTCAACATATCAGAAAGCCATGATCCAGTGGCGACTACCACTTCATCTCCATTAAAATCACCTTTATCGGTCAATACCTTGGTAACCTTTCTTCCATTTTTTTCAAATCCGGTGATTGAAGTATTCAATTGAAAAACCACACCTTTACTTTCCAAATGATGATGCAAGGTCTTCATTAATTCCCCCGGATGAAGATGGGCATCAATTGGATAAAGAACTCCACCTCTTACATCGACCTGTACTTCAGGTTCCATTTCTTGTACTTCCTTAGCAGATAAAACCCGTGTATCAATGTTAAATGCAGCAGCTTCATGGGCCAATTCAATTTCATGCTTCTCTGTAGCAGCAGATTTATACAACATCAAACATCCCATTTCCTGCATATGAAAATGATTACCCATTTCATCACGCATCTCTGCAGTGAGCCTTCTACTCAATTGCAACATGTTATTGAGATGAGGCACATTTCTTTCCATGGTTGATTTTCCTGAACGTTTCCAGAAAGTCAATCCCCACCTTATTAAATCTATATCCAATCTTGGCTTTATATAAAACGGAGATGTTGAACTTAACATCCATTGTAATCCTTTAGCGACAATACCAGGAGAGGCAAGTGGTATAAAGTGACTGGGCGAAACATAACCAGCATTCCCAAAGGATGTGCCATGTTGAAGATTACCTTGATCAATTACAGTAACCTCATGTCCGGATTTATTCAAATAATATGCAGCACATAATCCAATAACTCCACCTCCTGCAACAATAACCTTTCCCATTCAATACTTTTTTATTTTGATGACTTTGGTAAAAATATCATTTTTTACTTGTCAGTTGCTTAATCACATCAACTTCTTCTTGTTTATAGGGACTTCCATCTTTTCTAAAGACATCATGAAACCACAATTCAGGCTCACTTCCATCAGGAATGGGCTTACCCCATTGGTAGATGGTGTTGCTTTTACCCGCGACCAAACCCCAATTGATAGCCCCTACTTTATATTTCTTAAAGATTGGTAAACACGACTGAAATGTACTGTTTCGAGTCCTCGCCATATATTCGGTACAAATCAATGGTTTACCTAATTTTTGCTTGTCCATAATCTCTTTTTCTAACTCTTCTGCATTGTTGTAGTTGTGAAAACTAATCACATCCGAATGCTCCAAAACAAAATCATTGTAACTGTCATTATTGAACCAAGTACCGGAAGTAAGCGGTTGAGATGGTCTAACAAACCAGGCCCATTGAAAAATCTTTTTGAGTAAATCAAGTGACGTTAACCCATATCCACTGTTGCCAGGCTCATTATACAAATCCCACATGATGATTCTCTTGTCATCTTTGAAAGTAGACAAAACATCTTTCACATACGCCTCAAGCAAACCCCATCTTAATGGATTATCATGAACTGCAACAGTTGGGCTCCTTACCCACCCACTGTTATGAATTCCTGGTTTTGGTAATGGCTGTCGACCAGGATATGCATCTGGATTCCAACAGTCGTCTAGGATGGTAAAGACAATTTTAATTTTATGCTTTGCCGCAATAGTCAAAAACGTTGACATTCTCTTTTTAAATCCACTGGGATCTACTTGCCACGCTAGATCATGCAAATAAACACGCATTACATTCATCCCAATATTTGAAGCCCATGACAATTCTTTGCTTATTGTTTCTGGATCAAAAGACGACTCTTGCCACATTTCTAATTGATTGATAGCAGAACTGGGTAGAAAGTTGGCACCTACAAGCCAGGGTTGGTTACTATACCATTCATTAGCTTGTTCTTTTGTCCAAACTTTTTTATCTTGAGCCACTAATACATGTTGAAAACAGCAGAGCAGCAGAATAAACAGCGTTAATTGTTTACGCATAACAAATGATTTAATAATTGATTTTTATATCACGAATACTAGTGGGAAGCCAAACTTGCATTTGGTTACTGCCCCGATTACACCATGTGTAATAAGGAATTGCTCTTACTTTTTTCTTTTGGGTAGTTAATGAGAGTCCATCATCAGCTACTTTAACTGTTGGTAATTCTGCAACAAGACTTACAACTTGTTCATCGAGAATAGAAAAATTTTCAGTTGAAAAGTTAGCACTAATTGGTGCCAAAATATTCCATGCCTGTCCATCATTGTCAGCACCCTCCACACAATACACCAAAGGACCTCTTTGTAAAGCAACCCTACCACTATTTTGTAGCAATTCATTACGTGAAACAATTGTGCGAATTGGCATGGGCATTTCATACAGAACTTTGTCGCCATGGCGCCATTCTCTATCTACCAATGCATATCCATCTTTAACTTCATATTTTACTGTTACTCCATTCACTTTGATTATTGGCTGAAGCTGAAGTGTGTCAGTATACCGATACAAACCACCAGGTACTGGTTGATTAACTAACCATCCAGGAATCCTAAATGCAATAGCGGCAGATTCCTTACGCGACATTTCAACTTCACAGTTAATTTGACCCGACCATGGATAGTCAGTTTTCATATTTATTTTCATCTCCGCTTTTTGCAATGGAATAGTAGTAGAACTTCCCACAAAAAGATTTACATACACCGTATTCTTATCCTTCCCATAAACATAATTGCCAAGCGAAGTGATCAGACGAGCAATATTAGAAGGACAACAGGCCGTTCCAAACCATTCTTTTCTAGCGTGCTTCCCAGTTGAAGCTAAAGGATTGCCATAAAAAAAACGATCGCCACTTATTGATAATCCATCTAAAGCACCATTGTATAAACTTCTTTCCAATACATCAATGTATTCACTTTTTCCAGTTAAGCTATTCATTCTTTGATTCCAGAAAACCATACCGACTGAAGCACAGGTTTCACAATAGGCCTGTTCATTAGGCAAATCAAAATCTTTTGTAAACCCTTCATTGGATCCAGCTGAACCAACTCCTCCTGTGATGTACATGTTTCTATATACTACATCCTCCCAGACTTTCCTCATTGCTTTTAGATAGTCAGCATCACCGGTATAAGCAGCCACATCTGCTGCACCCGTATACATGTACATAGCACGAACTGCATGACCAGTTATCTCAGCTTGTTCTTTGACAGGAATCAGATCCTGTGCATAGCCTGTATCTTTCCATTCAGACCATGTATATCCTTTTGCCAATTGTTTACCTCTTTCACTCAATAACCAATCGGCTAGTTTTAAATACCTGATATCCTTTGTTGTCTTATACAACTTCACCAAAGCAAGTTCTAGTTCTTGATGACCCGTTACCCAGTGTGCTTTTCCAGGACCAAAGAGCTCATCAAAATGATTGGCCCATTTAATTGCAACATCCAATAATTTTTTCTTTCCAGTTGCATCTGCATAAGCAATAGCTGCTTCAATCAAATGTCCACCACAATAATCCTCATGCATACTCATATCTTTCCATCGGTCTTGCATTCCAGTCAGCGTATAGAAAGTATTCAAATACCCGTCAGGTTGTTGTGCAGCTGCTATCTTCTCAATCCATTCATCGGCTTTCTTTTCAAGTGCTTTATCATTTGTAGTTTTAATGGCATAGGCCATCGCCTCAATGGCTTTGTACACATCTGAATCATCATAGAAAACACCTTCATGTTTTCCATTTTTACCCAACACGACTTGTTCGAAATTTCTGATTCTTCCGGTTTTAATTTCTGT
>CAZDTN010000064.1:0-9505 GCA_964508355.1 uncultured Sphingobacterium sp.
AAGACTGTTAAATTGAAAGAAACTGGAAACGATCTTGAAATCACTGGTATCCGTGTAATTAAATATCCACCTGATTACAGAGTTGAGTTCCCAGCTGAAAACGAATATGTAATCTTCCGTGCTGCTGACGTATGGTTGATGAAAGCTGAGGCTTTATTAAGAACAGGTAAAGCTGCTGAAGGTCTTGCTATCGTTAACACCATCCGTACTAAGCGTGGTGCTACTCCTTTCGCTTCTCTTACACTTGATAATCTTCTTGATGAAAGAAGCCGTGAGTTGTACTGGGAAGGTTGGAGAAGAAATGACCTAGTTCGTTTTGGTAAGTTCTTGGGTGCATGGACTGAAAAGCCTGCATCTGGTGAAGAGCGTTTGTTGTTCGCTATTCCAAGTGAGCAGCTCGCTGTAAACCCTAACTTGTCTCAAAATCCTGGTTATTAATCTAACCATACCTTAATAAAAGAAAGGCCGTTGAAAGACGGCCTTTCTTTTATTAAGGGAACTCTTAATAGTTAATCGAGTAACTTTGGACTCTTCTCAAAAGCATATACAAAAAGTAAAAAACGTGATCAGGATTTTTTCTATTGTACTCTTGCTGTTTATTGTTTCTTGCAACAATCCTTCAACTCCTTTACTCGAAGAGATGAAGAATACAGGAATTGATTTTGAAAACAAAACAATCAATACCAAAGAGTTTAACATCTTTAACTATAGAAATTTTTATAACGGTGGTGGCGTTGCAATCGGTGATTTGAATAATGATGGACTAGCAGATGTTTTCTTTACTGCCAATATGGGATCAAATAAACTATACCTGAATAAGGGTAACTGGAAATTTGAGGATGTCTCATTGGCTGCAGGATTTAAGGACAAGAAAAAGTGGAGCACAGGTGTAGCCATGGTTGATATCAACCAAGATGGCTTTCTGGATATTTATGTCTGTAACGCGGGTTATCAGTCGGGCGTTGATACCGAAAATGAACTATGGATAAACGATGGTAAAATGCATTTCACTGAGCAGGCTGCTGCTTATGGTTTAAATGATGATGGTTTTACTACACATGCTGCATTTTTTGATTATGATGCTGATGGCGATTTAGATTGCTATATTTTGAACAACAGTTTTATACCTGTTAATACACTTAATTATTCAAACAAACGTGAGCTAAGAGCAAAAGACTGGCCGGTTGCAGAAGTACTAAAAGGCGGTGGAGATAAATTATTAAGAAATGATGGAGGGAAGTTTGTTGATGTCAGTGAACAGGCTGGTATATATGGCAGCTTGATTGGTTTCGGACTAGGTGTAACAGTAGGTGATGTAAATGGAGATCTTAGGCCGGATATTTATGTGAGCAACGATTTCTTTGAAAGAGATTATTTGTACATCAACCAAGGTAATGGAACATTTAAAGATGAGCTCACTCAACGTGTGCAACATTTAAGCCATTCCTCTATGGGGGCTGATATGGCAGATTTAAACAATGATGGAGCCAATGAAATATTTGTAACGGAAATGTTGCCAGATGATGATAAGAGATTAAAAATGACAACATCGTTCGAGAACTATGATGTGTTCAAGTACAAAATAAAATCTGATTTCTATTATCAGTATATGCAAAATACTTTGCAAAAAAATAATGGAAATGGGGTGTTCAGTGACGTGGCCCATTATGGTGGTGTAGCAGCTTCTGATTGGAGCTGGGGCGCTTTGCTGTTTGATGTAGATAATGATGGGTTAAAAGATATTTATGTATGTAATGGTATCTATCACGATCTTACCGATCAAGATTTCATCGATTTCTTTGCGGATGAAGTAGTGCAAAGAATGGTGGTTACTGGAGAAAAAGAAGAAGTGGAAGAGGTAATTAAAAAAATGCCCTCTCGTCCTATCAAAAACAAACTGTTTTTAAATAAAGGGGAATTTAAGTTTGATGATGCTGGTGACTCAACTGGTGTCACTACTGCTTCATTCTCTAATGGAGCAGCTTATGGTGATTTAGACAATGATGGCGATCTAGATCTGATTGTAAATAATCTAAACCAGCCAGCATTTATTTATAAAAATAACAGTCGAGAAATCTACAAAACCCACTACGTAGGTATTCAATTATCTGCAGAAGCACCAAACCGATTTGCTATAGGCTCTAAAGTGGAGCTGTATCAAAATGGTACCAAGCAGACAAGAGAACTAATTCCCAATAGAGGGTTTCAATCCTCGGTAGATTTAAAAATATTATTTGGCTTGGGTCAACATCCAATAATTGATTCTATAAAAATATACTGGCCTAATTCAACATACAGAACCATCACCAATTTAAAAGCTGATTCTGTTTATCAATTCTCAATTTCTAAAGATGATAAGCCTTTTGTCCAACAGACTCAGGGTGCAACTATTTTTACTTCAGTTCTTGAAGAGGTATTTGAAACTCCGGAAGAAGATAATTATGTCGATATCTATCAGGAAAGAAACATTCCCCGTCTTATTTCAAGAGAAGGTCCGCGTGCAGCTATTGCCGATGTGAACGGTGATGGCAAGGATGATGTTTTTATCGGTGGAGCTACTTCGCATGCAGCAAATTTGTATGTGCAAACAGGTAATGGTTTTAAAAAGACCAATGAAGCACTCTTTCAACAAGAAAGAGAACCAGAAGATGTGGCGGCATCTTTTTTTGATGCTGACAAAGATGGGGACATGGATTTATTTGTTGGCTCAGGTGGCAATAACCGACCAACGCTGTCCAAGCCCATGTCACACCGACTATACCTAAACGATGGGAAAGGGAATTTTTCAAAAAAGGAAAATGCTTTTCCTCCTGCAATAGGTAATACAAGTATTGTTTTGGTTAAGGATGTGGATGGCGACGGCGATAATGATCTTTTTACAGCTAGCTGCTCTGTTCCTGTGCAATACGGTCTAATGCCTGAAGTTGCTTTTTATAGTAATGATGGCCAAGGTAATTTCACAGCACAGCAGAAAAGTGTAGCACAAGTTAAGCCTGGTATGTACACCAGTGCTGTATTTTCAGATATAAATGGTGATAAACAAGAAGAGTTGGTATTAGTAGGCGAATGGACTGGAATTGAAATTTATGCATTTCAATCTGGGGCATTTGTGCCAATGAAAACAAACTTATCTTCTTATATGGGTTGGTGGAGAGCTGTCTCAACAGCTGATTTAGATGGAGATGGAGATCTTGATTTAGTCTTAGGAAACAATGGGGGTAATCATTATTTGAGACCAGATGAAAAACATCCTGTTAAGATGTGGGTAAATCAGTTTGATCAGTCAGCTAATCGTCAGGTCATTTTTACCAGAACTGTCAACAATAAAGATGTTCCAGTCTTTCTAAAAAAAGAACTCACCGACCAAATACCTTCATTAAAGAAACAGAATTTACGTCATGATGCATATGCGGAAAAGTCAATTCAGGAATTATTCAGTCCGGAATTGATCAAAACAAGTCAGGTTGGTGTTTATAATTATCCTTCATCTGCTATTGCCTGGAATGAAGGTAATGGAAAGTTTACCTTGCAGGTTTTACCCATTGATGCTCAGGTTTCATCTATCACTGCAATTCAAACTGCTGATATCAATAATGATGGTAATATGGATTTGCTTTTGGGATTTAATCAGTACGACTGGCTGCCGCAGTTTTCAAGAATGGATGCAGGCTATGGAGGTGTATTGTTGAATAATGGTAAAAGGAATTTTAGCTTCTTACAAGCTGATCAATCAGGCATATTTATTATTGGTGAAACAAGGGATATCAAACCTTTACAGATTAATGGTAAACTATCATTTCTATTTGTGCAAAATAATAGTATGCCGATAATATATCAATACAAAACAAAATGAGCACTTTCTCTAAACTGCTTATTGTCGTTTTCCTTTTTGCTTATGGATGTAGGCAAAAATCAAAAACATTGTTTGAGGTATTGGATAAGGAACAAACAGGTCTCCATTTTGCAAATACCCTGAAGCCCAATGCTAAAGTGAATATGCTCACTTATATGTATTTCTATAATGGCGCTGGCGTTGCTACAGCAGATTTTAATAACGACGGAAAAATTGATGTGTTTCTTTGTGCGAACCAGGGGGAGAATAAAATTTTTTTGAACGAAGGAGATATCCATTTTAAAGATGTAACAAAGGCTGCAAAAATTCCTCAGGATGGTGGTTGGTCGACTGGCGTTTCAGTTGTTGATATCAATCAAGATGGTTTACTTGATCTCTATGTTTGTCGTGTTGGTAATTATGAAAATCTGCAACAAGGAAATCAACTGCTTATTTGTAAAGGAATTGGTGCTGATGGTATTCCCGTTTATGCAGAAGAAGCAAATCTGTATGGATTATCGTTCAATGGATTTAGTACACAGGCTGCCTTTTTTGATCAAGACTTGGATGGCGATTTAGACATGTATCTCTTGAATCATTCTTTGCGTTACAACAGCACCTTCAATGCACGTCCTTCATATGCTAATACTTACGATAGTCTATCTGGAGATCGTTTCTATCGAAATGTAAATGGTAAATATATAGATGAGACCCGATTGTCTGGAATTAATTCATCAGTCATAGGATATGGTTTAGGTATTGTTGTTTCTGATATCAACATGGATGGCTATCCGGATATTTATATTGGCAATGATTTTCATGAAAATGACTATCTGTATATCAACAATAAGAAAGGAGGCTTCATAGAGACACTTGATTCATCTATCATGCATACTTCACAATTTTCAATGGGAGTAGATGCTGCAGACATCAATAATGATGGTTTGCCTGAAATAGTTTCTATGGACATGCTTCCAGAAGATCCCTATATCTTAAAGCGTTCATTAGGAGAAGATGAGTACAACCTGTTTAATATGAAATTACGTTATGGGTACAATCACCAGTATGCCAGAAATAATTTACAATTGAATCGGGGAAATGGATTATTCAGTGAAGTGGGAGTATATGCAGGCGTACACGCTACCGATTGGTCATGGGCGCCTTTATGGATTGATTTTGACAATGACGGCAGAAAAGATTTGTTTGTATCTAATGGTATTCCAAGAAGGCTCAATGATATTGACTATGTTAATTTCATTTCAAATGATGATATACAGTCGAAAATTCGTGCTGGGCAAATGACAGAAAAGGAAATGCAAATCATTGAAAAATTCCCCCAGATAAAATTAAAGAACAAGTTCTTCTTAAATCAGGATGAATTAAAATTTCAAGATATTGCTGGTACCATTAAAAATGATAAGGAGACTTTTTCAAATGGCGCTGCGTATGCTGATTTTGATAATGATGGGGACCTAGATATTATCGTCAATAATATAGATGATGCTCCCCTGATTTATAAAAACACCAATGGTGATAGTACATATCATTCAATTCAATTAAAATTGAAGGGTAATGTGGGCAATAAAAACGCAATTGGAACAAAAGCAATCGTCTTTAGTGAAACTGGAAGATCAGTATATGAAAAATTTCCGGTTAGGGGTTTTCAATCAAGTATGGAGCTTCCATTGCATATTGGAGTTGGGAAGAGCAAGATCGATTCTATACAATTGATTTGGCCTGATAACAGTTTTCAAACAGTGAAGACTGGTCTTGAGCAACCTGTAGTTGAATTTGTTTATCAGAAGGGGTTGTCTAAGTATGTTTATCCGCAATTCATGAGTAGCCCAATTGATTCTTCATCTTATTGGGTTGAAGAACCCGTGGCTTTGTTGCGTCATGAAGAGAACAGGTTTAATGAATTTGACAGAGAACCTTTGTTGCCACATATGTTATCTACAGAAGGTCCTGCTTTTACTATGGGGGATATCAATAATGATGGCATTACAGATTTATTTTTTGGTTCTTCCAAAGGGTATAAAAGTAAGTTGTTGATTGGGGGTAAAGAACAATGGCAGTCGTTTATGGTTCCTGATTTAAATAAGGATAGTACTTATGAGGATATCGATGCCCTGATGCTAGATATTAATAGTGATGGCTGGAAAGATCTGGTAGTAGCATCTGGAGGTAACGAGTATTATGGTGTTACACCTTATTTGACACCACGGGCTTATTTGAACAACCAGGGTAAAGGATTTTCAAAGCTTGCTGATGCTTTTCCAGTTTTTGATTTCACAGTTTCTTGCATAATTGCTAACGATTTTAATAAAGATGGCAAAGTAGATTTGTTTGTGGGGGGAAGAGCGATGCCATTTGGGTATGGGCAATCTGTATCTTCTAAATTATTGCAGAATGATGGTACAGGACATTTTAAAGATGTGACTGCTGCATATGCGCCTGAATTGATTAATGCAGGAATGATAACAGATGCTAAGTGGGCAGATATGAATGGGGATCAACAAATTGATTTGGTATTGGCAAAAGAATGGGGTGCTGTAACTGTTATGTATGCCCAGGGTAATCAGTTTAAGTCAAAGTCAATTTCAGATAATGGATGGTGGAATTTTGTTTTGCCTGTAGATGTCGACAATGATGGCGATTTAGATCTGGTAGCGGGTAATCTTGGTGAAAACAGCAGGTTAAAAGCAAGTTTAAAACAACCTGTCAGTATGTATTTTAATGATTTCGATGACAATGGCGTTAAGGAACAAGTGATTACTTACTATGTAACGGGTAAGGAAATTTGTTTTGCTGTGAAATCGGACTTGGAGCGACAGATCCCTCAATTGAAAAAGAAATTTCTTTATGCTGAAGATTTTGCAAAAGCATCTTTGCAGGAAATCTTTACCAGTGAAAAATTAGCTGATGCCCAAAAGTGGACTGCTACTGAGATGCGTAGTATGTTATTGCTAAATGATGGCAAAGGTAAATTTAATAGTATTGCACTTCCATGGCAATCACAGCTATCACCTTTAAAAGCTGGAGTGGTACAAGATGTGAATAGTGATGGTTTGCCCGATTTAATTTTAGCAGGAAATTTCTTTGAAAATAATGTTCAGCTAGGGAGAAACGATGCTGATTTTGGTTCAGTATTACTCAACAAAGGTGGGGCTAAATTTGTATACCAAATGTTGCCAGGTTTAAATCTTAAGGGGCAGGTTAGAAAGCTGTATGCGGATAAAGATAAAATTTGGGTAGTCAGGAATAATGGTACGTCGACATTCATACATTTCATAAATAATAAAAAATAGTGAACATGAATAGCAAGGTTAAATTTTTAATTATTGGATTGGTCTTTTTGCTCGCAATTATTTATGCAGTGGCTCCGTCACAAAAAGAATTGATTGTAAAAGTGCCTTTGCCCATTGAAAGAGTAATGATGGAATTTGAGCAAATAGAAAAAATCGATCAATGGTATACACCCAAAAAGGAACAAGGCTATACCCTTAATATAGAAAAGGCAAATCCATTTGAGTTCATATTTGTACATACAAAAGAAAATAAATCTACTCCCTTGCACATCGTGGTGAGTCCTGATACCACTGATTCCAAACTGACAAAAATAGTCTATCGCTATGAGCAGTCCCGTTTGCCTATCCCAGGAGACGATCTTGCTGTTGAAGCTGCAAAAGCCATCACAGATTTAGGCGAAAAATTAAAAACAACTACATACGTTTACGGTTACAATATTCTTACCACAACAGTTACAGATAGTTCTTTTCTTTTTCAATCAAAAATTGTTGCTAAAGCAAATGAGACTGCAGAGACCAAAAAAATATTTGATGAGTTGATTGCTTATGCAGAAAAAAGAAATGCTCAGTACAATGGTGTGCGTATTTTTTATACCCAGCGCATGAATGCAGACCAAATAGCATTGTTTGCATCAGTGGGGGTTAATAAATACACCCCGACTGGTCCGGATGAAAAAATTCAGTACAAAATGATGCCATATGGTAAGAAATTATTGATCATGGATTATGAAGGACCTTATGGCAAAAGCAAGGAGCTATTTTCTGTGCTGGAAGATTATAAAAGGTACAATACTCTTGTAAGTATGGCTATTCCATTTATCAAGTTCATGAGTCCTGGCTATGGTTTTGCTGACTCCCAAGTGGTTAAAACCCGTATTTCCTACCCTGTATTTTAATGGAATTTAATTTTACTGCAAAAAATTTATTGAAAATCAATTGATTATGAAGGCCTCTTTGAAAAAAGAGGCTTTTTTCTTCGTTTTTGGTCGCCTTCTTCACTAACTTTGCGCTCCCATAATCAAATATGGGTAGTCACCGGGATGGCGGGGGCTTATTTTATAACAGGAGCATGGCTCCAAAAAAAACAACACATGAGTAAATTACATTTCACCACAAAGCATGCAAATGCAGCTTCCGTGCAACGTAAATGGCACGTTGTTGACGGAACCAATCAAACTGTGGGACGAATCTGTAGCAAAATTGCTTCAGTATTGCGCGGAAAGAACAAAGCGTATTATTCGCCCCATGTTGATTGCGGAGACTTCGTTATCGTGATCAATGCTGAGAAAGTTATCTTCACTGGTAACAAGTTCAACGACAAGGAATACCAGCACGTAACTGGTTATCCTGGAGGTCAGAAAATTGAAATTGCAAAGGATTTGATTAAGCGTCGTCCTGAGCAAATCGTAGAAAGAGCGGTAAAAGGTATGTTGCCTAAAAACAGACTTGGCCGTAAGATGTTTAAGAAATTGTTTGTGTACGCTGGTGCTGAGCATCCGCATACTGCACAGCAACCAACACCTTTCAAATTCTAATTCACAAACCATTTCAATTTAACAATAATGGAAAAACAAAAAAACGGACTTGGTCGCAGAAAAGAAGCGGTTACCAGGGTATTCCTCAGCAAAGGGGATGGTAACATCACTGTTAACGACCATGATTATAAAGTATATTTTCCACAGGTATACTTGCAGAACCAGGTGGAACTTCCCATCATCACAGTTGATGGTGTAGGCAAATACGATATCAAAATCAATGCAGCAGGCGGTGGTAAAAAAGGCCAGGCTGAAGCATCTAAGTTGGGTATTGCCCGTGCGCTCATTAACCTTAATCCTGAATTTAAGCCAGCATTGAAAGCCGCAGGCTTACTTACAAGGGATCCTAGAGGTGTTGAAAGGAAGAAATTCGGTAAGAAGAAAGCAAGAAGAAGCTACCAGTTCAGCAAGCGTTAACAGCTATTACCAAACAAGAACAAAAACATACTTTATACAATGGAAAATAATACTACACTGCAGCAGCAACTTCTTGAAGCCGGTGTTCACTTTGGTCACCTCCGTAAAAAGTGGAATCCAAAAATGTTGCCTTACATCTATGCTGAGAAGAAAGGCATTCACATTATCGACTTAAACAAGACTGTAGAGTGCTTGCAGGAAACAGCTCATGCACTTAAAAACATCGCGAAAAGTGGCAAGAAGATCATGTTCGTAGGAACAAAGAAGCAAGCCAAAGAAATCGTGACTGAATGTGCGAAGAAAGTCAACATGCCTTACGTAACTGAGCGTTGGTTAGGTGGTATGCTTACCAACTTCAATACTGTTCGTAAGTCTGTAAAGAAAATGCAGAGCATCGAAAAGATGTTGAATGA
>CAZDTN010000065.1:0-9367 GCA_964508355.1 uncultured Sphingobacterium sp.
CACCATAGCTTGCTCCAATTGCAGAAGTAATACCTGCAATTTCATCTTCTGCTTGAAATGTCATCACACCAAAATTTTTCATGCGACTCAAATCATGTAGAATATCTGATGCAGGTGTAATAGGATAAGAGCCGAGGAATAATGGTCTTCCACTTTTTTGGGAGGCAGCCACCAAACCCATAGCCAACGCCTGATTACCCATGATGGAACGATAGGTTCCGGGTTTCATTTTAGCCTTCTCTACTTTATATCTTGTGGTGAAGGTTTCTGTAGTATCTCCGTAATTGTATCCGGCTTGTAAAGCTTTAATGTTGGCATTTAAGATTTCATCTTTTTTGCCAAACTTATCTTTTAAGAAAGTCAGGGTACTCTCCATGTCTCTGTTGTACATCCAATAAAGAAAGCCGAGAACAAACATGTTTTTTGCACGGTCTTTTTCTTTTGTCCCCAAGGTAATTTCTTTCAGTGCCTCACGTGTCATCTTGGTCACATCCATTTTGATCACTTCAAAACCTTCTAAGGAACCATCTTCTAGTGGATTAACACCATCAGCATAGTTAGCCAGACGCAAATTTTTTGAATCAAATCCATCGATGTTAGTTATAATTTTCCCTCCTTTTTTGATGGCCTTTAAATTAGTTTTGAAAGCAGCTGCGGTCATCGCCACCAATACATCACAAAGGTCACCGGGTGTATAGATGGCATCACTGGAAAACCTCAATTGATATCCACTCACACCAGGTATAGTACCTTGGGGTGCACGAATTTCTGCTGGAAAATCGGGGAAAGTAGCTAGGTCAATGCCCAATAATGCCGTATTGTTGGTAAACTGACTACCCGTTAACTGCATGCCATCTCCACTGTCACCGGCAAATTTGATCACAATATCCTGGAGCAGTTCTTCTTTTCTTTCTGTCATGTTAAATATTTTGATTCAGCTTATTCTGAACGCCTTGAAGAAGTTCTGTTTCGCTGAAATTAATTAATTTAGAGTACAAAATTACCCAATATGGCGCTATTCAACTCAAGTAATCCAACGTTAACGGAAAAATCCTTTAATCGTTCAATGGGTGTTCCTGGATCTGGCACAATGACCTTCGGAGGTACATTGAACAAATTCGGTTTTTTGTTTCTCATGGTGATGACGACCGCTTTTATTGTATGGCAACAAGCAGAGGCAGGCAACAGTGTTCAAGGGTATATGTTTGGAGGAGCAATAGGGGGTTTGATTGTTGCTATAATACTAATGTTCAAGCCTCAGCTTGCGCAATATTTAGCCCCGGGTTATGCTTTACTAGAGGGGTTATTTATTGGTGGAATCTCATACATGTACAAAGATGCATTTGGTGGTAGTGCTGAGTCTAATATATCTGTTACTGGAATTCAGTTTGGAATAGTTGAACAAGCGGTGATACTAACATTTAGTACCGCTATCGCAATGTACCTGTTGTATACTTTTAGAATCATCCGAGTAACTGAAAGATTTAGGTCAATTATGTTTGCTGCCATAGGTGGTATTGCCCTGTTTTATTTGATCACCTTTATACTTTCTTTATTTGGTGTAAATGTGACAGGATTACACAATGGCAGCATGTTGAGTATTGGAATCTCTATTGCAATTACTGCTATTGCTGCATTGAGCTTGTTGTTGGATTTCGACAGGATTGAGCAGGGATCAGCTATGGGAGCTCCTAAATATATGGAATGGTATTGTGCTTTTGGATTGTTGGTTACCCTAGTTTGGTTATACATAGAAATTCTCCGTTTGCTCGGAAACTTATACGGGCGTCGCGACTAATGAAACATCTATTCACCTTATTTTTAACCTTCTGTGTATTTCAATTGAAAGCGCAGAAGGTTTTTTCTGTCAATTATCCTGGTCAGGCTGATGTTAAAGTGTTTGTTGTGAAATATGAAAGTCAAGCTGATCTTAAGGTATTTAAAGTCAATTACGAAAGTCAAGCTGGGCAGAACGATGGAAAATGGTTTTTTGTCAAGTATCCCAGTCAATCTGCTAAGAAAATCTTCTTTGTCAATTACGAAAGCCAAGCAGACGTCAAAGTTTTCTTCGTCCAGTACCAAAGTCAAGCTGGTTGGCGCAATGCATCCAAGCGTCATTTTTTCTACTAGTTATAGGGAAAATACCTCCTATTACGTGTAATCACGTTGGAAAATTACTAGGGGGTACACAATATCTACATTTTCTACTCGTTATCCACATTGACATAATCAGGTCATAGCTGATTTTATTGTCTACCCTTGTTTTTAAAATAATTTATAAAGTATAACAAATTTTTATAATAAGATCCGTGAACAGGAAACTAATATCAAATAAAATGAATTTTAAATCATTGATTTTCATTGGTTTGTCGCTTTTTGTCTTAGCGCTTCAGCCCTTGAAGGCTCAGGTAAATGTATTGGACCGAAACAGGCAAAACAGAAGTGATTTACAGTTAACCAAAACTGTTGATAAGCCTATCGCCAGTGTGGGTTCTATTGTAAACTTTACACTTAAAATTAAAAATTTAGGTCCGAATACGACAGAGGGAGCTACAGTTTTCGACTTACTTCCTAACGGATTTACATTTATTTCTTCATCATTACCAGCAGAATACAATAGTGTTTCTGGTGAATGGGAAGTAAATGACTTAGCAGTAGGTGCAGAAGCTGTTTTGGTAATTACCGCTTCGGTAAATCCAATTACTCCTACTGCAGTTTACACTAATGTTGCACAGATAATTGACTTCAAGAATCCTGATCCTAATACGATAAATGATCGATCTGAGGTTACTGTTACCCCTTTTGATTTCACTGGTAATTTTACTGGTGAATTGATTGGCGTTGGTGGTTCAGTATGTGCTAACAGCAGGGCAGCCTTGAGAGCTACATCAGTAAATATTGTGGAACCCATTTACAAATGGTACGCAGATGCACAGCTGACCAATTTGCTTCACATAGGAGCTAATTACACAACACCTGCTTTAGTCTTTACAAGTACTTTTTATTTGGTGGTTAGTGGTACGAATATTCCTGTACCCATTCCGGCAGATGCAAAGCCAGTGACTGTATCTGTTTTGGCAGCACCATCTACTCCAGTTGTAAGTGTT
This sequence comes from uncultured Sphingobacterium sp., assembly GCA_964508355.1. Taxonomy (GTDB): domain Bacteria; phylum Bacteroidota; class Bacteroidia; order Chitinophagales; family Chitinophagaceae; genus Pollutibacter. Next base: position 3,108 of record CAZDTN010000065.1, read on the forward strand.
GTTCATCCAACGTGTGAGGTGCCGACTGGAACTATAACGGTTAGTTCACCACTCGCACCTGGAAATACTTATAGCTTAGACGGATCTACTTTTTTGAATAATACTGGCATTTTTAAAGGAATTCTACCTGGTACATATGCGGTATCAGTTAAAAATACAAATGGATGTATTAGTACAAGCACCGTAGTGGTTGTTAATCCAAAACCGGAGGGACCTGCAGCACCTTCTTTGAACATAGTGCATCCAACTTGTGATTTAGGTACAGGAACAATCAGCATCAGTTCGCCAAAAAATCCTGGTAATACATACAGCATTGATGGCGTTGATTATACTAACACAACTGGCGTATTTACTCAAGTTATTGCTGGTACCTATAATGTTACTGTGAAGAATGCAAGCGGATGTATCAGCAGTGCTACTGTCGCGGTAGTCAATGCACACCCTCTTACTCCATCACTTCCATCCATTGAAATAACAAATCCATTGTGTCCTGATAAAACAGGGATAATCAAAATCAATTCTCCTGTTGGTAATGGATTTACCTATAGTATTGATGGTGCTACCTATTTAAATATTACTGGTGTGTTTACATCAGTTGCACCTGGAGCATATAATGTAAGTGTCAAAAATGCAAGTGGTTGCGTTAGCCCTGCTGTTATAGCCATCGTTAAGGATCCTGTAGTTGATGAGCCTAAGCTGACAATTACCTCCGAAGGAAGTACCAGTATATGTGCTGGAACAAGTGTTGTACTTACTGCTTCTGCATCTCCAAGTTATCAGTGGTATAAATATGGCATTGCCATAGCAGGCGCAAATGCAAAGACTTTTACAGCTTCTTCAGAGGGTGTATTTACAGTAAGTCGTTTTAACACCAATGGTTGTGTGCCCATTCAGAGTGAGGGTGTTATTGTTAAGGTGGTAGCTAATCCTAATGCACCATTGGTGACAGCTAATAAAATGTTATTCTGTTTTGGTGATAGCGTTGTTTTGAGTGCAACATCAAATGATCGAATTCAATGGTATAAGGATGGTTCTGCAATACCTTCTCTTAACAACAGGTATGTAGCAAAGCAAGGTGGTACATATGCAGCAATTGCAATTAATGATAATGGATGCAGAAGTTCCTTTAGTGAAGCTATTACGCTCAGTATGGTGGACTTGCCTGTAACTCCTGTGGTTGCGATACTAGGAACAGATAAGTTTTGTAAAGATGAATCTCGTGTCTTGAAAGTGAATGTACCAGTAGGTTTAATAATTAATTGGTATAAGAATGGTAACCTCATTGTCAATTATAATAAAGATACACTTCGTGTAAATGAAGCAGCTGAGTATACAGTAAAGTTTATGAACAGCAGCGGATGTTTGTCATTGGTCTCTAACAAGATCATAACTGTGATTGGTTGTGACGCAACTAATATCTATGTGCCTGACGTATTTAGTCCGAATGGTGATGGTATAAATGATGTGATTAAAGCGGTATGTGTTGGTATTACTAAACTCAAGTATTTCAAAATATATAACCGTTGGGGTAATATTCTTTTTGAAACGTCAGATTATTCAAAAGGATGGGATGGAAGATTCCGTGGACAAATTCAGCCGGCAGACTCTTATATCTGGTTGGTGGAAGGTATAGATACAAATGGAAAAGAAATTAGAAAGACAGGTACGTTGAATTTAATCAAATAGACTAACCACTACAAAAAAGCTTATGTTACTAAGAAGAATTATATACGTACTCGCTGGAAGTTTATTCTTTCTGCAATCAAATAGTCAGGATTTACATTACGCAGATGTGCAGTCGATGAATCTTTGGTATAATCAATCATTAAAGTTGAATAAGCAAAAGGATATTCGCTTTAATTTCAGAGATATCAAATACCAGTCACTCCTGGCATTTCGTAATGCGAGTATCATGGTAAATGTTCCTTTTGCAAAGAAAGGAGCCGAAGGATTTGATAAAAAGAGTTTTGTTTCTGCTACTGCAGCAGGATCATTTGATAAGTCAAATAAAGGAGTATTTAAAAACAACACAGGCATGCTGGGTCTTTCCTTTTCTCAGCGTTTAAGTGCCAATGATCTTTATTTGTCACTTGGTTTCCAAGGTTCGCATACGAATACTAGGTTAGGTGAATTAGGTGGTAGTTTTTTCCCGGACCAATTTGATCAATTCGGTCCAGTTCCTTCTGTTTCTAGAGATCCGCTTAGATCTGGAAGAAGTTATGGATGGACAAGTTTGAATACAGGGCTATCAATTTTTCAAAATACTTCAGGGGTAGAATGGTATGCAGGTGCAAGTGTAAGGCATTTGAACAGGCCATTTACTGATGAGCTTAAGACAAAAGAATTTAGGTTGAAGCCCACATTTGGTGTTCAAGCAGGGTTCACTGTAAAGAATGAATTGAATCAGTTTGGAGTTTATGGTATCACTAATTGGAAGGCAGAGGCAGCTGAATATTTAATTGGTGCTAGAGTACAACATAGTCTGGATGAACCTTCTAAAGGATATGAGGGCTCTGCTATTGGTGTTGGATTTGCTTTCAGAGTAAGAGATGCAGTGATTCCTAATCTACAATTACAACTTAATAAAACAACAATAGGTATTCATTATGATATTAACATCTCTGGCTTAAGCGCAGCCGGTTTTTCCAGACAAGGTGTTGAACTCATGATTGCACAAAAGATTAATTAAATTCTTAAATAACTCAAATATTATAATATGATTCGTTTCAACAAGAGTTTAACCATGCTCACATTTGTCCTAGCTCTGTTTTCACAGACGATGGCACAAGAAACTAATGCAGCACAAGGAAGCTCAAACGCTAACCGTTACAAATGGAATATGTTTGGTTTGAACAGAGTACATATTCAGGATTTTGGTCTTACTGATCAGTATGCTGAAAATGGAAATGCTGCTGGATTAAATGGTTTTTTAGGTAAAGCCAATACTACGGTAGGGTTTAGTTTTTACAACAATCTTTCCGAAAAATTTGCATTCAGTACTGATTTTGGTATTGGTAATGGTTATATTTCGAGAAACAATGCAACTCCAGAAGATTTTGAGAAGGGATGGTCATCTAGTTTAAGAGGAGACATGTATTATCATTTTTCTGATTCACGTTTACCTGCACAACCTTTTCTATTTTCTGGTTTACAAGGAAACTTGAGAAAAGGTAATGCGTTTTTCTCAATGCCTATAGGAATTGGTGCTAGATATATGGTAATGAATAATGGTGGCATGATACTTGCTCAGGTTGGATATGGGCTTGGTCTGACCCAGCGCATGAGAAATAATATTACTTATTCATGGGGAGTATATCTTGATTTGAAAAAGAAAAAGGATGGTGTAGTAAACAGTGAAGAGGCATTGAAGGATACAGATAAGGATGGCATCATTGATTCACAAGATAAATGTCCAAATGAGTTTGGATTGATTAGTAACAATGGTTGTCCAATTAAAGATAAGGATAACGACGGCGTTGCAGATGATAAAGATAAGTGTCCAAATGAATTTGGTCCAGCTGATAATAATGGTTGTCCTATAATCGATCGTGATAAAGATGGTGTTGGTGATTTGTTTGATAAATGTCCAGAATTAGCTGGTCCAGTAAGTAACGACGGTTGTCCGCTTTCTGACCGTGATAAAGATGGCATTGATGATAATAACGATAAGTGTCCTGATATCGCAGGTTCTCCAGTAAATATGGGTTGTCCAGCTGAAGAGACAAAAGTGGTAAAAAAGGAAGAAGATTTAGGCCCGATTTGGATCCGTGAAGGCAATCATTTCCGCAGCATTACCGGAGATAGCTTGAAATATGTAATCTATTTTGATTTCGATAATTCAAATCTTGTTCAGGCCAGCTTTAATTTGCTTTCTGAGGTGAGTCAGTTTCTTAAAAAGAACAACAATTGGGAAGCATCCATGGAAGGGCATACCGACTTAGAAGGTGATCCTGAGTATAATATTGATCTTTCAGTAAAACGTGCAAAAACTGCAAAGCAATATTTGATGAGCTATGGTATCAAGGCTACTAAAATTTCAACTACTGGTTTCGGTAAAAACAGACCAGTAATTGCAACTTTCCAAGAAGATCTCGCTTGGATGAATAGAAGGGTAGAAGTATTGCTTGTACGAAAGAAGTAAGTTTGATTTAAATGATAATTGTCCAAAAAGAAAGCCCCCCGAATTTTCGGGGGGCTTTCTTTTTATTGATCTTTTAATAAAATTAGTAACCGTCACCATCAAGCAGATTTCCCAATCCACCTAGGATACTTCCTTCTTCTCTTCTGGGCCCAGTTCCATAAGAAATGATTTTGCTGGCTAATCGACTTACTGGAAGCGTTTGAATCCATACTTTACCCGGTCCGCGAAGTGTAGCAAAGAACAATCCCTCTCCGCCAAAGATGGAATTTTTAATACCACCAATGAATTGGATATCATAATCAACTGTTTGCGTAAATGCAACTACACAACCAGTATCAATTTTTAAGGTTTCACCTGGAGTAAGGTATCTTTCAAATACGTGACCACCTGCATGTACAAAAGCCATTCCATCACCTTCTAATTTTTGCATGATGAATCCTTCACCACCGAATAAGCCTGTACCTAGTTTTCTTTGGAAAGCAATACCTACATTAACGCCTTTGGCTGCACAGAGAAATGAATCTTTCTGACAAATTACTCTTCCATCTAATTGTTGCAAATCAAGTGGTATGATTTTACCCGGATAAGGGGATGCGAAAGAAACTCTTTTTTTCCCTTGACCTATGTTGGTGAAGGCAGTCATGAATAAACTCTCACCTGTAAGCAAACGCTTACCAGCTGAAAAAAGTTTTCCAAAGACACCTTGGTTTTGACTAGAGCCATCACCAAATATGGTTTGCATTTGAACGCCATCTTCCATCATCATGAAGCTTCCAGCTTCAGCAATGGCAGTTTCATTTGGGTCGAGTTCGATTTCAACATATTGCATTTCCTCACCTACAATCTTGTAGTCGATTTCATGGTTAGATCTGGTGCTGTATTGTTCCATTTTCAGTTTTTTAGTTTGAAGACGATAGTATTAAGCTTTAGGTTGCATTTTTCCATTCCAAACTGGCTTTCTTTGGATCTTTCTAACTAAGTATACTAATCCTGTTAGCAAGAAGAAGAACGGACCAGTCAAACCGAGAATTGAAATCCATCTGCCTCTAAAGAACTTGTTCATTGGACGTTTTAAACGCTCTGCTATTAAATACATCGCAGGTACAATAAGCAAAGTCATAAAGAAGGCGAAGATCAAGCCCCAGATAATGGTCAGTGCCAACGGTTTCCAGAACGCAGCATTATCACCACCAAAGAAAATATGTGGGTTTAAATCTGAGAACATGGTTACGAAATTGATATTGAATCCAATGGCTAGTGGAATCAAGGCCAGTATAGCAGCAAGAGCAGTCAGCAATACAGGTACAATTCGGGTTTTACCAGCTTCAATCACGGCCTCTCTGGTTTTCATTCCTCTTGCTCTTAGTTCATCTGCAAATTCAATCACCAGAATACCATTCTTCACAACTATACCAGATAATCCAATGATACCAATTCCAGTTGTTACTACTGCAAAGGTTGATCTGAAGATGGCATATCCCAAGAGTACACCAATCAAACTGAAGAAAATTTCAGATAGTACGATGACTGTCCTGCTATATGAATTGAACTGTAGAATAAGGATCAATAGAATTAAACCGATTGCAATAAACAAAGCTTGTTGCAAGAAAGCAGCAGTTTCTGCCAGCTGTTCTCCTTCACCTGTCTGTGCAATAGTTACACCTTCTGGTTTTGATTTGAAGGCATCAATTTGTTTCTTGATTTCTTCGTTTACCGCTTGTGGCGTATAACCTTGCGAAGTAAGAACGTTAGAGAAAATAGTGATTACACGCTTCTGGTTCTTTCTTTTTATACTTCCATACGTATTGCTAAGATCGGCTTTCACAACTGCGCTAATAGGGACTTGCTTAATTTGTCCAGTTGTAAAATCGCGATAAGTGATACGCATGTTCAACAATTCAGAAAGTGTTTTTCTCTGTGAAGCATCATTGCGCACAATGATTTTGTACTCATCTTCACCGATTTTCAATTTAGAAATTTCCTTACCAAACAGGGCGGTTCTTATTTCTAAACCGACTTGTCCGGTTGAAATACCTTGCATCAATGCTCTTTCACGGTCAATTTCTAATGTGATTTCAGGGTTGGAGAAATCGATATCGATTTTTAATTCTTCAACACC
>CAZDTN010000066.1:0-9203 GCA_964508355.1 uncultured Sphingobacterium sp.
GGTAAAAAAGAATCTTCAAAAATCGTTTCTTAATTTTTTGCATATGCAAGTAATGCCAATTAACTATTACATCTTTCTTTCGATAGCCTTGTTTACTATTGGAATTGTAGGTGTACTTACCAGAAGAAATGCCATCATTATTTTCATGTGTATTGAATTAATGCTCAATGCTGTGAATGTGCTATTGGTTGCATTTTCCAAGATGCATCATCTAAATGCATATGTACTAGATCGTGCAACTACTGCAGGAACTGAGGCGCAGTTATTTGTGTTCTTTATCATGGTGGTTGCAGCAGCTGAAGTGACAGTAGGGTTGGCCATTATCGTGATGTTGTATAGGAATATTCATTCTGTCGATATAAATTTTTTAAATCGATTGAAACACTAATTATAGTTTGAACTGATTCAAAGCGTTGTATGAATAAATATGTTTTTCTCATTCCATTGCTCCCTTTCATTGGTTTTCTGATCAATGGATTGTTCAGGAATTATTTATCAAGGGCCTTGGTGGGCATCATTGGATCTGGTGTATTGATAGCCTCATTTGTAATCAGCTTGCTGGTTTTTCAAGAAGTGTCTGCGGCTGGATTTCAAACACAATTAATTAAGTATTTCGACTTCATCAATGCAGGGGGACTAAAAATACCCGTATCATTTCAGATTGACCAGTTGAGTGCATTGTTTTTACTGGTTATCACTGGTATTGGGTCATTAATACATATATACTCGACCGCCTACATGCATGAAGAGTCAGTGCCGCATTTTGCTCGTTATTTTGCTTACCTCAATCTTTTCGTATTCTCTATGTTGTTGCTCGTATTGGGCTCCAACTTTGTAGTGATGTTTGTAGGTTGGGAAGGTGTTGGACTTTGCTCATATTTATTGATTGGGTATTGGTTTGGAAATAATAATTATAACAATGCAGCCAAGAAGGCATTTGTGATGAACAGAATTGGTGATCTTGGTTTCTTGCTTGCAGTATTTTGGATGCTGCAACAATTTGGTTCCATTACTTATGCAGAGGTGTTTGCCAAAGCGGCATCAGCTCCTGTGCCTGTTATAACTGGGATTACCATTTTACTCTTTATCGGAGCAATGGGTAAATCAGCGCAGATTCCTTTATACACCTGGTTGCCGGATGCCATGGCAGGACCAACACCTGTCTCTGCTTTGATTCACGCTGCAACCATGGTGACTGCAGGTATTTATATGATTGCCAGAAGCAATGTGATGTATTCATTGGCACCTGTTTCACAAAACCTGGTTGCCATAATTGGTGTAGCGACTGCTTTACTCGCAGCAACCATTGCATTGAAGCAAAATGATATCAAAAAAGTATTGGCTTATTCTACTGTCAGCCAACTCGGACTCATGTTCCTTGCATTAGGTGTAGGCGCTTATACAGCTGGTGTTTTTCACGTAATGACACATGCCTTTTTCAAAGCTTTATTGTTCTTGGGTGCGGGTAGTGTTATCCATGCCATGCATCATGAACAAGATATCATGAATATGGGGGGATTGAGAAAGAAGTTGCCAATTACACATATTACATTTCTAATCGGTTGTTTGGCTATTGCCGGTATTCCACCGTTTGCAGGATTTTTCTCTAAAGATGAAATACTTGTAGCTGCCTTAGTTAAGCATCCTATCTATTATGTTTTTGGGGTAATGACTTCTGTCTTGACTGCTTTTTATATGTTCAGGTTATATTTCCTGACTTTCTCTGGAAATTTTCGTGGGACTCATGAACAAGAGCATCATTTGCATGAATCTCCATTAGCAATGACTTTTCCTCTAATTGTTCTGGCTATGCTGTCGATCGTAGGTGGATGGGTAGGTATTCCTGCGTTGTTCGCTGAAAACGCACACATACTCTCTTCTTATCTATCTCCAGTTTTAGGAACAACTGCTGCTGAAGGCCATCATTTATCACATAGCCTTGAGTGGGCATTAATTGGCATCTTGCTCACATTTATTCTTATTGCCATACTGATGTCCAACCGCTTATTTGGAAAACAGTTTAAAGGTGAAAACACAACAGAAGGTGTTTCAGGATTCTTGGCCAACAAATGGTATGTTGATGAATTGTATGAGGCAGTTGTAGTAAAACCATTGGATAGACTTGCCGGTTTCTTTGGTTCTGTGGTAGATAATAAAATTATTGATGGTCTGGTTAACGGAGTAGGTAAGGCAGTGCAGTTTAGCGGTCGTCAGATGCGACTCCTGCAAAGTGGACAGGTGGGTTCTTATATTTTAATCATGATGGTTTCAATTATATTATTTTTCATTTTCCAATTGTTCTGGAAATAATCATAACCGTATTAATTATGTTCGCAGCATTCGATAATTTTCCGGCACTCTTGATCTGGTTACCCTTGTTAGGGGGAATTCTCAGTTTTTTCATGAAGTCTGAGAAAAGTGCAAAGTCCACTGCCTTGTTTTTCTCTATCATCACACTGGGTGTTGTTGTAACCAGTTTGTTTTATACTGAGGCTAAGCATCAGTTGTTGAACCAGGTTAGTTATGTGTGGTTACCCGGTATTGGCGCCAGTTTTGCATTGATACTGGATGGTTTAACTAGAACATTGGCTTTGCTTACAGCAATTGTACTTCCTATTGCCATTATCAGTATACCAGCTGGGAAGTATAAAAATCCTAACGTGTTTTTTGGATTATTGATGCTTACTTTCTGTGGCTTGATGGGAGTGTTTATGGCAATTGATGCGCTCGTATTTTACTTGTTCTGGGAGGTAGCCTTAATTCCGGTATATTTTCTTTCTTCCATATACGGTGGTGAAAAAAGAATCAAAGCGACATTCAAATTCTTCATATATACTTTTGTTGGTTCACTTTTCTTGTTGATTGGTATTTTCTATATCTACCTCAAAACAGGAGGATCATTTAGTATCGTTTCTTTTTATAATGCAACACCTACAAATGCTGAACAGGCTTGGGTCTTCTTTTTATTTTTTATTGCATTTGCTATCAAGATGCCAATTTTCCCTTTCCATACTTGGCAGCCTGAAGCATATGAACAAGCTCCAACACCTGTGACAATGATTCTGAGTGGTGTAATGGTAAAGATGGGATTATTTGGTTTAATCAGATGGTTATTACCAATGTTTCCTTATGCAGCTAAAACTTATGCCGAGCCGATAACAATTTTAATTGTGATTGGCATGTTGTATGCATCCTTTATTGCAATAAAACAAGACAGTGTGAAAAGATTGATCGCCTATTCGTCTATTGCACACATTGGTTTAATGGCCGCTGGTGCTTTTACCTTGAAGGCGGTTGCCATGAATGGCTTATTTATTCAAATGTTCAATCACGGTATTAATATAGTCGGACTATGGGTTATTGCCGACTTAATCGAAAGACAAACAGGGGTATCAAAAATTTCTGAATTAGGGGGTGTGGCCAAAAAAGCGCCAATACTTGCTATTTTCATGGTGATTATTGCTTTTGCCAATATTGCGCTTCCATTGACAAATGCCTTTGTTGGTGAGTTCATGTTGTTTAATGGTTTGTATCAACTGAAACCCTGGATCGCTGCATTAGCAGGTGTAAGTATTATCCTCTCTGCTATATACACGTTGAACATGGTCAAAAATGTTTTTTATGGTGAGGTGGCTGTTGCAGTAAATACTTTTACTGATATCAATAAGACACAAATTGTAATGTTGACGGTAATCAGTCTGTTGATTTTCGTAATGGGAGTTTATCCAACCCCTTATTTCTCGATGATTTCGGAAACAGTGGGATTGATCTTAAATAGATTTGGTACCAACTAAACACATTTGAAATTATGAACACAATTATATTAGCTGCTTTATGGGGTGTACTGATGATGTACGCTGGATTTGTTACCAAGAATAAAAAAACAATCTCAGTCATTGCAGTTGTTGGTGTATTAGCAGTATTAGTGGCCAACTGGCTGGAATATGCCGGACTTCCTTTCTTTGGTATTGATACAAAAGGTATGTTGGTCTATAACTCATTTAGCTTTGTATTTAATTTGGTCTGTCACCTTACGTTACTGATGTATTTTCTTCTTTCTGCAAACGAAATAGAAGAAAGTTCAAAATCTCCATCAGATCATTACGCATTGATCTTTTTCATTACCGCAGGTATTTCTATCATCGCAGGATTCAAATCCTTGTTGATGTTGTTCATTGGTATTGAAATTGTATCCATTCCATTGTATGTCTTGGCAGGAAGTGATAAGTCTAATTTAAAGAGCAATGAAGCAGCCTTGAAGTATTTTTTAATGGGCTCATTTTCTACTGGACTTTTATTGATGGGTATTGCATTTATTTATGGTGATGCTGGTACATTCTATTTGGAAGGCATCAATATGGGTACTGGTTTTTTAACACCGATGAAAGCTATTGGATTGGTGTTGTTAATGGTATCAATGTCATTTAAAGTATCAGCAGCACCCTTTCATTTCTGGACGCCTGATGTATATGATGGAACCCCAACTGTTTACACCTCTTTCATGGCAACCCTTGTAAAGGCTGCTGGTTTCTTCGCTTTCCTCAAATTATTTGAAACTGCTTTTGGCAAAGTCCATGCACAGTGGGATATTTTATTGAGTGCAATTATTTTCATGACTATTGTAGTGGGTAACATAACTGCAGTGTTTCAGCAAAGTGTGAAAAGAATGTTGAGCTACTCCTCCATAGCACAAGCTGGATTTATGTTGCTGGGTGTTTATTCAATGAATTTGATGGCCAAGCAGGGTATGATCTTGTATTTTGCTGCCTATGGTTTTGCGAGTATTGGGTTGTTTGGTGTTTTGGCAAAATTCAAGGATCATTCAGTAGAGGGACTTAATGGGTTTGCCAAAAAGCATCCTCTAGTTGCTGCATCAATGCTAGTGAGTTTGCTATCATTGGCTGGTATACCGTTAACGGCTGGCTTTTTTGCGAAATATTACATGCTCCTGTCAGCTATGAAATATGGTAATTCACTTTGGCTGGTGATTGTTGCAATTCTAGGAGCAGCGGTAAGCATTTATTATTATTTCAGGGTGATTCAAGCTATGTATTTCAAAGATGACAATGGCCAGCCGCTCGAAGAAGTTCAATTTTCAACCTTCTTCAAAGTAATGATGGTCGTAAATGCCGTTATATTATTGGCGTTAGGAATACATCCAGATTGGTTAATCATGTTCCTCTAACCTGCATTAAGTCAACTTTCAGTTGTTCCGTTCATCAATCTTTTTAATGATGAAGTAAAGGTTTGTTTACTTTTACAACATGAAACTATTAGATAATCTGGTACTGGCCTGGAGAACAGTCAGGGCCAATCGACTTCGTACAGGGATTACTGTGGCGATAATTGCATTTGGTATTATGGCGCTAGTGGGTATTATTACTGCCATTGAAGCAATGAATAATAGCCTAAGGGATAGCTTCTCCACTATGGGCGCCAACGCTTTCAGTATTCGTTTTAAGGAGCGAAGAATGTTCAGAAATGACGGTGCCAATGTTACCCAGTCGAATACCAAAACAAATAGAAAAGTAAAGAAATCGAATACGGGTAAAATAATTACCTACAAACAAGCTACGCTATTCAAACAAATGTATGATTACCCAGCTGATGTAAGTATTGGTATAAATGGTCCCAGAAACCAGGTCGTAAATTTTGAAAACAAGAAAACAAACCCAACTGTTTCCTTAAATGGTGGGGATGAAAACTATCTGCAATTGAACGGATATGAAATTGCCTATGGCCGTAATTTCAATCGCAATGATGTGCAGAGCGGTATGGATATTTGCATCATCGGTAAGGATGTTGCGTATAAATTATTTGGTGCTAAGCTGGATCGTGCTTTAGATCAGGTTATTCGAGTAGGAAAAAATAAATACAGGGTGATCGGGGTAACCAAAGAAAAGGGATCCAGTGCTTTTCTGCAAGCTGATAATGTTGTGTTTGCTACATATACTAACGTTCGGCAACGTTACGCCAATCCTAACCAATCTTATAATATAGCAGTCATGGTTAAAGATATTAATCAGATGGAAACTGCAATAGGAGAGGCAGAGTCAAAGTTCAGGCCAATAAGGGGGCTTCAAGTATCAGAGGATAATAATTTTTATGTCGATAAGAGTGATAGTATAGCAGAGACTTTCATTGGACTGCTGGGTACCATTTCTGCAGCAGCGGGTGCGATTGGCTTTATTACCTTGATAGGTGCTGCAATTGGACTAATGAACATCATGTTGGTTGCCGTATCAGAAAGAACGAAGGAGGTAGGATTAATTAAGGCACTGGGAGGAAAAAAGAATTCAATTCGTGCTCAATTTTTATTTGAGTCCACTTTAATCAGTTTATTGGGCGCCATTATTGGTATCTTTTTGGGTGTACTGATAGGTAATTTGGTTGGCAGTTTATTGGATACGCCATTTTTTATTCCTTGGAACATAATTACTATTGGTATTATTATTTGTTCTGGTGTGGGACTTGCAGCGGGTTTATATCCTGCTATGAAAGCGGCAAAGCTGGATCCAATTGTTGCGTTGCGTTATGAATAAAAATGAATAAACTTCTTAATTAGCTATAAATAGAAAAGCCCCGATTATTCGGGGCTTTTCTATTGGTTTTGTAAACCAGTTTACATTATTTAGGATCTAATGCATCTTTAATTCTTTCTGAAAGATCCATTAAATGGTATTTACTCATGGAGTCAGTCGTAGCAGGAATTGCTGCCTGAATTTCTGATCTCAATGATGAAAGGTGTGCTCTAACAACTGATGTAACATCTGTTTTCTTTGGATCCGGTCCGGCGCTTACTGCACCTCCAATCGAAATGGTTATTCCACCAGCAGCGTTTGCATTGCCAAGCAAAGAACTCATTCTCTCTACATAGCTCTTTTGCAAGTTTCTTCTGTAACCATCTATGGCTTTCTTAGAACTTAGTTCACTAAAAATTCCTTTTTTCAGGTCGCCAAATAATTCTGCAATATCATAGCTATTAGGGAAACGCTTAGATGAAGTTGTCATTCTCGTTAAGCGAGAGGCTGACAATAAACTAGCTAAAGCATTATCTTGTAGTGAGCTAAGTTGGTCAGAAGTTGGGCTGCTGATCTTATCCAAAATTTTTGGATCTAACATCCATGTTGGAGTTGCAAACAACTGATTATTCATGAAAGCCACAGCTTCTTTTTGAACTGCTTTAGGTGTTACTTCATATACATTACCATCTTGTTCAACACTTTTCTGTGTTTCATAATAACCACCGATGTTGCGTGAAACATGACCAACATACCTATTGAATTGTCCAACAACCTGACGATACATTTGTGCAAGGTTCTCATACCTGTCAGACTCTTCTTTAGTCCATTCTGGTAATTGAGCCATGATTCTCTTCAGATTCTTGATGCCATACTCACTAGCTTTTACAGAATTATCACTCAAGTCTTCACTTTGTGTTCTTGGGTCTGACATATTTCCGTATTCATATGTACCAAACCAAATTCTTGGGTTCTTGGCAAGACGCTCATTGTACAATTTGTTACGTTGTTTTTTATCAGCTTCTACATCATCAGCGCCATAGCCATAACCCCACTCAATTGCCCAATCATCATAATCACCAATTCTTGGGAACAGTCCTGATCTGCCGATGTTGTCTTCTGGCTGAGCAACATAATTGAAACGTGCATAGTCCATAATAGAAGCAGTGTGGCCGTTGGCTTCAACCCAATTCTTATCCCTTAGTTTTTCTACTGGAGTTTTGCTGCTTGATCCCATATTGTGACGAAGGCCAAGTGTGTGACCTACCTCGTGTGAAGAAACAAATCTGATCAGGTTACCCATCAGGTCGTCATCATATTTCATTTTACGCGCACCAGGATCAACAGCTGCAGTTTGAACAAAATACCAATCATGTACTAAGCTCATTACATTATGGTACCAGCCAATATGGCTTTCAATGATTTCACCAGTACGAGGATCATGTACATTTGGTCCGTATGCATTTGGAATATCAGAAGCAAAGTAACGTAGCACAGAAAAACGTGCATCTTCCAAGCTCATGGTGCTATCATTCTCTGGCCATTCTTTACCAACTATTGCATTTTTAAAACCAGCTTTCTCAAATGATTTTTGCCAGTCGTTGATACCTTGAATTAAATATGGTCTCCATTTCTTAGGTGTTGCTGGATCGATGTAGTAAACGATTGGTTTCGCTGGTTCAACCAGTTCACCTTTTTTCCATTTTTCAACATCTTCTTTCTTTGGTTCTAATCTCCAACGAACGATGAAGCTTTCGTTCTCTACTTTTTGTTGATCATCACTGTATCTTGTATAATCTTCTGCAAAGAAGCCGATACGAGGATCATTCATCCTGCGTTGCATAGGATTATCTGGCAATTTGATGAATGAAGTATTGATCTCTAATGTAACAGCACCAGCAGCATTTGCAGCAGGAAGAGATGATGAAGGCATTCCAAAGCCACCTGCACCTGCTGGAGCAGGAGATGATCCGTATGTTTTTACAGTTCTAACTTCAGTATTGATAGGGAAACTCTTGATTACATCAATGTAAGAACGATCGTTCAACACACCAGTTAGGTTTAATCTTCTTTTAGCTTGACTGCTTACAGATACAGCTTGGTTTTCACCTTTGAAGAAATCTGTTACTTCAATTACAGCTCCGCTTGAATCTTTACCTAAAGATTTGATATCAAATGTTGCAGCAATTGGATCGAGGTTTGAGTTAGAAACCGCTTTGTAAATAGGTTGTGAAGAATCAGCAACACTAATTAGTGTTACCACTCTCATGAAAACTTTATTATCCGGACCTTTTTCAAATTTCACAACTTGTTGGTTGGCCAATTCACCACCATATACGCCACCGCCGCCGGCAACTTTGCTGAAACGGGTTATAGCCATGATTTCTTTATCGAATAAGTTCTCTGGAAGTTCAAAGAAATACTTATCATCAATCTTATGTACAGTAAATAAACCTTTTGATGTTTTTGCTTTTGCAGTAATTACATCTTTATAAGGTTTTGGTCCAGGTTTAGCTGGTGCAGGAGGTGCAGCAGGAGGAGTTGCCGCTGGTGCAGCAGGTGCTGCGGGTGGGGGAGTTGGGTTTCTTTCCCTTCTCTCTTGTGCCACAGCAGAAATTTGTTGTGTAATGGTCAGGGAAACTACTAACATTGCCCCGAGAAGTTGATTTGTTCTCATTTTAC
>CAZDTN010000067.1:0-8753 GCA_964508355.1 uncultured Sphingobacterium sp.
CACCACCCTGGTATGGGGGCTTAAATATTTTGATGTTTTCACTTACCAGTTGTCCATAATCTTTATCGGGCGTCACCATGTACACATCGTATCCTTCTTTCTCTGCTTGTTTCGCTAGTGTTCCTATCACATCATCTGCTTCAAAACCATCTGTTTCAATGATGGGAATATTTAATCCTTCTATGATTTTTTTAATATCTGGGATAGAGGCCAACAAATCTTCTGGAGCTTCCTGGCGGTTAGCTTTATAGTCGGCAAAATCAGTATGACGTTCAGTTGGAGCAGCAGTATCGAAACATACAGCCATATGTGTTGGCTTCTGTTTGTTTAATAAGTCTGTAAGTGCATTGGTGAAACCAAATTGCGCATTGGTATTTTTTCCTTTGCTGGTAATTCTGGGGCTTCTAATGAGGGCGTAATAGGCACGAAAAATTAAGGCAAACGCGTCTAGCAAGAACAGCTTTTTCTCCATGGAGCAAAGATAGGGCTATTGCCTGTTCATTATAATAGGTAACATCTGTTTCCAGGTGGACCAATCATGGTGTATGTCTGCCCCCCAAATGTCAAGTTTATGGGGGATTGACTTACTGTGTAATACACTAGAAAATCTCCTATTGGCTTCTGGGTCTTCATAGGAACCACTCCCAGTTGCAATAATGATTTTACCCTTTCGTATTTTTTCTAGCGTATCATGGTTGTTTAGATTGGGTATATAATGAATTGGTGAGTTAAAATATACCTGTTCATCATAATATCCATCTGTGTATTCCATTAAGTCATAAACACCGCTCATGGCAAATACACCATTAATTAAATCAGGTCTTTTCAAAAACAGGTTCATGGAATGAAATGCACCAAAAGATGCACCGCAGGTAATAATTGGTGTGTCCTGTGAAGTCATGTTTTTGATAAAGGGAATGACTTCGTTGTAGATATAATGGTTAAATTGGTTGTGGCGAATGGCTTTATGAGCTCCTTCCATCTGCTTGTTCATCCAGCTTTCAGTATTGATGCTGTTGACGGAAAAGATTTTAATTTTTCCATCATTGATAAATGGACTTAATGCATTAATCAACTCAAAGCGCTCGTATTCCAGGTAATCTGCAGCAGCTGTCGGTATCATCAACAAGGCAAATCCATAATGCCCATAAACCGCTATAGGCATTTCTTTATTAAGTGAAGGACTATACCATTGGTGAATTTCTTTTACCATATGATTAAGGTACAACTTTTAAAATACCACGCATTACAGAAGCGTGTCCAGGATAAGTGCAAATAAACATATACTCTCCAGGTTTACTTGGTGCAATAAAATAAATCGACTCGCTACTTTCAGGTTGTAGTAATGAAGTGTGAAATAAAACTTTAGGTGTATTGGGAACGTAGTTCATTTCCGAACCTTTTAATCCAAGTTTAAGCGCAAGATTACCAACTTCATCTCCTGCGCCAGGGGTTACAATAACAACATTATGTGTCATATCGTCATTGTTATTAAATACCAGTCTTATTTTAGAACCTGCTTTCACTTCAAATTGTGTAACATCATATTTTAATCCAGGCTTGGTGCCTAATTTCAATACCTTATCAGGCTGTTTCCAATCTGCTGGCATTGTTAGTTGTCGCTTTTTTGTTGGCGCATCAGATTTTGAAGGAGAAGCATTTGGGGCTGAATGATGCATCCCTGCATGTGCTTTTACTTTTTGCTCATCAGTGAGCACAGTCTTTGCACCATCAGGAATATTGTTCAGAGTGTAATAAGCAAAATCGTGTAAGAGTGATTTGTTAGAAGTTGATACAAGGTCTTTTACTTTTATTTCATGAATGTATCCTTCAATCAGACTATCTAATACCAGTTTTACTTTTGTTCCATCTGCAGAAGGGATAATGCCTACAATTTTTCTGTTCCTGTTGTTGATAATGGGACTACCATAATGATGATGGTACATGTAGGTAAAACTATTAATGCTATAGAGCATTGGATTTTTTAATTGATTTGCATCGACAGGTAAAGTGAATTCAATTTCAAATCCATCAGACATGGCTTTGATGTCTTTCATTTCAAATGGCGTTTCTCCATTCCATACCAATCGCTGTAAAGCATATTCTGCTTTTCCAGTACTTGCCCATCCTCTGCTTGTCATACCTGCAAACATAGATCCATCCAGCCCCCAACGTAAACGTAAGAGTCCCGATGCAAAGCCTTCGTAAAAAGGATAACAGGCCCCTTGGTATTTTCCTTTTACTTTTTCAAGCGACATGCGCATGATTTTTGAATGACCTTGATCGGCAACAAAATATTGACCAGTAAAAGGACCAAAAGCACCTGCGGTAACATCTTCTAACACATCAGCTGTGGAAATACCCATTAATGTATGCGGAAACCAAACAGCAGGAAGTTTAAGTTCTTTTATTTTTTTAGCAGCCTCGTGCATAGGCTGACCGTTATCGACAATTTTCAAATCTTCTTTTGTCAACTTTAAAGGAGATTCCGGTTCTTTTGTCCAATTTAGACCTCCTGCATTACCAGCGAAATCCCCTTTCTCCAAATGAGTTACTCTTCCACTACCTACCCAATCGCCTTGGTTTTCTGCATAGAAAACATCGTTGTTGCTGTTGATGGTAAATCCTGCAGGTGAACGAAGTCCAGTTGCTATTGGCTCTTGCTCTCCATTTTCTTTGATCTTCATTAACCAGCCATGCCATTTGCCTAATCCATCACCATAACCTACCCAAGCAACATTCAAGGTTACATACATATCACCTTGTTTATCAAAAATAGGACCATATGCGTACTCATGATAGTTGCCACTCAATTGAAATAAACTGATTGGTGTATATGAATCTGCTTTTCCATCACCATCCTTATCTTCTATTTTGGTGAGCTCTCCTCTTTGGGTACAATAGAATGCACCATCTTTATAAGCAAGCCCAAGTACTTCATGTAATCCAGAGGCAAACTTGGTGAAATGTGTAGTTCCTGTTCCATAAGCATTTTGAATGATCCAAATCTCACCCCTTCTTGTAGACGCAGCAATTCTTCCATCAGGTAATACTGCAATTCCACCCACTTCAAGTTTTACGTCCTGCGGGATTGCAATGGTCTTCAATGTATAGTAATCTATTTCAGATTGGACAGCAGATTGCTGTGCCAGGCTAACTTTCAAACCTATGCCAAATAAAACGACACAAGTAACAATTAGTTTATGCATATGGAAGGTTTTCATTATTGTGCATTTTTCATATCGTGAATAAATTCTTCAAGCATTTGTTTGGTAACGCCAGGCATACAGATTACATGTGAAATTTCATTATCGCTGGCCAATTGCCATTTTTTACAAACAGCATCAGATGCTCTTGGAAAAACTACAGTAAATGAATTTTCGTTTGTCCATGCTTTCACTCCAATTTCATTCAACGCATTTTTTAAAAAACTTGCGTGTTCAATACATTGTTTTGCTCTTTCAAGTATTCCTTCTTTCCCCCACTTTTGCATTACATACCACAAGGCCAAAGCATTAAAACCACTTCTAGAGCCAGTTATTGTTGTGTCTAATGCGCCAATATAGTTGATGGATCTACCTATTCTTTCTTTATAAGATTTTTTCACCATTACTATACCATTTGTAATTGGTGAGCCAAAAAATTTATGTCCCGATATTGCTATGCTATCTGCCCCATGTGCAAAATCAAAATCATGATAACCCAATGCAGGTAAATAAGATCCACAAAGCGCAGCATCTGAATGGATGTATGAGCTTTTGATCGCATATTTTTTCAATATGCCTGCAATGGTAGGGACATGATCTTTTGCTTCAGTCATCGTAGTACCGATGTTAGCAAGAATAATCACAGATCTGTGTCTGTTCATTTGAATTGTTTCAGCTAAATCATTGTAATCCATTTCACCACTTGGCTGTGAACGGATAACAATGCTATCCATGTTGAGCAGGTGAATGTTTTTCTGAATACTGTAATGCGTTGCCTCAGAATAATACACCATTCCGTTTGGGTAGAGTTCTCTTGCGAGATAAAGTGCATAAAGGTTTCCCTCAGATCCACCATTGGTTACATAGCCCCAGTGGTTATTTTTAGGGGCATTGAAATACTCAGCATAAAAATCAATTACTTCTCGCTCAAATTCTTTCGAACACATATCATTAGATTGATTATAGGGGTCTCCCACATTATTGAGACTATAATCCAATAATGGATATAACTCCTTATAATCGTAATCTGTTCCAGCTGGATATCCGATATACGTTTGAGAACGTGTCTTTACTTTTTCTAAAAATTCCTCAAGTCTTTTCATCATATAAAATTTACCAAATAATGGTATAAGTGATATTGTTGGTTGCGGGTGTTAGTAAAACTTGCTGACCGAGATATTGTTCTATCGAAACTTTTACAGCAGGATCTATTGTGATAAAATATTGGTGATCACCAACAACATACATCCCATTACCCAAAGACTTTATAGATGGACCTTGTGCGATTCTAATGTTTGTATTTTGTTTATCTCCTTCTATACTTAACGTTCTTTTTAATCCATTGCTATTTTCAAGCGCTTCAATTTTATCATTAATTTTTAATTGATGATAAGTATAGTTAAAGGTTGGTAAACCTTTTGTATCGAGTGTATATCCTTTGTAATGATACGCTGTTACAGAATCTTTGGTAAGTGTGGGTTCATAAACTGGACAGTTGCCGGTTAATGTTATTGCTGCACCGAGGGCTGTCGCGGTTTGAGGCTCCCCTCTTTCATACCACATTTCTGTAGTATTTAAAAAATCGCCTTTCCATACTTGTAATAATCCCCCTTGTAAAAGATCATATGAATAGTGCACTTGATGTGGATCTCCAACGGAAAGCACATGTGTTAACTTTCGGTTATTATGGTCCATGAATGAACGTATCAATTCAGGAGAGTTGGTGGATTGAACGGCAATCAATGGTGATGGCACTCTTTCTGGCATGGATGCAGGTGAGTGTAAAGCGATTGCCTTTGAGTTTGGCTTTTCTATAAAAAGCGATAATCCCGGTGACGACCAATTCAAATCTTTGTTGATCCAAAGTTTAAAATCATGAGTTCCTGTTTCTAATAATGTTGTTCCAACAACTGGGTATCCACCAAGGTGATTCCATGTTGATGGAATTACAGGTTTTCCATCTATAACCAAACTTGCGTCACCACTATATAACATGGTAAATGTATAGTTATCATTGACAGGTACATTCAGTTTTCCGTCAAATTGTAAATAGAACTGATCCCTGGCAGATGCAAATCTTGAATCAAGAACTGTTGCATTACCTGTACTGTTCGGTTTTGTTTTTGCAGCTTCTTCAGGTGTTTTTGCGGATTTTTCGAAATAGGCATAACGCAAATCACTTAAACTTGCTTTTAATTCTTCTTGTGGTGCGTAACGAATATTTCTTATAGCAATCACACCATGGTCACCTTGAAATGAAACTGGACCATATGCTTTTTCATCTTCATATTGTGCACCTCTTGACGGACCGCTCAAGAATATATTTTCATGTAAGGCGATGCCATTGAGTTTTACATAATTGAATTTTGCAGCTTGTATTTTTTTACCTGCGGCATCAAATCTTGGTGCTTGAAATGAAATTTCCATGTGGTTCCAGATACCAGGAGCAAAGCCTGCATTTTTTAATGGTGCTTTTCCATCAAATCCATTTCCCTTTTCTCCTCTTTCATAAATACCACCCATATCATTAGATTTGGGCAATTGTACACCCCAGCTATCAGCAATTTGAATTCCATAACGTGATTGTAGAAATACACGAGATCTCCCTCCTTTTGGAATCATGAAATCAAATTCTAAAACAATATCACCATGCTCCATTTTAGTTAGAATTGGAGCAGCAGTTCTATAATGAACAGCTCGATTGAAATCATTAAGTAAAATCCCCTCACCTGATTGATGTTGAAGTAAGGTATCTGTAAAGGATCCACTAACAGTACCAATAATTTTCCACTGTTCTCCTTTGACAGAAAAATTACTTAAATCATTGAGAGAAAGTGTATTTAATCTGGGTTTTACATTTTGTCCCATTACTATAAGAAAGGAACCAAAAATTCCCATCATCATCATGGCGAGCTTACTTTGCATGCAGTTTCGTTTATGTATTGAAATTAAACAATAATCAGTAATTCAATTGTTGTAGGATTAAGAAGTCGACTTTAACGCATCTAATTTTCCTTTTGCTTCAAACATCAAATCTCTCAATCTTGCAGCTTCCATAAAATCGAGGTCCTTGGCAGCTTTTTCCATTGACTTTTTCAGCTTTTGTACTTGCTTTTCTAATTGTGGAATGGTAATGTATTCTGCCTGCTCTTCTGCAGCTCTACTGCTTTCATGGTCTTCAGTGGTAGCCACAAGCATATTATTTTCATCGTATCCTTTGATGTCCAGTACTGAAGTTTGCGCAAATACTTGTTCTTTACTTTTCCTAACAGTTGTAGGAGTAATATTGTGTTTGAGGTTATATTCTATTTGTTTTGCACGCCTTCTTTCTGTTTCATCCATTGTTTTTTGCATGCTACCTGTGATGGTGTCTGCATAAAAGATTACTCTTCCATCCACATTTCGCGCTGCGCGTCCAGCTGTTTGTGTCAATGATTTTTCATTTCTTAAGTATCCTTCTTTATCGGCATCTAAAATAGCTACCAGTGAAACCTCAGGTAAATCAAGCCCTTCCCTCAACAGGTTCACTCCCACCAATACATCAATTTCACCTAGTCTCAGTTGACGCAAAATTTCAACACGATCAAGGGTATCGACTTCACTGTGTATGTATTTGGATTTGATTTGGATTCTTTGGAGGTATTTATCCATTTCTTCTGCCATTCTTTTTGTCAGCGTAGTTACCAATACCCTATCTCCTTTCTTTACAGTCTTATCAATTTCATCCAGCAGATCGTCTACCTGATTGATACTTGGTCTCACTTCAATGGGCGGATCTAAAAGTCCAGTTGGACGAACTACTTGCTCTACAACAACACCTTCAGTTTTTTGTAATTCATATTCACCAGGAGTTGCAGAAACATAAATGACTTGGTTTAGCAGTTGCTCGAATTCATTAAAATTAAGCGGACGGTTATCCAGTGCTGCAGGAAGACGGAAACCATAATCGACCAGCGTCAGTTTTCTACTTCTATCACCACCATACATGCCACTGATTTGTGGAATGGTTTGGTGACTTTCATCAATCACGCAAAGAAAATCTTTGGGGAAATAATCGAGTAAGCAGAACGGTCTTGAACCCGGATTTCTTCTGTCAAAGAACCTTGAATAGTTTTCAATTCCATTGCAATAACCTAATTCTTTGATCATTTCAATATCAAAGTTCACGCGTTCGCTTATGCGTTGTGCTTCAATATATTTTCCGGAAGCTTTAAAGTATTCAACTTGTTTAGTCATTTCATCAATGATTTCTGAAATGACTTGATTGATGATATCCTTTGGTGCGAGCCAGAGGTTAGCGGGAAAAATTGCTGCATTATCAACAGAGCCTATGCGCTTACCAGTTGTTATTTCTAATGTATCAATGGATTCAATTTCATCACCAAAAAAAGTTATGCGGTAGCCAAAATCGACATAAGGTAAATTGATATCTACCGTATCTCCTTTTACTCGGAAGCTTCCCCTTTTGAAATCAATTTGAGTTCTGTGGTAGAGTGAATTGACCAATGCGTGTAAGAAACCTTGTCGGCTTATCACTTGACCTTTATTTATCCTTATAATTCCATTCTCGAATTCAGTCGGGTTACCCATACCATAAATACAACTCACAGAAGCCACTACAATTATATCTCGTCTTCCACTTAACAATTCTGAAGTCGCTTGCAGCCTCAGTTTGTCAAGTTCTTCATTAATAGCCAGGTCCTTTTCAATATAGGTATCACTGACGGGCATGTATGCTTCCGGTTGGTAGTAATCGTAATAGGAAACAAAATAGCCGACAGCATTTTCCGGGAAGAACTGTTTTAGTTCTCCGTATAATTGAGCCACCAAAGTTTTGTTGTGTGTTAAAACCAAGGTGGGTTTTTGTACCTGTTGGATTACATTGGCAATCGTGAATGTCTTACCTGATCCTGTAACTCCTAATAGTGTTTGAAATTGTTCCCCATTATTCAAGCCTTCCACTAGTTGTTGAATGGCGACTGGTTGATCACCAGATGGGCTGTAAGGGGCATGAAGTTGGAAAGGCATTATCCAAAATTACTTCAATTTATTGCTTGAATCTTTCAGGATGTTTTTCATCATGGTCAGTCGCTTTTTGGAAAAACGAACCCAGCTTGAGCAATTCCTCTTCTCTAAATAAGTTGGAGAGGAAAGTTATACTATTGGGTAAGCCCATTTTATTTAAACCAATCGGCATACAGAGGGCCGGATGTCCGGTTAGGTTGGTGATAGCAAGCTGACGATTACCAAAACTTGGGGTGATGATAACGTCCCAAGGCTCCATAGCTTCGTTCATTTTTTGCATCAAAAGGGTACGATGTCTATTCACGTTTACATATTCTACAGCAGGTATTAACCTTGAAACCCTGAAGTAATTGGGCCAGTCGAAACGTGTTTGCCTGGTCATCTGATCATCCAATCCTATACGGGTAAACTCATCAAATGCTGCTGCAGCTTCTGCTCCTATAACAATCCCAATCATGTCAAACTTATAGATGTCTGTATCAGGAAGGATCATTGGGCTAACCTCTATTCCCTGTTCCCTTA
>CAZDTN010000068.1:0-8559 GCA_964508355.1 uncultured Sphingobacterium sp.
ACCTGCTTGGTCATGTTGTAAACACTTTTCAAATTGACTTCCATCACTTCATCCCATTGTTCAGGAGTGAGGCGAAGCAATAGGTTATCTTTTGAGATACCGGCGTTATTAACGCATATATCGACTGTCCCGAATTCTTTTACCACCTCATTGACAAAAGCCTCTGCTTCTTCATATTTGCCGGCATTACTCCTCCAAGCCTTTGCCTTAACTCCTAGCGCTTCCAGTTTGGTAACCAATGCAGCAGCTTTATCTGCACTGCTTTCACTAACATAGCTGAATGCAATATGTGCGCCATGTTCAGCCAGTTTAAGTGCAATACCTTCTCCTAATCCACGTGCGGCGCCGGTGACAATGGCTATTTTATTTTCTAGTAATTTCATGATGGTTTATTTAATGGGTCTTTTAATTCATTGCGAAAATACTTCAATCTATTGATAACTATGGGGGGTGGAACGATTTTACAATAATGCAATGATCTCTTCTAGTATTTTTCTATCGTTACTTAATCTGGGAACTTTATGTTGACCGCCTAATTTGTTTTTGTGTTTAAGCCATTTGTTGAAATGGCCAGCTGGTAACATTTTCACAAGAGGTTCTCTTAATGCGATTCCCTTATGACGCTTTGCTTCATAATCACTATTCTGTTTTTTCAATTCATTGTCTAATACAGATGAAAATAATTGCAAGTTATCAGGTGCTTTTTCAAATTCAATCAGCCATTCGTGTGCGCCATTTGTTTCTTCACTGAAATAAACTGGACCTGCTGTGTAATCTGTTACAACTACATCAGTGGCTTTGCATGCTGCGGCCATTGCTTTTTCTGCATTTTCAATAATAAGTTCTTCGCCAAACGCATTGATGAAAAGTTTTACCCTGCCACGAACCTTTATTCTAAAGGGTTTCAGGCTGGTGAAAGAAATGGTATCCCCAATCAAATACCGCCATAGACCTCCATTTGTTGATATGACCGGCGCATATAATTTATCCAACTCCACATCTTTCAGACCAATGGTCTGAGGATTTTCTTTTCCATATTCTTCCATGGGCATGAATTCATAAAAAATGCCATGGTCCAAGAAAAGTAACATACCATCTGCATCAGTTAGATCCTGAGCGGCAAAAAAACCTTCACTGGCATTGTACATCTCCAGAAAGTTTACCTCTCCACCGATTAATTTTTTGAATTGTTCTATATACGGAAGAAATGAAACACCGCCATGCATATAAAGCTCCAGTGATGGCCAAACTTCTTTCATATTTTGTTTGCCAGTTAGCTCCAGGATACGTTGAAATAAGACGAGTGTCCATGTGGGAACACCAGAAACAGAGGTCACATTTTCATGCATCGTGGTGTTGGCCAACATTTCAATTTTGTTCTCCCATTCATCCATTAAGGCTATTTTTAATTCTGGGGTCCTGATCCAATTGCCCCAGAAGGGAGTGTTTTGCATGAGGACTGCACTCAGATCGCCAAAAAACGCTTCATCATGTAAGCTGCTAACTGTATGGCTTCCCCCTATAACTAGTCCTTTACCAGTCAGCAAATCTGATTCTGGGTGTTGGGTATAATAGAGCGATAGCACATCTTTTGCTGCTTTGTAATGGCCATCAACCAAACTTTCGTTGCTGACAGGAATAAACTTGCTTTTATCGGATGTTGTACCACTACTTTTGGCAAACCAATTGATGGGTGTATTCCAGAGTATGTTTTGTTCTCCTGCCATGATCCTTTCCACATAAGGCTTTAGATCCTCATATTCATGTATCGGAATAGCCTGTTTGAAGGTTTTGGTATTAAACAGTTTGGAGAAATCATATTTTCTGCCAAATTCTGTGTATTGCCCGGCAGTCACCAAATCTTGCAACACTTCTCGTTGTGCTGAAATGGGGTGTTGCATCCAGGCATCAATTCTCCAGGAGCGCAACCTTGCTAGGGTTGATATGGCAGGGCTAAGCAATTTCATGTTGATGGCTGGGCTCAACGGTCGCCGTAAAGCGACTCCTGACGGGCCTCTTCGTGAAGATAATCTTTTCTTTTGAGTTCAAAATTTCTTCCAAGGTAAAGATTGCGGACTTGTTCATCTTCCGCAAGTTCTTCGGCAGAACCATGTTTAAAAATTTTTCCCTCAATCAACAGATAGGCTCTGTCGCAAATGGACAAGGTCTCATTAACGTTATGGTCAGTAATAAGTATACCAATGTTCTTGTACTTCAGTCTTGCTACAACAGTTTGAATATCCTCTACAGCAATAGGATCAACACCTGCAAAAGGTTCATCCAGTAAAATGAATTTGGGGTCAACAGCTAATGCACGGGCAATTTCTGTTCTACGTCGCTCGCCACCACTCAGAGAATCACCATTATTTTTTCTTACATGGGTAAGTCTGAATTCATTGAGTAACTCTTCGAGTTTGAGTTTTTGTTCCTTTTTGCTCAGCTTGGTCATTTCAAGAACTGCTGAAATATTGTCTTCCACTGAAAGCTTTCTGAATACAGAGGCTTCCTGTGGCAAATAACCAATACCCATTTGTGCGCGCTTGTACATAGGTAATTTGGTAATGTTTAAATCATTGAGGAACACTTCCCCTTCATCAGGTTTAATGAGGCCAACTACCATGTAAAATGAGGTTGTTTTGCCAGCACCATTTGGTCCTAATAGTCCAACAATTTCACCTTGTTTAACTTCAACAGATACCTGATTCACGACGGTCCTGTTTCTGTACCGTTTAATCAGGTTTTTGGTATGGATGGTAAGGTTCATGATTATTGGCAAATGTATAAATTTTCATCAGCATATATGCTTACTTTTGCGCTCATAACAGCAAGCAATCGTTAAAATGAAAGTAATTGATCATATCAGACAGGCCAAGGATGTTTTAGTGTCATTTGAAGTATTACCTCCTTTAAAGGGTAAAAACATCGCTTCATTGTACAATCATCTTGATCCTTTGATGGAGTTTAAACCTTCATTTATTAATGTTACCTACCACAGAAGTGAGCATATCTTCAAAAAGAAAAATGATGGCACTTTTGAGAAAGTGGAGGTCAGAAAAAGACCTGGCACCGTGGGTATTTGTGCTGCTATCATGAACCATTATAAAATAGATGCTGTCCCGCATCTTATTTGTGGTGGTTTTACACAACGTGAAACAGAGGATGCATTAATTGATCTAAATTTCTTGGGCATTGATAATGTGCTGGTGTTGCGTGGTGATGCCACTAAGAACGAGGCAACTTTCGAGCCAGAACCGGGAGGAAATAAATATGCTATTGATTTGCTCAAGCAAGTTGATCGACTGAACAATGGGATTTATTTAGAAGAAGATATTCGTGAAGGATACCGTACAAATTTCTGTATGGGAGTTGCTGGTTATCCTGAAAAACATTTTGAGGCGCCTAATTTAGAAACAGATCTTCGTTATCTGAAAGCTAAAGTGGATGCAGGTGCCGAGTATATTGTGACGCAAATGTTTTTTGATAACCAGAAATTTTTTGAGTTTGTTGAGAAGTGTAAAGCCGCTGGTATCAATGTACCTATCATACCTGGGTTGAAACCGTTGACCAATAAAAAACAGTTAACAGTTATCCCAAGAATTTTTCATGTTGATTTGCCTACGGAACTTATTGACGCCATCTCTAAAACAAAGACGGATGAAGATGCAGAGAAAGTAGGTGAAGAATGGTTAATTCATCAGTCTAAAGAACTTAAAAAAGCAGGTGTACCCGTATTGCACTATTATACTTTAGGCAAACCGAAAATCATCTATAATGCAGTTAAGGAAGTATTTTAATGAAGTGCAGAAAGTGCTTTATTTAATACTGACTGGTTGATTACTACTGGATATTTTTTCTTTAACTCTTTAATCCAGTTTTCCTCTAGTATTTGTTGATAGTCGCTGATGGCTTGTACTCTTGCATCATCAAAATCCATGATAGATGGGTCTTGGTGGACCTTCAGTACCTTACTGAAACTATAGGTGCCATCTGATTCATTTTCGATAATATCACTGATGAAATCAATCTTTGCATTCTGCGATCCAACCCCCAAAACTGCATTCGCTTCTTGACGTGAGCTGTCTATGAATGCAACTTCACTGTATAATTTTCTAATATAATCTACTGATGCTTGTTTTTGTAAGTCCAGCTTAATCGCATTAGCAATGTCTTTGCTTTGGGTAGTAATGGAGACTACAGTCACAGAATTTTTCCATTGGTAGTCTTGTTTTCTGCTGGCATGAAAGGCTTTTACTGCCGGTAAATCGCTGGATGCTTTGCTCCAAATTTTTTTATCCATAATTTCAAAAAGCAGATTACCATCCTTAAAGTCGTTTATTTGTGCAGCAAAAGATGGACTAAAATCTTGTAATCGATTAGTGATATAGGTCTCTTTATTTTTTTCTGCTGCAGTTAGTCCGTATTTACCAATCGAATTTTCAATAAATACTTGTTTAGCAACTTCAATACGGTCATCTTGCAAAACAAGTTCCTTGATTTCAGCAGTCAATTGATCAGGTTTAAGTTTTACGGTATCCTGTCCCTTTCTTTTTAAAATATGAAAACCAAAAGTTGTTTTAAAAACAGGTGACACTTGACCGTCTTTGGTGAGCATCCTTACTTGTTTATCAAACTCAGGATCGTAGTCGCCAGTCTCCATGTTCACCAACAAGCCACCATTGTTGTTAGTGCTTCTGTCTTCTGAGTACAGTGCAACCAATGAATCAAAATTTTCACCTTGTATTGCTGCTTGGTGTATGGTTTGAGCAAGTTGTTCTCTTAATTTAATTTCTGCTTCCTGAGTATGTTCAGGAATGGTGATGAGTATTTGAGCAACGGTTAATCTTCCTTCAATTTTTTTACTGGTATTTTTTTTGAACAAGTGTATTCCAGCTGCACTTCTGATGGGATTACTTATTTCTCCATCTTTCATTGCGTAAGCAATTTTTTCAAATGTATATGGTAAAGTGAAAGCTTTTATAAATCCAATGTTTCCTTTATTATTTTTTGCTTGAGGATCATTTGAGTAATTAACTGCCAAGTCTTCAAAGCTTTCTCCAATTTTTAATCTTTTTTGAATCTCTTCGATTTTTCTATCTGCAATTTCTATTTCCTCTTTTGAAACATTGTTTTGAATTTCTTCGGAAAAAGGTTGTTTGTAGGCAATAAAAATATGGGATAAGTCGACTTCTGTCATGCTATTATCAATCGCCTCTGCTACAAGTCTATCTAATGTTTCAGGATCTAAAAGGTGAATAGGCTTTATTTGTTCCTCAAATGCAAGGCGATCGGCAATTTGATTTGGTAGGGTATCCATCTTCAAATCGTAAGCCGCCTGTACTTTCAATTTGAAATTGATGAACAAGTTGAGGTAGTCTTGAAAAGCAGTTTTACTATTAATGGAATCAGGATTATTTTTTTTAAAAGAGGATTTGAATGCTTCAAGTGTAACGGGATGTTTGCCATAAGTAAACAATACCTGAGCAGAAGTATTCTTAATGCATATAAGTAGGGATACAAATAGAATTGTTTTTTTCATCATCACTGTTTACTGTTCTTTCGGGAAAACTCCATATAGTCATCGAGTTGAAGAAAGCTTAATTTCTTAGCAGCAATATTTTTGTTTTTATCGAGGAGGTACAACATAGGAGTTTGGTAGACATCATAGAGCTGACGATAGCCAGGCTGACCAGCATTCATGATCTGGTTTCTGGTTTCTTCTGTTTGGTAGATGTGCACCCAATCTTTTAGTTTGTGCTCTCTGATAAATTTCAGCCAATTGTCTTTTCCACCGTCGGTCATGATTCCCACTAACTTCACACCTTGTTGTTTCCATTTATTTTGGAAGATAGAATCTACTTTAGGTACTTCCTCTTGACAATGTCCGCAGGTCGGGTCCCAGAAACACAGCACTGTAAAAGGCGCCTGTAGGGTATTAAGTGAAAACTTATTTCCCAAAGTGTCAATCATGGGTAAATCTGCCGCGCGTTTGCCTATCACATTGGCCATCATCGAATATCCTCTGTCAAACACATATTTTTTATAGGCTTCACTCATCCAGGTATCGGCTGCTCCGGTGAGGTAATATTTTTCAAAAAGATGAACAAATACTGCATCTTGACCCATATACTGAGGATTGACATATTTATCTGTCAGACTCGACAAAAAGTATTTGAACATTTCTTCATTAGGCTTTGACGCTTTTAGGATTTGATCAGCATAGATAATGAGCGAATCACTCATTTGAGGTAGTATATTGTTAAAATACCTGTCGAATCTTGGTTGAAGTACTGGTGTTCTCATCAACCTTTCATCGGTAAAGCTGATCCCATCCCAATAATGTGATTTGTAATATTGATAGGCGTAAGTACTATCGTACTTACCGCCAGGATGTTTTGCTGCCGGTGGAATTTCAGGGTCTTTCAAGAGATTGAATATTGCCGATAATAAATGTGCTGGATGATCTTTTTGAAATGCGTTTCTATATGACAACATCTCTTGGTTTAGGCTCCTGATTTTGTTGTTAATTGAGTCATTGGCAATTGCCGTTTTGGCTTGTTGCGCAGCAGATCTTAACTGTGCAATTTTACTGCCAATATCCATCGACTTCTTCTGGTAGGCGCTAAATAAAATATTATCATTTGATCCTTCAAATTGAAGCTGCAGAATAGGATTTGATGTGTCTGTTTGTAATCGGAATATTTGTTGTTGATCGATGATGCATTCTATCCAATTGTTTTGTTCAGGATAGATGATCATGTAAACGCCTCCCTGTAATTTTTGCGGGCCAGTAAAAATGGCATCACCATTTTCATTGATTTTTGCAGAATCCAACAAGTATTGTTTATTGCCAAAATGATAGCCGAGGTATAAGTTTCCTTTGCTAAAAGGCTTGATGTTTGCAGTTATTTGATATGCATTTTGTGCTTGTGCATGCATCACAGAAAAAAGAAGCAATAAACATCCGGTCAGTATGCGCATTTTCGGGGGTTTGGGCAAAATTATTCAATAACTTTATAAATTAAAGTGAAATATGAGAAAGAAGCGGAATGTGGTTTTAGAGGATTTGCAAGTCATGTCTTATGCTGCTGGAGGCAAATCCATTGCTAAGGTTGATGGCAAAGTAATTTTTATTGAAGGAGCCGTACCTGGCGATATTGTAGATGTTCGCTTATCCAAAAACAAAAAAGATTGGGCAGAGGGGAAGGCGATACGCATCAAATCGCTTTCTAAAGAAAGAGTTACTCCTTTTTGTGCACATTTCGGGGTTTGTGGAGGATGTAAATGGCAGATGCTTCCTTATGCTCAACAATTGGCCTACAAACAGGAGGAAGTCGCCCAGCAAATGAAACGCATCGGTAAGATTAATTTACCAGACATGCAGCCCATTGCTGGTTCTGCTGAAACAACCCATTACAGAAATA
The DNA here is from genome assembly GCA_964508355.1 of uncultured Sphingobacterium sp. Classification (GTDB taxonomy): domain Bacteria; phylum Bacteroidota; class Bacteroidia; order Chitinophagales; family Chitinophagaceae; genus Pollutibacter. The sequence continues at coordinate 7,422 of CAZDTN010000068.1, forward strand.
AACTAGAGTTCACTTTCAGTGCTAAAAAATATTTTACCGATGCTGAAATGAAAGCTATGCCCATCCCTGAAGATGGTCCACGTGGACTGCCTTCCATTCCCGCATTAGGTTTTCATGTGCCGGGTTCATTTGATAAAGTAATTGACATTGATACTTGTCATTTACAAGCGGAGCCAAGTAATGCGATTCGAAATACCTTAAAACAATATGCGCTAGACAAAGGCTATAGTTTTTATGATATCCGTAATCATGTTGGTCTTTTAAGAAATTTATTGATCAGGATGTGCACGACAGGTGATATCATGGTAAACCTGGTGTTTGGAGAGGATGATAAAGTTGCCCGAGAGGACTTGATGCAATTGTTGAAGGATAAATTCCCTATGATTACATCATTGTATTATACGGTCAATACCAAATTCAATGATAGTTTACATGACCAGCATCCAGTATGTTACCATGGAAAGCCCTATGCCATTGAGCAATTGGGCGAATTGAAGTTTAAAGTGGGGCCAAAATCATTTTTTCAGACCAATAGCAAACAGGCTAAACAGCTTTACGACATCACCAAATCATTTGCTGAACTTAATGGACACCAAGTTGTTTATGATTTGTATTGTGGTACGGGCAGCATAGGTATCTATGTGAGTGATCTGGCACAAAAAGTGATTGGTGTTGAAGTAATTGCGGAAGCAATTGAAGATGCAAAAGAAAATGCGGCATTAAACCAGATTGGGAATACCGCGTTTTTTGCTGGTGATGCAGCAGAGATTTGTGATGATGCATTTTTTGCTTTACATGGTCGACCAGATGTCATCATCACCGATCCTCCAAGAGCAGGCATGCATGCCAAATTGGTCGAGCAAATCTTGCATATGGAAGCACCGGTTGTGGTTTATGTGAGTTGTAATCCTGCTACACAGGCCAGAGATTTGCAATTACTTGCAGAAAAGTATGAGGTAACAGCCATTAGGCCTGTCGATATGTTTCCGCATACACACCATATCGAAAACATAGTGCAATTAAAGCTGAGGAAAGATTAAGTGAGTTTGTTAAATTTGCAATACAAAGAAGCATATGGAATCTGACATCAGACCGGGGCGGTTTCAGGTCTTACCCGTTGTTATCAAAAACCTGATCA
>CAZDTN010000069.1:0-8417 GCA_964508355.1 uncultured Sphingobacterium sp.
TCGATTCCTCAACATCCATGCTGGCCAGATTTCTATACAACATGGCAGTCGGCTTAATCAAAGTCTCCCCCAATGACATAACAGGAAACTCGACAGGAAAACCACCAGCAGCAATGATGCCCTTTTTTACAGCTTCTGCCAATTCCCGAAAATGGGCATTACAAGGTGTAAGCTCACTCCAGGTATTACAAATGCCGATAACTGGTTTTCCCCTGAATTCTTCGTCAGGAATACCCTGGTTTTTCATCCAGGCACGATAAATAAACCCATCTTTTCCAGTTCGCCCAAACCAGCCCTGACTACGTAATGATGCATTAGACATTTTAGAAATGTTTATATCAATTTACGATGCTGATTTGTATTTACAATAAATGAGGCTACTTTTATAGTACAGTGATGTTGAATATGAAATGGCTTTTAACACTAACTCTCTTTTTATACGCTAACTCGGGATATTGTCAAGATTCGGTTATCATTGGTAACAAAGGACTGAATCGTATCTATGAGATGGATGGTCCTATCCATTTTAGTCACCAGATCAGTGGCAAGTTAAAATTTTTAGAAGTAGAAGGTTTCTTTTCAAACTTTCCACAATCATTAATTAAAGGGGAGAAAGATTTATTTATAAATATTGAAGGTACTGGTAGAGTATATAAAGTAAAAGAGAAAAAAAATGATTCTCTTTTCATACAAAGATTAGATTCTACCTTTTTTTTCGGATACAATAATAATGCTTACACATTTAACTATAATGATAGCATCATGTCATTAGGTGGGTTTGGTTATTGGAGATTTAATGGTCAATTACGTTATTACAGCTTTAAAAATCGTGAATGGGATATAATACCACTAAACCAAGAGGTCCCCATATCAAAAGAATGCATCTATTTAGATAGGACTACTAATGAGATTTATTTTTTACAAATGCCATATGCAGATCCTGCAATTAGTAAAGAGTATAAACAACAATATGTTTACAAATTAGATCTTATAAACAAAAAGAATATTTTACTTGGAGAAGCAAGTCCCGAAGTATATTCAAAGTTTCCTATTGGTGTTCAGTATTTATCTGTTGAGTTACCCTCTCTTGGTGGAGAACTTATAGTTCTTAATGGAAGAGATATATATTTATATGATTTCAAAAACAACGAAATCTATAAGCTTATTAATACTGCTCTTGAAAAAACATTTTTTTCAAGTTCTGCTGGGGCTTATATTGATTTGGCATTTGAACGAAATGGAAACCTTTTTTTCTCCAGATCCAATGACCCATATCACCAACTTGATTCTATACCCGTCAGCATTAAAGATTTTACTAAACAAGATTATCCGATTTTTATACCAGTAAATAACTATACTTATATCTATATAGGAATTGGCATTGTCTTTATTTCACTATTCGGATTTTTCATTTATCGTAAAAGGAAAAAATATAATAAATCAAATAGTGAGGAACAAGAATACGCGCTAAATGATGGGAAAGAAAATGAATTCAAAGCCCACGAATTAGAGCTAATTGAAAAAATTTACCAAATTAGTTTATCAGGCAAGAGCTACTCAGTAGATGATGTTAATCAAGTGCTTGGATTGAGTAAGAAATCATTGGAGATTCAAAAGAAAATTCGGACAGAAACCTTGAATAAAATCAATCACAGATTTAAGATGAAGCACGAAATGGATGAGGATTTAATTGAACGTATTCGTTCTGATGAAGACAGAAGATTCTATCGCTATATCATCCGTGAAGAAAACGGTAAAAAAGCTTTAGAACTTTAGTCAATGACCAGTCGATCACCCTTAAATATCGGCAATACATTAGCACCATCTGCAGTCAGACAATAACGAATATCTTTTTCCAAACCATAATTGGTCAAACGATGATAATGAGTAGCACCACGATCACGCATGAAAGCAAATCGATCTTCCCCAGCTTCTAAAAATAAATTCTCTGCTATTTTGGAAGAATCACAATGAATGGTAAAGTGCTCTTTAATGCGGTTAATTACTGCCCCTGCAAATAAAGTATCCTCCATGTTCACGCGGTCTTTCCAGGCAGCACATCCAAGTAAAACGTTTTTATCTGTTTTAATTAAATGATCGCAAACAGCAGAAAGATTTGGGAAAGAACCTGTAATAATTTCAGGTGCTCCATTGTCTAGTGCCATGTGCAATAACTTAGTACCATTAGTAGTTGTCAAGACCAGAATTTTGTTTTCGACAAACGAACGCGGATACTCAAAAGGGGAATTACCATACCTCAATCCATCTGCTACTTTTCCGTCACGCTCACCAGCAGTTATTCCACCCATCTCTTCCCCAAGTTCTATACATCTTTGAACAGATGAAACAGGAATCACGCACGATGCACCATTATACAAGGCTGTAGCAATTGTTGATGTCGCGCGTAAGACATCAATAATCACCACCACACTGTTGGTAATGTCGTATAAGTTTAATAAAGCTGGAGATAGGCATGTAATTAAACTGCGTTCCTTAGCATTCATTGCCTGACTATTTTACAAATGGAAGTTGTACAACGACAGCCTTCATTTGTTTGTCGCGTATGTCAATATAAATTTCTGAACCAATTGTCGCAAAATCACTCAACACATACCCCATGCCTATACCTTTATTAAGTGTGGGTGATTGTGTACCAGAAGTAACGCGTCCGATTAAATTACCTTCAGCATCACGAATGATGTAATCATGACGAGGAATTGCACGATCTGTCATTTCAAAACCAACCAACTTCTTTTCGGTTCCTGTATCTTTTTGCTTCTTTAAAAATTCAGAAGCAGTAAATGATTTATTTAATTTGGTAATCCACCCTAATCCTGCTTCATAAGGAGTTGAGTAATCATCTATATCATTACCATACAAACAATAGCCTTTCTCTAAACGCAAAGTGTCTCTTGCACCCAAACCAACTGGCTTGATCCCGAAATCAGCTCCAGCTTCAAAAATGGCTTTCCAAATTTTTTCAGCATGATCTCCTTCGTTTTCAAAATAAATCTCTACTCCTCCTGCACCTGTATAGCCTGTAGCACTGACCAATACATTCTCTACTCCGGCAAACTTACCTTTTGAAAAAGTATAATACTTCATGTTTAGAATATCCATGTCAGTTAATGACTGTAATACTTTAGTTGCATTTGGACCTTGTACTGCCAAAAGACATGTCTTATCAGATATATTATGCATTTCCACACTACCATCATTAAACTGCATAATCCATTGCCAGTCTTTTTCAATATTTGAAGCATTCACCACCAGCATATATACTTTGTTCTGCTCAATACAATAGACTAGCATATCATCAACTATACCCCCATTCTCATTGGTGAGACAACTATATTGTGCCTGTCCGTTAGTCAATTTTGACGCATCGTTCGAACCTACTTTTTGAATCAGGCCCAAAGCATGCTCACCCTTAAGGATGAATTCACCCATATGACTTACATCAAAAACACCTACATTATTTCTGACAGTATGGTGCTCATCATTAATGCCTGAATAAGAAATAGGCATATTGTATCCTGCAAATTCAGCCATCTTGGCACCTAGCGCAAGATGTAAATGGGTAAATGGAGTTGATTTCATAGATGCAAATATAAAAAGAACTAAACGTACCTGGAAGATTTAAATAAAGTTTAGACAGATGGATGGAAAACCAAAATCCTGATATTTAATTGGAATTGCGTTTAACAGTAAAATAGTTTTGCTTGAAAAAGGAAAACTTTTGATTTTTAAACCAACGCTCTGCAGTAAATGACAAACCAAACACAAATATAATGGTGATGATTAGTGCGGTAATGGACTCCGGATAATAAGATTTACACAAATACAATAAAGGAAAGTGATATAAGTAGAGCGCATAACTGTATTGTCCTGTTCGGAGAAACAAACCATTAATCAATTTCTCAACCCAATTAAATATAAATTGTAATTGCCTTTTTAATAAAAAAAGAAATACGAATAAAGTACTGATTTCACAACCAATTAATAAAATTTTTAGCGAGGAAGAAGAAATAAACTTAACTAAAAGAAAATGAAACGATGTCAAAAGACATAAAAAGATAAAATGATAGATTGACAACTTATGCTGCTGGTATAAAACACCAACCCAATATCCTAAATACCATAAAATAAATAAACTTAAAAACACAAGCCACGGTAAAAAATATTGCTTATTTAACCAAATAGAAAAAATTGAAACTACCCATGAAGTTATTAGTCCGATATGAATTGTATTTTTCACTTGATTCACTTTAACCACGATTCTATTAAGGAATAAAAAAAGAAAAGGCAAGAAAATATAATACCACAACTCAAATGAAAGAGACCATAATGGTCCATTATTACCATATGGTGGAAACCAATTACCTGGATACGATTTTGAAGTTTGAAGAAAAAAAAGATTACCTACTAATGTTTTTGCGTTGTAAGCTTGATCGATCCAAATTTGTCCAGTAACTAAACCACAACTTGCTGTCAAAAACAACGCAGTCAAATACATTGGAATAATTCGCCTAAACCTTCTGTATAAGTAATCATTGATTAAAGCGGAGGATGTCGGAGAATCACCTCTCAAGCTTAATGCTATACTGAACCCCGAGATGAAAAAAAAGAAAATAACAGCTGCAAAATTTAGAGAGGAGATATACTCCACAATAATTGACCAATAAGAATTTTCAGTATAAAAAAAGTGAGAAAACCTAGTATGAATATGATGAAAAAAAACAATAAGCGCAGCAATACCTCGAAAGCTATCTAATATGTTTATTCGTTTTTGCAGTTCACTTATCATTTATATAAACATAAAGTAACAACTTTTATTTTTAATAAATGTATGCGTGTTTAAATGGAAATTTGCTTTGGAAGTTGATTATTTACAACTCCCAAAGCAAATGAAACTACCTTCCTAATTTCAGCAAATTCATTGCACCAAACAAGAGTCGTTTACTTCTGGAAGGAGATGAAAAAACAATTTCTTCCTCATCTGAATCCACCACAATTGTTGGGCGGTCAGGTTGTGTTGGAGCATGAGGTACTGTGGGAACAAGTGTATTCAAATTGACATTTATCGTGGTATCACCTTCCTTCACTTTGATATCAATGTCCTCAACATCAATTCCATCATCTTCAATCTCTTTTCTGAATTTATCCATCATTCTTTCCAGTCTTTCGTCTTCACTCAATTCATCTTTATTCTTTCGTTCGATACCATCTTCTTTCATCACATACCAAACACCAGTTCTCCAAGTAGATTCTTCATAGTCATGATCAATTTGAATATTTAAACCCCTTTGTCCTGCTCTTACTGAATACCAGCTTAATTCATCTGCGCGTTTATCTATGAAGATTTCTTTTCCTACAGGAACTTTTACTTGAACCATTACTTGCTGGTTCCTGAATTTTGTATCAGTTGTAATGGGGAAAGAAATTGGTAATTGAAGAACACTATCGAGCTGACTAACCTTATAACTAATCATTTCAGCATATCCTTCTGCTTGAACTGGTGAAGAGGACCTTGCTCGTTTGATCAAGGTTACATGAAATAATGAATCTGGACTTTTCTCAATTGCCAATCGAATATTAGACACCAACAGTGAGTCTTCATTACGTGATAAGAATATTCCATCATTATCACGCCTGATATCAAAATCATTATCAAAATCAAAGTCCAAAGGATAATAATTACCTTCTGCTTCTTTGAATTCAATTTTTAGTTTCCCAGAACTTGGTTGAACAATGGCTACTTCTTCTTTTACAGAACCAGGACGCTTTAATTGCTTAGAAACTGTAGCAATTAACATAACCAATGCTACCCAACCCAAGGCCCATAGTGAACCAAAAGTAATTGCAATGGCATTTGACTTTGTCTTATGACCAATGATTGCGCGGACCAGCCACTGTATCAGCGCAATAACCGGTACCAAAATAAATAACAGTATTGTTCCCCAAGCATACCATTGAATAGCATTACCATCAGCAATAAAATTTTTCAATGGCATCAAAGCATTTGCTGTAGCTCCTATACCAAAAGTAGCAACCACTAAAGCAATAGCTACAATACTGAAGATAAAGAGGAAGAAAATTTTAAATAAGGTCACAATGAAACGAAGGAACTTATTCCCGCTTTTTTTTGCAACTGGACCAGCCTCACTTGCAAAATGCTTTGCAGATTCATTTACTTCATTACCCCATTGGTTGACCTTCTTTTCGAAATTTTTTGACCACGCAGAAGCATTTTCAGAAACATTTTTCTTTACGCCCTGCAGTTCATCCTGCACCTTATTTTTGATGGATTCTAAATCAACCCGCTGCCCCTTCATTTCTAATTTCTCAGAAGCTGTTATCGCTTTTGGCACCACAACCCAAAGTATAATGTAGATCAAAAACATGGTACCAGAAAATGATGCGGCGACCGGAAAAAATAAAATTGAAAATGGAATTTCAAAAAGACCGACAATCAATGGTAAAGCAAAAATCAATCGAGGAATCCAGACTGCAATATTGAAATATTGAGCGATACCACTGCACACACCTCCAATGACCTTTTGATCAGCATCTCGATAAAGTTTTCTTGTTACCGCAACTGGACTTAAATACCTGGATGGTAAAATTGCCCATAAGACAATATACAATACCAAGCCAGTGCCAAAAGCACCAAAAGCAAGCATAGCAAACAATACCCTAACTAGAGTAGTGTCAATTTTAAAATACGCTCCGATACCACTGCATACGCCACCTAAAAATTTATCATTTGCATTTCTAAATAATGAACCTCTCGGAGATGCATCATATTTGAATTGCTGTGATTGCTCTTTTTCTGTTGAAGAAGTTGAATCATTGGATTGTGCATCAAATGCCAATTCATCAAATTGTTCTGGACGACCCATGCTTGCAATAATTGCTTCTACATGTGCGCCACTAATAAATGATTGATCTGCTTTTAGTTTTTCACTAAATAGTTCAGCAATTCTATTCTCAATGTCATTGATAATTTCTTCTTTGCCTTCCTCATTAGCAAAATAACTACGAAGACTATCTATGTATTTTTTTAACTCTTCATAAGCCGGTTCCTCAATCGGAATTACCCTACCTTGAAAGTTGATGTTTATTACCTTATTCATAACGATGGATTGAAATTGATTAGATATCGGTTGATGGTTGTGGTTTGTCGGTTAAGAGTTATGGGTTGTGGGTTCTGAGTTTTCATTTGACTGTTCACCATCAACCTGTCCCTCCTCTCCAGTCCCTTGTCCCTGGCTGTCAATCACCCTCTCCACACCATCAGCCATCTCCCTCCACGTATTTTCCAGGTCCTTATAAAAGGCCGCACCCTTCTCCGTCAGGGAAAAATATTTTCTGGGCGGCCCTCCTGAACTTTCTACCCAACGGTAATGCAACAGGTCGGCATTCTTCAATCTTGTAAGTAATGGATAAAGCGTGCCCTCCAAAATATTGAGGTTGGCCTTTTTCATCTCCTCAATGATATCACTGGGATAGGCCTCGCCACGCTGAATGATAGACAGGATGCAGAATTCAAGCACCCCTTTCCTCATCTGACTCTGTGTATTTTCAATGTTCATTGTACTGTTTTTGAACGTGAATGATCAATAACAGTACAAATGTATGTACTTTTTACAATACTATGCAATACATAGTAGTATTTTTTTTACAGTACTTTAAAAATACTTGACTAAATGTATTTTTTCCTGGCGCCCACCTATATAATAAAAGGTATTTCCATCGTAAAATCCATCTTCTTCCAGCATAATTCTGATGTCTTTGCCCCATTCAGGGATAAAAGTGCTGGCATTAAGCTCGATAGAATAGGCTGTTTTGGGGAACAGTTTATAGTCGCCGCTCCCTGGAACCCCCTGCTGCATGTCCCACATTCCGATAGTCGGACCCGCTGCATGTCCGTGTAAACCAAGTGGATGGGTATAGATACTTGGAACGATTCCCTCTGATTTGGCTTGGGCAATTGCAGTCAACAACATTTCATTTCCAGTTCTTCCTGTCTTAAACTGAGAAGTTAGAATATCTTGAAGACGGTTACCATTGGCAAAAGCTTTTTTAATGGACGCTGGTACATCGGTTTCACCAGGTTTTAGTACATAGGCATGTTGCTGAACATCTGTGTTCAATCTTAAATAAGTGATTCCAAAATCGACATGCAACAAATCACCAGGACGAACTACATCATCTTTTGGTCGGTTTGAAAAACTGCGCAAGTGCTCGAAGTTGGCAGTATCATTTCTCTGAATAGCGACAGAAGGATGAAACCATGTCGACAATCCAAGATCATTTACTTTTTGCCTGAACCACCAAACCAGGTCATCAGTAGTTGTTATACCCGGAGTAATGACTTTAGCAGAAAATCCTTCAGCGATGATATCATGTGAAAT
>CAZDTN010000070.1:0-2464 GCA_964508355.1 uncultured Sphingobacterium sp.
GAGTATATGCTGAAAAATTTTGGAACCACTGATCTTAAGCTGGGTGATATCCAGAAATTAGTTAGGGGAGATCAGGAATTTCCTGGTCCCGGTTTTCCTGATTTATTGGCCCCTGAATGGGGTGTGCCTTACAAAGAAGGTAAAAGAAAAATCACAGGAGGTGATGCTTATATCGCATTTGTCAGGTTTCCAAAAGAGGGGCTACCTATCATAGAGACTTCTAACACCTATGGTGCATCTTCTAAAAAGGATAGTCCGCATTTTGACGATCAAGTCGACTTATTTCTTCAGCAAAAGACAAAGCCTATGACACTGGATAAATCTAAAGTGTTGGCTTCAGCAAAAAGAGTTTATCATCCTGGAGAATAGGTTAATCAAAAATTATTGTACCGAAACTTTCATAGTCATGAAAGTTTTTTCTGGTTGGTCGCCATGACCAATAAGTTGTGCCTTTATCGTAATCGATTCTGTAAAAGTTGGCTCTCCATTTCATCCCTTTTTTTGGGGGGATATTTTGTAAGGGTTCCATTAACTTGTATGGTATAAAAAATTCTGCTGTCCATCCAATAACCTTGTCTCCTTCTTTATTAATGGTAGCCGTATGCCTTGTTTTTTTCTTTCCTTCATAATGCCAGGGTAGCCAGCCTAGAAATTTTCCATTGTAATTAGGCACAAGAATAGGGAGTTCAAAGTTGTACGGAGAAAGCTCGTATTCGAAATAGATTATTGAACTTTCTTCAGGCCAGAAAAAAGCTTCAACTACATCTTCATTGTAGATATCTTCAAAATCTGCTTTGATAGTTGATGTTATCTTACTGTCTTCACATTGGTAAAGACAATAAATACCAGTTTCTGAATAAAGTATTTTCATTCTGGTTGTATAGTCTATTTTTTCACTTTTTCTTTTCGGAAGTTCTAAGTAATCAGTTGAATTCCATTCTGCTGCAATACCGTTTCCATTTAGTACAAAATCTTTTGTCTTTTTCACAATCCATATTGCACTATCTGTTTTTTGTGCATTGCTGGTGAGCGAAATCAGAGAAGTAAGTGAAAGGAAAATCAATTTGATTTTGTCTAAAGTATTTTTCATCTTCTTCGTAATTATTGTTTTATAAGCATTGGAAATAGTTTTCTGATATCAGCCTCTGTAGGCTGAGCTCCATATTCACAAATTTCAAATGCTTCTGCATGTCTGGCATTGGCAGCTTTAAATTCTCCATACCATTTGCTAAGTGAAGCACGAATATCTGGCGCCATTTGCTCATCATATTGTTTCATCAGCCACTTAAATCTTTCTTCTTTTCCTTGAGGTACTTCATCTTCATAGTGACCTATCCATGGCATCCATTCGTAGAATTGTGATACATGTGCATCTAATCCTGATATCTTTTTTTCAAATACTTCAGTTATGTCAATAGCAATATCAGGCCTAAATGGATTTGGTCTTTGAAAACGATCTCTTGTGTATAGAAAAACAGGATTTTTTCTAAGTGCAGGAACATCATAAGCTATATTGGGTACAGCTACCATATAAGCTGCATCTTGAACCAGTACTCCAGTATAGCGGTGGTCTGGGTGATAATCATTTGGTCGAGGTGCAATTACTACATCTGCATTCCATTCTCTTATTTTTTTAATAATCTGTAAGCGAACTTCCAGTGAAGGCATAAGCATTCCATCGTGGTTATCTAGTACATCATATGAAACGCCAAGTCTTCTTGCTACTTCCTGCGTTTCTGCATAACGTCTTTCAGCGAGTGCTTTTCCCTGTATTTTGTGGTGTCCTGCATCTCCATTGGTTACAGCAACAAATTTAACCGCGTGCCCCATACTTGCTAATAATACAGCAGTTCCTCCAGCATCGCTGTCACAATCATCAGGATGTGCGCCAATGACTATGATTCTTGATTTTTCCTGATTATGTTGTCCAAAAACTGAAAGAGATACAAAAATTGTAGCAGTAAATGCTAGTAGTAATGTTAGTTTATACTTTTTCATGGCAAAAAATTCGTTGAGTATAAGTTAGCAATAAATCGGGTATTTCGTATTTTCAAAGGATGATAACTAAAATATTTATTGATAATGATGCTTTATCAGATTATCTGGCGGAGCAAATGATTGACTTGATCTTGGCTAAACCCGATGCACTTATTTGTTTTGCTTCAGGTAATTCACCTAGAAATACAGCAGCATGTTTTGTACAAAAAGTAAAAGACCGAAATATTGATGTTTCATCTTTCTTTTTTATTGGACTAGATGAATGGGTGGGTGTTCCTCCAGCATTAAGTGGTAGTTGCCATAATGATTTTAATAATTGGTTATTTGAACCATTGGGAATCAAGCATACGCAGTATCATCTTTTTGACGGAATGTCTTCAAATCTTGATGAAGAATGCAGGTTGATGGATACTTTTATTCAAGCACATGGTGGTATAGATATGATGGTGGTTGGTATTGGGATGAA
>CAZDTN010000070.1:2564-8266 GCA_964508355.1 uncultured Sphingobacterium sp.
TACCTGTGCTGGCTGATTTTTGCCATAATAAAGGACTTACACCAGCACAAATCAGTTTGGTCTTGAGTACTACACCCATCATGATGTTTGCCGTGCAACCTTTGTATGGATTTTTATCAGACCGTTTTGGTTATAAAAAAAGTTTACTCATCGCCTCTTCACTTGCTTCCATCAGTTATCTTGTTTATTTAATGGGTGATGGATTTTATTGGATTTTACTCAGCACCTTTTTGATGTCTGTATTTTATAATACTATTCAGCCTTTACTCGACAGTATATCCTTGAAATTGGTAGAAGTTGACAAACAGTTGTCTTACGGTTCGTTGCGTGTTGCTGGTGCATTGGGGTGGTCACTGACGGGGTTAGTTATTGGACAGGTCATTGATCAGTTTGATATCAAGTTCATTTTCTTGGTTTCTTCCATTAGTATGGCTTTGTTTTTTCTGTTTGCACTATTCATGAAAAGCAGAAGCGAAGAAAAATTAGTTGTAGAAACTTTAACGCTGAAGGGAGCTAGTCAATTATTAGTGAATAAACAACTGATGATTTTGCTTGCTGTCGTTTTGTTGGTATCAATAGCTGGTACATCTATTTGGAATTTTTATTCCTTGTATATGAAAGAAAATGGCGCTTCGGCAACATTAGTAAGCTACGGTTTGTCCTTTCAAGGCTTGGTTGAAATTCCTTTTTTCTATTTTTCTGCAAGGATTATTGCAAGATTGGGCATGCGGACTACTTTACTGATTACAGTTATAGCGACTGCTCTGCGCTTGGTATTATACAGTTTTATTTCAATACCAGAATTTGCCTTGTCCATTGAATTATTGCATGGTATTTCGTGGTCACTTTTCTGGGTGGTCTGTGTTGAATTGGTGTATAGGCTTGTACAAAAAGAATTATTGGCCACAGGTCAATCATTACTTTATGCAGCTTACTACGGAGCCGGAGCAGTTATTGGAAATTATTGGGTGGGCTATCTTTCTGAAATGGGATTAAGTCTACCTGTCTTATTTTTTATTAATGCCGTGGTTGTACTACTTGCTGTTATTTTGATTGTAGTTGCGCTACGCACCAATCCACAAAATTGACAACCTGATCTTCAACATCTGCATATGGTCCGGGCTGATAAGCACTTGATGATATCCCTTTAAAATTATTTTCACATAGCTCGCCATCTTGTGCGCCAGTAATTTCCCAGAAATCTGTCAAGTGTTTTAAATCATAATCCTTTCCTTCTTCTGCCTTTTCATCAACTAGCCAACAAAATTCAACATCTGTAGTGCCAGGATCAATTGGTGTTATGCGCATTGTCCATATATAATCACTAACAGCATCCATCCAAAAATTTGGGTAGTTGACTAATCCTACTACACCCGCATCATGATCTTTGTGATGACCCATAGGAATCGAAACTTTTTTTCCATCCGTACTATAGCTCTCAATTCCTGGTCTTAATGGGTATCTAATAGCATATGTACTTGTACCAGGGGTTACTTCAATTAAATCAGTTGCTAAACCTTTAGCTGCCCAGATTTCATTTTTTTCTGCTACCAATTCTGTAGTATCCTCTCTTAAGCTTGCTCCAATAACTGCACTACAATATTCTGGGTGTGCTCCTCCGCAATGGTAACATTCTCTGAAATTTTCTGCGACTAATTTCCAATTGGCATTCAGCGTGTATTTTTTTCGACAAGCAACTTTTGCTTTTTGAATAGTATAGGGTTGTAAAAAAGGAGCGAGACTCTTTCTGATTATAGAAAAATCAATCGGTTCCTTAGCTAAGGAAATAAAAATGAATCCTTCGACGACTTCAACTGCTACTGCCCTGAGATTATACTCTTCTTTGCAAAAGCCATCAGGCATCATTCTTGCATTCAATAAACTTCCATCTTTGTCGAATACCCATTGATGATATGGACAAATGAGTTTTGCTGCATGTCCAGTTTCAGCTAAACAAATAGCTGATCCTCTGTGTGTACAGGTATTATAATGTGCGTATATCTTATCATCATTTCCTTTGATGATGATGATTTCATCAAGGTTGATTTTATACAAAAAATAATCACCACTCTTCTTGAGCTGAGCAATATTGCCCGCATAAATCCAATGTCGCTTCCATATTGCATCCCACTCGGCGGATAGTACTTCGCTGGAAGTATAAAAAGGCTGCTCCAGGCTAAAGCCTGATTGGTAGCGGTTAATTAATGTATTTACATCTACGTTCATCTCGAATTATTTTTTTCAATGGCAAAACAAGCTGCTCCAATTGCACCTGCAAGATCTCCAAATTCAGCTTTTTTAATTACAGATCTTGCTCCACCTGGTCTCCATTCATATAGAGCAAGGAATTTTTCTAATGGAAGGAATAGATCATCACCTGCTTCTGTAATGCCACCTCCTAATACTATATATTGCGGTGAAAGAATGTTGCTAATAGATGCTATACCTAATGCCAATTGTCGTATAGATTTTAACCAAACTTCTGCTGCATAACTATCATTTTTTCTATAAGCATTGAGTAATGCATGCGTGGAGCTAAATCTTCCATTACTTCTTTTTTCAATGGTACAGTTCCCAATACATTCTTCAAGACTACCGGGCATACCGGTTACATCAGGTTCTCCATTATCATCAATAACCATATGTCCAATGTGCCCTGCTTTGTTAAATGCTCCCTGATAAGCTTTACCGTCAATCAAAATAGCGCCTCCAACACCCGTGCCCAATGTAAGAAGTACGGCATGGGATGCATCTTTACAGGCCCCTAATCTGGCTTCAGCCATTAGTGCGGCAACTCCATCATTCAGAACAAAAGTTGTTCTTTGTAAGTGGGTAGTCCAGTTGAAATTTTCCAACCCCTCCAGTCTGCCTGGCATAAATGCGATACATTGATTTGAGGCATCAGGTAGACCGGGTGCAGAAATACCTACAATTGGATTTCCGCCTAATGTTTCAATTACTTTTTCTACACTTAGCGAAATGGACTTTTTCCAAATTTGGTCATTGCCATCTTCAGTAGGTTGATAAGATTGATGCAGGATTTCTCCTTGATCATTGATGGCGACGGCTTTAATTCTTGTGCCACCCAAATCAAGTCCAATGGTATATTTTGTCATTTTGGGTTATAGTCTTTCGTGTTTTTGGACCATTTTCAATACATGAAGTAAGAAATCTTTATCACTTTCTAAGTTATATCCTTCTTTGATAAAGTTATTCATGAATCTGAGAATTTCTTCTTCTGATTTTTTCTCTCTGGCGAGCTGTATTGTTTTGTTTCGAATAGCAGTAATCATATCCCGATAATCTCTTGCTTCTTTCATGCCTGCAATTTTCCCGTGACCCGGAATGATTTTTGATTCCTCATTTGCCACATTAATAAGGTAATTCATGGCAATAATCATTCCATAAATGTCACCGCCATTGATTTCATCTATATAAGGGAGCCCATTTGTTACAAAAACATCACCAGTGTAAAAAACATTTGCTTGCTTAAATTGAATCAGCACATCTCCGTCTGTATGTGCATTTTTCACATGTGTCAATTCTATAGTTTCCTGATCATCGTATAATTGCATCCTTTCAACAAATGTTATTGTTGGCCATCCCTTAACAGGATAAGCTTTTTGTATCTCTTTTTCTGGGGGGTATAAAGTCCTGTCTTTTTGCATTTTTAGTCGAGCATTTTCATGCGCAACAATGGAGGTTGATTCATTCCCGACGATGATATTGCCATTGGTGTGTTCATGATGAAAATGCGTATTAATTACAACGGATATTTTTCTGGGGGTTATTTTTTTTAATTGTTGTTTTAGTCTTGGAATAAAAACACTAGGAGGGTTATCAATGAGTATTAAACGAAATTTTCCGTTGAAAATTCCAATATTGGCATTATTGTTGCCAGTTTGCAGGACATAGTGTCCTTTCTTTAGGTTAATTAAAATTTCTTTTGGAGCAGTTTGGCTATTTCCTTTGACTAGGAACAAGCTTATCAATAAATGAAAGAGAAGTATTGCTTTCATGATGTTGCTTAAAACCTGTATCCAAGATGAATTACATATCGATAACCCCAGCCAATACTTCTTGAGTTGCCACTGGCTTCTATTTCACCTTCATTATTTAGTTTGGCATAGGCAGGTATGTATTGTCCTACAAAATCACTGAGTGTTCTGAATAAAAAAGATTGTTGCTCCTTTGCCAATGTAGTATTAAGTTTTACGTTGAAATTATAAAAACCCAATCCAGGTCCGAACATGACCATATCAACAGCCCAATGTTTACCAAAAAGAAACTGATAGCCCATTTGACCGCCAATCGTTAACAAATTTAAATCAAGGTCAGTCGTTATATCACCTGTAAAAGCTGATGTTCTATAGCTCCACGTATTTAATTTGTTCATATGGTTAAAGGAAACATAAGGACCAATATAGAGGCCGTGTGGTTTACTGAATTTATTTTCTTTGGTTAGATAAAACCTGAAGTCGCCAGATACATGAAATCCCTTGTCGGCCTTGTTTTGCAATAGTATAACACTGTCAGCAGAATTGCCTTCAACCGCTTTGAGTTTAGGGAAAGCCATAGAGCCGATATTGATACTGAAGCTTTTGTTGCCTGAAAGCTGTCTTTCATATCCCATAATCAACGCCTTCTTTCCAAAAATGAAGGGGTTTGATACATTGAGACGAACCGTATTTTTAAGTGTTGTGTCTTTGTTTAGTGTTTGTTGACCAATTGTTGTCAATGATAATAAAAGCAGGGCTACAATGCCATTTATTTTTTTCATTTTGATGAATACTTCTTGTAGTTCAAATATTAATTGAAGTTATTTTAAAAATTCTCAATAAATTCAAGTGATTATTCTATCTCTCTAAAACAATTGTTATGCGCCATATCTTATTTTCTTTTTTCTTCTTTGTGTTTTCTTTATGCGGATTTGCCCAACAAGCCAATGAGGAAGCCTGGGAGTCGATGTTTAATGGTAAAGACTTAAGTAAATGGAAGCCCAAAATCAGGAACCATGCAGCAGGGGATAATTTTGCCAATACATTTAGAGTAGAAGATGGAAAGATTGTTGTGCGTTATGATGGTTATGATAAATTCAATGAAAGATTCGGGCATCTTTTTTATTATAAGCCCTTCAGTTATTATCGCATCAGGTTAGAATACCGTTTTGTTGGGGAGCAAGCCAAGGAAGGTCCGGGTTGGGCAACCAGGAACAGTGGTATTATGGTACACGGACAAACTCCTGAATCTATGGGCAAAGACCAGGATTTTCCTGTCAGCATTGAAGTTCAATTATTAGGAGGCGATGGGAAGAATAAAAGAACAACTTGCAATCTCTGCACACCTGGTACTAATGTAGAAATGAATGGTAAATTATTTACGCCCCATTGCATCAATTCAAAATCGGAGACTTATCATGGTGAACAATGGGTGAAAGCTGAAGTATTGGTATTAGGAGATTCTGTGATTAAGCATTATGCCAATGGTATGGAAGTACTCTCTTATCAAAAGCCCCAGATTGGTGGAGGAAACGTTGATGCACAGGAAGTCAAATGGGGTGTTGATGGTCAGTTGTTGAAGGGAGGAACAATTTCCTTACAAAGCGAAAGTCATCCTGTCGAATTCAAGAATATTGAGATCCTCAATCTGGAAGGATGTATGGATCCTAAGGCAAGTAACTACAAATCCTATTATATTAAATC
>CAZDTN010000071.1:0-8127 GCA_964508355.1 uncultured Sphingobacterium sp.
CATAGAATAATTCAAATATACACCATCCCATTTGTATCTTTGTGCCCCAAATGGCAGCAGAAAAATCCATAGCACTTCATACGTTAGGCTGTAAGCTCAATTTTTCAGAAACTTCTACCCTTGGTAGAATGCTTGAAAAAGAAGGGTTTATCAAAAGGGAATTTGATGAAGTGGCCGATGTTTATGTGATTAATACCTGTTCAGTAACAGAGAATGCCGACAAAGAATGCCGTCAGCTGGTCAGAAGGATTCAAAAACAGAACCAGGAAGCGGTCGTTGTGATCACTGGCTGCTATGCCCAGTTAAAACCACAGGAAATTGCCAATATTCCGGGCGTAGATCTTGTGTTGGGTGCAGCTGAAAAATTCAACCTGGTTACCCATTTGAAACAATTCACTAAAGGAGATTCTACCAAAATTTGTAGCTGTGATATCAATGAGGTTGCTGACTTCAACAGTTCCTTTTCTGTTACTGATAGGACCAGGACTTTTTTAAAGGTACAAGATGGTTGTGACTACAGCTGTTCATTTTGCACCATACCCATGGCAAGAGGAAAAAGCAGAAGCAATACCATTGAGAATGTAGTTCATCAGGCACATGAAATTGCTGAAAAAGGGGTAAAAGAAATTGTTTTGACCGGTGTTAACTTAGGAGATTTTGGTATCATTGATGGTGAAAGAAAAACCAATTTCTATGAACTGTGTAAAGCATTGGATCAAGTAGAAGGAATTCAGCGCTATAGAATTTCATCTATTGAACCCAACTTGCTAACTCAAGAAATAATAGAGCTTGTTGCCAACAGCAATAAATTCATGCCTCACTTTCACATTCCTTTGCAAAGTGGCAGCAATAAGATATTGGGCTTGATGAGGAGAAGATACAAGAGAGAGTTATACAAGGAGCGGATAGACATGATCAAAAAGCTAATGCCAGATTGTGGTATTGGCGTAGATGTTATTGTTGGTTTTCCTTCAGAAAAAGATGAAGACTTTCAAGAGACATTTGAATTTCTGCATGCACTAGAAGTTTCTTACCTACATGTTTTCACCTATTCTGAAAGAGCCAATACAAAGGCATTAGAAATAAAGGAAGTGATTCCAGTGAATGTGCGTAACGAGAGGAATAAAATCTTACGCAACCTCTCCTATCAGAAAATGCAGTACTTCAGAAACCAACAGCTTGGAAAAATCAGGCCAGTACTTTTTGAACAACAGGAAAAAAATGGCATGCTGGAAGGTTATACTGATAATTATATCCGTATTTCAGCACCCTATCAGCAAGCTTTAGAACACCAGATTATCGACTGGGAAATTCGTTAAAAAAAGTTTACTTCCTGTAATCCAACGGTGGCTTTCTATCACCAGCCAATGATTTGTAAACAAAACCATCACCTCCTCTTGCCTTTTTCAATTCGATAGTTGCTGGCTCAATAATTTGTGGTTTCAGGAAAAGATCAGCAGCTGTCAGCGCAATAGTTTTAGCTGCTACCATCATCCCCTTAAAACCAATTGACATACCGTCACAGGCTACAGCCTGCCAACTGTGTGCAGGGATTCCTGGTACCCATGTAGCTGTCGATAACCCAGCTGTCGGCACCACCCAACTCACATCACCAACATCTGTAGATGCTGATGTTAATCCATTCAAAGCATATGGCTTCACTTCTCCAGCACTTGCAATTGTAGGAAGCGATGTTGAAGCAACTGTTTTACGAATCTGTTCTGCAAAAAGGGTTTCTTCATTGGTGTATTGAATCCCACCAACTTTTTCAAGATTTTTCTGCATCAATTTTGCTAGCGTTTCATTGGGCAAAGTATTATAGAGACCTGTCATCACTTCATGGCTAACTGTTGTTCCAGTGCCCATTGCAGCAGCTTCAGCTGTTTTTACAAGTCTTTCCCAAATATCATTCAAGCCTGCTACTGAAGGATGTCTTATGGTAAATTCAACCTCTGCAAAATCAGGTACAATGTTAGAGGTTACTCCACCTTTCTTAATAACATAATGTATTCTAGTTTCCTGAGAAACATGTTCGCGCATCAGATTTACCATAAAATTCATGGCTTCTACACCATCCAATGCTGATCTTCCTTTTTCAGGAGCAGCAGCAGCATGTGCGGCAATACCTTTGAACCGGAAATTGGCCACTTTATACGCTAAGGTAGAAGATGGACTTGCACTGTTATTATCACCTGGATGCCAATGTAAAACTGCATCGACATCATTGAAGACACCTGCTCTCACTAAATAAGTTTTTCCACCACCTGCTCCTTCTTCTGCAGGTGTCCCGTATAACTTTATTGTTCCTTTAACCTTGTTGGTTTCCATCCAATTTTTAACAGCGACTGCTGCAGCTAAAGAACCTGCACCAAAAAGATTATGACCGCAACCATGTCCATATCCATTCTCTTCCAATACATTTCGATCAGGTGTGGGTTGTTGAGATAAACCAGGTAAGGCATCCATTTCTGCAAGAATACCAATAACAGGTTTTCCTGAACCATATGTAGCTACAAAAGCAGTAGGAATATTTGCAATTCCAGTTTCAATATTGAATCCTTCTTTCTTTAAATTTTCTTGAAGTAAGGCAGTCGTTTTGTTTTCTAAATAGCCCGGCTCTGCCCATCTCCAGATGATTGCTGCGATTTCAGCATACTTAGCTTTTTCTTCATCGAGCTTTTTGATAATGATTGAAGGGTCTTGTGCATTCAGCTGAAAAAAACAAAAAGAGAATGTCATCAAGAATAGGAATGATTTCATGCTGTTCAATTTCCTACAATTTAAGAAAATAAACAGCATGAAGTATTAGCCCAGATTAGCAAGACTTTCTTGAAGCATGGCAATTTTTTGCATAGCATCGTGCTGCTTTTTCTTCTCCATGTCAACTACTTCAGGCTTAGCATTCTGAACAAATTTCTCATTAGAAAGCTTTTTTTCTACAGATGCTAAAAATCCCTGGTAGTAAGCTAGCTCATCTTCAAGTGATTTTCTTTGTGCTGATGTATCAATTACTTGTTCAGTCTCTATATACAATTTGGTTGTTCCCACTACCAATTGAATAGTATTGGCAATAGCTTCATTGGTAAATGAGAATGCTGATGCATTAACTTGTTTTGATAACAAGGGTCGAATAACTTCCCAGGCTTTTTCCTCTTGAGTTGTGCAGTACAAAACAACTGCGTCTTTATTTTTTATCTGTGCTTTTACACGAGCATCTCTAATGGCTGTAATGGCCGACTTCAACAACTCCCCTTCTTTTAATGATTGTGAATCTGTTGGGAGCGGCTGAAGTGATGTATCCAATTGCCTTACACACAAATCAACCGACTGATTATCTCGCAGTAAGTGATATATTTCTTCTGTCACAAACGGCATAAATGGATGTAACCTTTCCAGCAACATTTCAAAATTGTTTAGCACCTTGTCCAAATGTGCCTGATCCATTGGTTTTTCAAAACCTGGCTTCACCCATTCCAAATACCAACTACAGAAATCATCCCAGATAAGTGAGTACAAGGTCTTTAGTGCTTCGCTGAGTTTATATTGAGACATCAACTGATCAATTTCAGCAGATGCTGCACGTAATCTTGCATCAAACCACTGGTGTGGCCAATCAGATGATAATGTAACTTCTTCTGGCGCAAGATCTGATTTTGCCTTTTCTTTCCAAAGTTGAACAAGCTTAAGGGCATTCCATAATTTATTGATGAAATTTCTACCCTGTTCATTTGAAGCTTTATCCCACAACAAATCATTTCCTGCAGGTGAAGCAATTAATATTCCAAAACGAACTGCATCAGCACCAATATCATCAATCATCTCAAGCAAGTCCGGAGAATTGCCTAATTGTTTGCTCATTTTTCTTCCCTGTGTATCACGAACTATACCAGTAAAGTAGACGTCAGAGAAAGGTTTCTTTCCCATGTATTCATATCCAGCCATAATCATCCTGGCAACCCAGAAGAAAATGATCTCAGGTGCAGTAACTAATGATTGTGTTGGATAATAATAAGACACATCTTTATTTCCAGGACTTGAAATGCCTTTGAAAACTTCAAAGGGCCATAACCAGGAAGAGAACCAGGTGTCTAAGCAATCTTCATCCTGTTTAAGTTTCGGTTCAGCAACATGATAAGTTGATGAGAATTTTTCAATCGCTTCTTTTTCATTCATGGCCACCACAAATCTTCCCTCTGCATCATACCATGCAGGAATTCTATGTCCCCACCACAACTGACGAGAGATGCACCAGTCTTTGATATTCTCCATCCAATGGCGATACAAGTTTTTGAATTTAGCAGGATGGAAATTGATTTCGCCATCTTGAACAGCAGATAATGCAGGACCTGCTATTTTTTTCATATCCACCCACCACTGAAGAGATAGCCTAGGTTCAACCACCACATCAGTTCTCTCAGAAAAACCAACCTGATGAACATAGTCTTCAATCTTTACCACATGACCAGCCTCTTGCAATAAAACGACAATTTCTTTTCTTGCTTCAAACCTGTCTTTCCCTACCAGCAATTGAGCATCACTACTCAATGTACCATCTTCATTCAAAATATCATACACTGCTAAACCATGTTTGATTCCAATTTGGTTATCATTCATATCATGAGCAGGTGTAATTTTTAATGCCCCAGATCCGAAGTCGGTTGCTACATACTCATCTCCTATGATTGGAATTTTTCTATCAATCAACGGAACCACTGCAAAAGAGCCAATCAAGTGTTTAAAACGTTCATCGCTTGGATTAACTGCAATAGCTGCATCTCCCAAAATGGTTTCTGGTCGTACAGTCGCGATTGTGATGCCTGCTTCATCTAATGGCAGTTTATTCCCATCTGCATCCACCAATTGATATTTCAAAAAGTAGAGCTTTCCTTGTACTTCTTTGAAAATAACCTCTTCATCACTCAATGCAGTTTTTGCACGAGGATCCCAATTGATCATACGCTTCCCGCGATATATATATCCCTTTGCATAAAGGTCGTTGAACACATGAATCACAGAATTGTAATAATCTGGATCCATGGTAAAGCTAGTCCTGTTCCAATCAAGTGAACAACCGAGTTTCTTTAGTTGCTGAAGAATAATACCACCATATTTTTCTTTCCATTCCCAGGCATATTCTAGAAACTCTTCTCTACTCAAACTCGACTTAGCTATGCCACGTTCACGCAACATATGCACAACTTTTGCTTCTGTGGCTATAGATGCATGGTCAGTACCAGGAACCCAACAGGCATTCTTTCCCATCATTCTGGCCCTTCTAACCAATATGTCTTGAATAGTGTTGTTCAAACAGTGACCCATGTGCAAAATACCAGTCACATTGGGAGGAGGAATAACTACAGTATAAGGCTCCCTTTCATCGGGCGTACTTTCAAAATATTTTTTATCTAGCCAGTGATTATACCATTTATTTTCGGCCGTCTTAAAATCAAAATTCTTGGAAATTTCCATGAGCAACTACCTGTTTTGGCACACAAAGGTAGCAAGAAAAAAGAGGAATAAAAGGTTACCAGAGGTTATTACCAAACGAGATAGGTAATCAATGCTATTGCACCATATAGCGCAAGAACAATTAATGCAACCTTTACATTAAGTGGAAGATTAAAAGATTTGGTGTCGTTCTTTTTCATGGCTGATTCATTAAATGGTGTTCTTAGGAATTTGGAAATTTAACCGAAAATCGATTTTTTTCGCACTCTATGCAAAATTAATGTTAAAATTCTTTTTGAAAAAATCAAAATATGATAAACAAAATGTAAGCAAATGAGCTTACTCATTCTTCATTTATTCATATCAACTGAAATTAGATTTTTTATAAGTTATTGATTATTAATTATTTAATTTATTGAATATGAATAACCAGCGGTATGCCATCTGGATAGACAAACGCAGAGCAATGATTTTAAAGACAGGAAATGATGCTGACCCAATTTTCATAGAAATTGAATCTGGGGCTGCTTCTCCTGAAAGGTTTCAGGGTGAAAAAACAAACAAGACTGGACTTTTCAGGACAACCCTTTCCAGAGAAAAAAAAGAACAGGAACGCAAAAACAATTACCTATCAGCGTATGTGATGAAAGTAGCCAATGAAATTAAAGACGCCAATGCAGTTTTGATTCTAGGATCAGGTGAAACAAGATTTGAATTAGAGCATCTATTGAACAAAAGAAAAAACAATCAAGGAATTTGGATTGAAAATAAGGCTTCAAAAAAAATAGACAAAAGAGGATTGGCGCTTGAAATGGAAAAACATTTTAACCTGCACCTGGGATGAAATTTTACAAGCTTCAACTTTAAGTTGTTAGCTTTGGAAACTTTTCCAAAGCATGTACGCAATCGTAGATATAGAAACAACAGGTGGCAATGCAGGTTCGGGTAGTATTACTGAAATTGCAATTATCATCACTGATGGAAAGTCTATTTTAGATAAGTATACTACCCTTATCAACCCTTTGCAGCCCATTCCGATATTTATAGAAAAGCTCACCGGGATCAATGATGATATGGTAAGTAAAGCGCCCATTTTTAGTGAGGTGGCAAAAGAAATTTATGAATTACTGCAGGACAAGATTTTTGTAGCACACAATGTAAATTTTGACTACTCATTTGTTGCACATCAACTGAATCAGCAAGGCTATAAGTTCAATGCGAAGAAATTGTGTACAGTCAGATTGAGTAGAAAAGCATTTGAAAACCTGCCCAGTTACAGTCTAGGAAATATTTGTCGCTCGTTGAATATACAAATTGAAAACAGGCATCGTGCCATGGGCGATGCTTCGGCAACTACTGAACTTTTTCACCGTATTATGGAAGCAGATCGGGGCTTGTTGATAAAATCGATGCTGAAAAAATCTAGTGGTGATAGTTATTTACCCATACATCTCTCAAGCAATGATTTAGAACAAATGCCCAACACCCCAGGCATTTATTACTTCCATGATGTGAAAGGGAAAATAATTTATGTTGGAAAAGCTAAACGACTTAAAAAAAGAGTTATCAGTCACTTTGCTAACAATGATGTCAGCAAAAGAAAGCAAGACTTGATGAGAATGGTTCACAAAATCAGTTTCAAAGAATCTGGAAACGAACTGATGATGAGTGTAATGGAAAGCATAGAAATTAAAAGGATCTGGCCTATGTTTAACCGTTCACAAAAAAAATTTGAAAATAGATTTGGCATTTGCAGCTATACCGATCAACGTGGAGTACTTAGGTTAGGTATCGTGAAAAAAAAGAAAAATCTAATCCTTCATACCAGTTTCCCCTATCAAATAGATGGTGTGAGACTGCTTAACCGAGTGGTAAGGGAACATAAGCTTTGTCCAAAAATGTGTTTTCTCCAAATGGAAACAATTGATTGTGTAGGACAGGAAGAAAATTTTTGTGAAGGGATATGTTCTAATGAAGAAAAGCCATCTAACTACAACAAAAAAGTACAAAAAGTAATTGCCAATCTCCAAACATTGAACCCGACAGTTGCCATTTTTGGCGAAGGAAGAAAGCCAAATGAAAAATCATGTGTGCTCATTGGGAAAAATGATTTTTTAGCAACTGGCTTTATTGAAGATTATTTAATCAAGAAAATAAAATTAGAAAAACTAATCAAAAAACTTGAACCCGCTGCCTCTAACGAATTCATACGTTCAATGGTACTCAATTATGCTGAGTTAAACCCTGAGCTAACAAGAAACTTTGATTAATTAGGCTTTGATTTCTTCGACTGTCGCACCAATCCCCCTGTCGATAATTGCTTCACACATAGTCTTGAGTTCTTCAAAGCTACCACGCTTAACATCAGTCTTGCCTTTATAGTGAATCAACATGGCACATTGCTCAGCCTGTTCAGGCTCATGCTTGCAAACTTCAATAAGCGTTTTGATTACCCAATCAAATGTATTCACGTCATCATTCCATACAATCAGCATGTATCTGGAACTGTCAAGTACTTCTACTTCGAATTCCTCTTGATATTGTGGATTGTGTAGTGACATGCTGTTTATGAATGTGGAACATACTGGACTCGAACCAGTGACCCCTACTCTGTCAAAGTAATGCTCTAAACCAACTGAGCTAATGTTCCAATAGGTTGCAAATTTAAGCATATGCAAC
>CAZDTN010000072.1:0-8081 GCA_964508355.1 uncultured Sphingobacterium sp.
GTTACATCGTATCTGATGTGCTAAGTGGATTACCATGTTCATTGTGCGGTCGTCCAACAAAATCCACTTTAGCACATCAATACGTATGTAAAAAATGTGGGTATGAAGAAAAAAGGTATTACCCAAACTTAAAACTAGAAGAAGAACCGACTTTTTGTGATTACTGCAACCCTTAATTATGAAGCACACTTTAATTAAAAATGTAAGAATAATTGATGATGGTAAAGATGTTGTTTCAGATGTATATATAAAAGGAGAGCGTATTGAGAAAATCGCTGCTAATATTTCCCTTTCGTCACAACTGCAGGTTGAAGAAATACCTGGCGATGGTTTAGTGTTGTTGCCTGGAATGATTGATGCTCATGTCCATTTTCGAGAGCCTGGTTTGACATATAAGGCTGATATCAAATCAGAGTCTTCAGCAGCTGTAGCAGGTGGTATAACCTCCATCATGGATATGCCCAACACAGTTCCCAGTGTGCTTACTATTGATATTTTGGAACAGAAGTACGCTATCGCTGCTCAGAGAAGTCTCACCAATTATTCTTTTTTTATGGGATTGTCGAAAGACAATTTGGAAGAAGCTTTGCGTGTGAGTACTGAGGATGTGTGCGGACTGACAGATGATGGTTTATATTTTAATGAAGCGCATCCAACACTTTGTAACTCATTGGGGTATTTAGAAAAAATATTTTCTTCTACTGAACACTTGGTAGCTCTTCATTCAGAGGAAGACCAACTCATTAAGAAAAACTACAAGAAGGCAAAGGAGGAGTTGAAGGAATTCATTCCT
The DNA here is from genome assembly GCA_964508355.1 of uncultured Sphingobacterium sp. Classification (GTDB taxonomy): domain Bacteria; phylum Bacteroidota; class Bacteroidia; order Chitinophagales; family Chitinophagaceae; genus Pollutibacter. The sequence continues at coordinate 794 of CAZDTN010000072.1, forward strand.
CCTCATTACCACAGTATCATCAGATCTTCTGAGGCTTGTACTTCATCGACCAAAGAGATTCTGTCATTAGCAAAAAAGAATAACAGTAGATTTCACCTCTTGCATGTTTCAACTGCTCAAGAAGCTGCTTTATTTGAAAAAGGAGATCCGATTAGTTTAAAACGCATAACAGCAGAAACTACTATTCATCATTTGTACTTTAATATAGACGATTATGAACGCTTAGGGAATCTCATCAAATGGAATCCTTCAGTAAAAACGGCTACTGATAATCAAGCATTGGTAGATGCATTAAAGACAGGCGCAATAGATATTGTTGCTACAGATCACGCTCCACATGTTATTGGAGAGAAAATTGGCTTATATGATGCAGTAAAACCCGGAGGGCCAATGGTGCAGCATGCATTATTGGCTTTATTTGACCTTTATCATAAAGGAAAACTTACTTTACAGGAGGTAGTACAAAAATCGAGTAATGGTGTTGCTGATGTTTATCGCATAAAGGAAAGAGGTTATATCAGAGAAGGATATTATGCTGATTTGGTCTTAGTCGATCTACATAAAAAATTTAAGGTGACAGAAGAAAATATAGCGTATAAATGTGGTTGGTCACCTTTCCTTGATTATACATTCAACGCGTCAATTTCTAGAGTTCTTGTAAACGGACAAACGGCTTATGCAGAGAATGAAGTAGTATCCGATGTAAGTGGGAAGCGTTTAAAATTTGAAAAAATTCGTTAGTAAATATGGATGCCGCTCAAAATTTTCAAGTATTGTTATCAAATATTACGAATCCAACCTTATTGTTTTTTATTTTGGGCATCATTGCCTTTTTGATAAAAAGTGATTTAGAAATTCCAGCGCCCTCTATTAAGTTTATCTCCTTGTATCTGTTGTTTTCAATAGGGTTTAAAGGCGGGCAGGAATTGCAGCATAGTGAATTGACTTCAGAGATTTGGTACTCTTTGATCTTTGGGGCTCTATTGGCGACTGTAATTCCTTTGTACACATTCTTTATTTTAAAAATGAAAGTTGGTGTTAGTAACGCAGGAGCTATTGCTGCTTCTTATGGTTCGGTTAGTGCAGTAACCTTTGTATCAGCAGCAACTTTTTTAGAAATGCAGTCAGTTCATTTTGGTGGACATATGATAGCTGTTATGGCATTGATGGAATTTCCTGCCATTATCATGGGTTTTATTTTAATAAAAAAATTTGAAACTGACCATGAGCATGATATTAGTTTTAAAAATATTCTTAAACATGCCATATCCAATGGTAGTGTTTTGATGATCATGGGCAGTTTGTTGATTGGTATTATCTCGGATTCGCGTCAAGCAGAAGGTATCAAGCCATTTACCAATGATATCTTCAAGGGATTTCTAGCTATTTTCTTGTTAGAAATGGGAATGATTACCGCAAAACGATTTTCTACTTTTCGTCAGCATGGTTTATTTGTATTTCTATTTGCAGTTTTCATTCCACTGTTGAATGGTTGTACAGTCGCTTTTTTGAGTAGCAACATTACTTCAGATATAGGCAATAGATTTATCTTTTCTATCTTGGCTGCCAGTGCATCATATATAGCAGTACCAGCTGCCATGAGGCTTGCAGCGCCCAAGTCTGATCCAGGATTATATATACCTATGGCACTTGGTGTTACTTTTCCATTTAATATAACGATAGGAATGCCTTTGTATTATTTAATTATTCATTCCTGAGGAGCAACTAAATTGTGTCTTTGTGAAATGGGCACTTACTTTTTTGAGGAGCTGAAGTCCATGCATTGTGGTTATAATAAAAGTTGGGACTAACAACTTCATTGGAATATTCTTGGTGAAATACTTTGAGTGCAGAACCTGAAAGCGGTGGTACAATCCAGCTCCAATCAGCTTTTACGGATCTTCCTTCCGCTTCTTCATTTCTAATAAACTTCATGAACTGTTCAGAGGCTGCATGATGATCAGCGAGTGTTACTCCGGCTTTTTGAAAGGAGTGATAAACAGCTTCATTTAAAACCACCAATGCCTTGTCTTTCCAGAATGGATTTAATTTATCCATAGTCAATCCCATCTTATCAGCGATGATGGGTAATTGATCATATCTTTTTTCATCCCCTAAATTTCTTGAACCTATTTCTGTCACCATGTACCATCCATTAAAAGGCGCTGCCGGATATTGGATACCACCAATTTCTAATACCATATCTGAAATTAATGGAACCGCATGCCATTTGAGTTGTAGATCAGTAAACCATTGGTGATCTGGATGTTCTAAATTAACTTCTAGAATTAGTGATGGGTTTAATGAACGCCATTGAGGCTCTTTCTCATTTTCTTGTACAACGATAGGTAGTAAATCAAAGGCATCATTTTTACCCTTCCATCCCCATGCTGTACAAAGTTTTGTAAAGGAGATTTGATCAGGATCTCCAATTATAGATCCATCTTCTTGTTCATAAGCAGCATACCTGATCAAGTTTTTATTCCAGATACGAAATGGTGTATTTCCATGAGGATGCTGTGGAGGGAAAACAGTAATGAGTGGTAGGATTTTGCCATTGTTGGTTGCTTTGCTCAAATGTCCTTCTAATGCATCAAAAACCTCTTCGGTACTAGTGACATTTCTCTTGTCGTTTAATACAAGAGATTTCCAGTAAAGTCTTCCTATGCAACGGTTGCTGTTTCTCCAGGCCATTCGAGCACCATGTTCCAATTCTTCAAAACTATGGGTATAGGTCCCGGTACTATCTATTTCTACTCTGATTTCATTTAGTCTTTTAGTCGCATCAGGAATCCCCAGTTCATCGTAAACCTGAAATATGAAAGTTTTCGCTTTATGGTATAATTCCAATTTATCCATCATGAGGCCGCAAAGGTAGTGATGTTTATAATCCTTGGGGTAGTCGGTTTAACAAATTCAGTCAGATAATTGTAAATTGTATACCAAAATCAATCAATATGTCAGAACAGAATTTTAGCAACCATGCCAGAATGCACCCGCTATTTCATTACATAACTGCACCTTTGGTCCTTTTGGGATTAATCGGAAGTCTTGTTAATCTGGCAAAAAGTGATGCAAGCAGTCATTACAGTGCAGCACTATTGGTTATTGTATTTTTGGTTCTGTTATTTATTGGAGCGATGCTGAGAACATATGCTTTGAAAGCACAAGACAGAGCAATTAGGGCTGAAGAAGGTTTGCGTCATTTTACCCTCACTGGTAAACCGTTGGATGGAAGATTAAGAACTGGACAAATAGTTGCTTTGCGTTTTGCAGGTGATGCTGAATTCCCTGCTTTAGCAGCAAAAGCGGCAGAAGAGAATCTATCGGGCAAACAAATCAAACAAGCTATACAACAGTGGAGAGCTGATTATTATAGAGTTTAATTTTATTTATTCTGCTCTATATATTCAAGTAATAATTTTTTAAGTATTACTCTTTCTTCAGCGATTGATTTAGCATTTGAACGCAAGTTGCCTACCATACTTTGTAAATGGACGAGGTAATTGATTAGGGTTCTTACTGTTTTAGGATCCTGACTGATGACTACAGCTACATGTTCTTGTTTTCCTTCCATTCTTTCTTTTGCTAATAAGGGCATGTCATATATCTCTTCAATCAGATCAACAATTTGAATTCTTTTTTGTCTATAGGTGGTTTGGTTTCCCATGAAAATTTCTTCTTTTCTGTTATAGACAGAAAGATGCCTGATGATACTGTCAGATCTGATTAGTCTCATATTGCCCGCCTTAAGCTCATCGCGTGTAGCTAAATTTTCTACAAAGCTTAAACCAACTGTAATTGAATTTGACCCTGATATGGTATGAAATTTATAAAGTGTGTCAAAAAAAGCTCTTTGGGGGAATGGGCCTTGCATTAGTGGAATCAAGGTGTTTATCTGTTCAGTTTTTAATTGATAATTAGCCATTACTTCCTCCATGCGGCTACTATCCAGATTCAAATCTTCGATTAATCTTTCTGCATATTCAACACCTCTTTCTTTTTCACCCAATGATTCTCTTTGGTTCTCTGCGAAAAAGCCAAGGGTTACTGCTGCAAAAAGCATGAGAAATTCCATGCCATACTCTTTCCAGTTTCTGAAATTCTTTTCAGGTTGTTGCATTGGGATAAATTTTTTCCAATTTACTATTTTCCCCACATCAGTGATACATAATAGATAGCGCCAATCGCAGGTGATCCATAGGATTGCACAATCTTGGTATTGAGGATATTACTACCCCCAAGTTTAATCATTAAGTTTTGTTTGGGAAATTTCTTGTTGATTTGAAGATCAACCAAAGAATAGGTGTGAATTCTTCCACTTCTGTTACCCAGGAAGGTACTGTACCAATCAAATGCTTCTTGCCAGTGCCAGAGTACATTAAATCCAAAATTGTTGAGGACGTTGCTATTGCCGATACTTACATTAGAGGAAAAGCGCGGTGTATTGAAAGGCGCAATTTGATTAGGATTGATGTTGGCTGAATTGAGTTTAGCGTAGGTTAAGTTTCCACCAAACATGTATTTTTTTCGACTATAATATTGAACACCTGCCGATAATCCTTGTGCAGATACTTTTGCAGATGAGTTAGTATAGAGTTGGAAGGTTCTTGCTTTGCCTTGTAGTATTTCCTCTGCCGCAACAGCATTTATGTTCCCATTACCATCTTTAACGGGCATGGTGGGCCTTACCACATTCGTATTTACAATAAAATTTCTGTAATTGCTATAATAAGCATTGATATCAATGACTAATCGTGTTGCAATTTCTGTCTTGTAACCCAATTCAAACGCTGTTTGTTTTTCTGGAGCAATGAAGCTAACATTTGATACTTGTAAATTATTCACGCTGCTTGCTAATGCTTGTTGGTAGCTTGCTCCAGCATTTGTAGCAGCAGTGAATGCATTGTTGAAGGCAAGTACTGAAGTATTGGTATAAGAGTTTTCGTAAGCATTAAATCCTTTGGTATTTTCTGGTGCACCTCCAAGTAACGTGACTGGTCCGGATAGAATTAATACATATTGATCAACTGGAGTTGGATTTCTGAAGCCTGTTTGGAATGATGCACGAATAAAACCTTCTTTCTGTACTCTATATGTTGCAGATAATCTTGGTGTAAAATTTCCTTTGAAGTTTTTGTTTTTGTCGTAACGAATAGAGCTACTCAATCTGAGTTTATCTTTAAGTAAATCTCTGTTGGCTTGTAAGAACATACCAAATTCATGATAGTAAATACTTTGACCCTTGTCATTAAATAGTGAGCTTTGTGATGATAATTTGTAAGCCCTGTAATTTCCACCAAGAGTTAGATCAACCCATTGTCTCAGATTTGTAAAATGATACTGTCCTTCTGTATGAAAGAAATTACTGCGTGAATTGGTACGAGCTCCAACTGGTCCGTTTATTCTGCTATAGGTTTCTTTTAGGTTTTCAAAGACTTCTGATCCAGGCATAAATCTTCCTTCGTCTGCAAATGCCCTTGCGCTGTTGTGGTTGTTTGCAGTCACGTTACCTACATTCCCTTTATAGGCTTGTTCATACCTGTTGAACCAGGTGGCATCAGCTATATCCGGTGCAACAATATCGCCGTTTAAATTTCTCACCCACTGACGGTTGATGATTTGTCCGAGTGTTCTTGTATTGTAATAACCATTGAAATTTTCCCAAACAAAATAATTACGAATGAAAAAATTATGACCTTGTAGCTCTACTTTACTGGTATTCATGGTGAAGTTGCGGGTAGAGTAGCGACTGCTTCCGCTATAGTTAGAATTTCCTCTTCCCATGTTTTGCTGGACTATCAGTTCAGTATGCGGACTCAGTTTAAAGTGCATCGCTGCATTCAGTTTTAAACTGTAAACATTCATATCTGATAAATATTTTTCTTCATAGCCTGTTCTTGAAACAAGACCAATGCCAGGTATGGTTCGGGCAACTTCATCGCCATAAGTGTTTAGTTCATCTTTTCCTGGATTGTTTGGTCCGCGAAAATCAGGAGGAGTTAAAGCACTAACGTCAGTCTTGCTGTTTGCATACCAATCGAGCCCTTTTAAGTATCCAGCATTAATCTTAAAGGCAATCTTTTCAGTTAACTTTTTTGCATACCTCAAGGAGTAATCTGTGTAACCTCTAATCCCTGTTTCTGTTTCATTAATATGATTGATACCATTTTTAAGCTGGATGGTAAGTCCTTCGTGTTTGAATGGATTTTTAGAATGCATGTATAGAATGCCGTTAAACGCGACTGGTCCGTATAGTGCTGATGAAGCACCAGGTATCAATTCTGCATTTTCAAGATCTAAATCAGTAATCGAAAATTCATTACCAAACACCCATCCTAAACCTGGAGATTGTTGGTCAATACCATCCACCAGTTGTAAGAATCTTGTATTCTGACTTCCTCCAAAACCACGAGTATTGACTTGTTTATAGTTCAATCCATTGGTGATGAGGTCCATTCCTTTCAACATTCTTAAACCTTCATAGGCATCTATGGATGGAGTTTCTATCACATTTCTATTGCTGTAATGTTCAATGCTCACCGGAGATCTTAGAATAGATTCTTTGGTTCGAGAGGCAGTAAACACCAATGGTTTTAATTCTGAGTAATGCGGTTCTAAATAAACAGATAAGTTATTTGCATCTTTTGCTACTGTTAATAGAAGGTCGTCATATTCAATACACGAAAACAGCAAAGTGATTGAGTCATTGGCATTATTGTGTTTAAATATAAAGTTGCCAGACAGGTTTGATATTTCACCACTGGTTCTTCCTTTGATTCGAACGCTAACGCCTGCTAAAACTTCTTTGGTATTTCTGTTGTAGGTTATGCCAGAAATCTTAATGGATTCTTGGGAAAATAGGTTTGATATAGATCCAAGAAACACGAGAAATAAAAAGAAAAACTTTTTCATGGTATATACTGAAGTAGTAAAGACAATACCCCATTTTCATGAGTCCTTAGAAGATAGTCGCAAATTTAAACATTCATGCGCTAATTATACCAATTCATGAGTTATAGTATTTTGATTTATGAAATTACTTCTTTAAAGAAAATGCTCATAATATTAAGAAAACGAAATGATTTATATCAGCAAAACTGGTGGCTTTTTGGTGGAATTTCATGATCTGCATTTTGCAGCAGTTATATCATGAAACCCACATTACTTGATATCCGAAGAATCAATTCGCTTACCGATGCCACTTTTGGTGTTGCCATGACGATTTTGATATTGAGTGTGGAAATGCCTGAGGGCTTATCAACGGAAAACATGCTGCTCATGTTTA
>CAZDTN010000073.1:0-7985 GCA_964508355.1 uncultured Sphingobacterium sp.
CCTGCTTGTCTTACCACCTGATTATCTTCAGCTGATTTCCCTTCAGGCACAGTATCAGCAGGAATATTTGGTATGCGATGCAATAGCTTTTCTAACTGACTTTCTGTTTCAGACAATTGAATTGCAAATGCGTCGATATGATCTTTCAATGCAGCTACTTCCGCTTTCTTGGCCTCTGCTTCTTCTTTTTTCCCTTGTGCCATCAAAGCACCAATTTCTTTGGAAACCAAGTTGCGCTTCGCTAATAATTCATCAGCCTGGGATTGCAAGTTCTTTCTTTGGTCGTCTAACGACACTATGGTATCAATCAATTCAACTTCCTTGAACTGTTTTTTTGCCAATCCCTTTTCAACTTTTTCTTTATTGCTGCGAATAAAACCAACCTGGAGCATGCCTCGATTTTTTGCAAAGATAAGCAATAGCAAGGGATGGCTTAAGCAGTTGAATAATCTTGTTTAGCTTTGCAAGATGAATGTAGCAGATGATTTACAGTCCCGCTGGTGGAAACTAGAAGAAAAACTGATTGAACGATTTGGCAAAAAACCCGATATGGAATCGATTTTGTTCCTAATTGGCGTACAAGAGGTTAATGGAGTGGGACATCAATTTACCAAAGAACAAAAGCAGGACCTCATGCACATAGCAGTCTGTACCTTGCTTATGCCTAGTGGCTACTATGAACATGAAGGCTGGGACCAGGATGGATGGCCGCATTTCAAACAACTAAAGGAATACAAGGCCATGTCGCTGATTGAACAAGAGAATTTGTTAAAAGACCATGTGCTTTTTTATTTTGAACAAAATGGGTTTTTATGAAACATATACTTATTTTTTTCATTCTCTTTTTGGGCACGACTATTTTGTCGCCTACCACAGCTCAACCTCTTGTCCCTGTAAAAAAGAGTGATTTAAAAAAGGATGTATTAATGAAGACAGATTCCGGAAACCTGGTCTTGCGCCTCAAAGATGAAACACCAGTACATCGGGATAACTTTATTAAGCTGGTCAAATCTGGGTATTACAATGACATCAGTTTTCATAGGGTTATTGCCGGATTCATGATTCAGGCAGGGGATGAAAAAACGAAAAGGAAATCCGATAGCACCAAATTCCTAAAGGCCTATACCCTACCTGCAGAAATTTCCCCGGATTTCTTTCATAAAAAGGGGATGTTGGCAGCTGCCAGGATGGGAGATAATGTAAACCCAAAAAGAGAAAGCAGCGGAGTTCAATTTTATATTGTTCAAGGAAGGGTGTTTAACGACAAATCCTTGGACTCTGTTGAAACTTATAGGTTGAATGGCAGGAAAATACCCTTAGCCCAAAGAGAGGTCTATAAAACGACCGGAGGAGCACCCCATCTCGATCAGACCTATACTATTTTTGGCGAGTTGGTTAGTGGTTTTGATGTGTTGGATAAAATTGCGCAAACCAAGACCAGTGGGCGACAAGGAGGTGATAAACCTTTGGCAGACATTAGGATTAAAAAAGTAAAAATGGTGCGCAGAAGTACGTTATAGAACATATAGTAGAAATTTAAATTACCGCCATTTTAAATATTACCTTAAACTTGCAAAAAATAAGCACATGAACTTCCCAGAGCAATTGCGTTATACCAAAGAACACGAATGGATTTCAGTCGACGGAAATGTAGCCACCATTGGCATTACAGAATTTGCACAGGGCGAATTAGGAGACATCATCTATGTAGATATCGATACAATCGGAAAAGAACTTTCAGCTGAAGCTGTTTTTGGTACTGTAGAAGCAGTAAAAACAGTGAGTGATTTGTTTTTACCTGTTTCTGGAACCATCACAGAAAAAAATCCACTATTGGACAGTCAGCCTGAATTGGTCAATCAAGATCCTTATGGTGATGGCTGGATGGTGAAAATTACGCTCAACAATCCAGCTGAAGTAGAAGCATTAATGGATGCTGCTGCTTACAAAGGATTAGTCGGCGCATAATTCAATGAAAATATTGATCACCAATAAGCTTATTCCGTTTATATGGACAGCTTGTGTAATCTACTTACTTAGCTTTGATACTTCCAAGGCCAGTGATGCTGAATTTTGGAAAATCGCCGGCATAGATAAGTTGATTCATTTCATCATCTTCTTGCTTTTCGCATACTTATGGGGGGTGTTCGTTCTGCAGTATACTCAAATAGAGACCCAAAAAATAATTTTCTTGATCATCATCTTGGGTAGTGCATTTGGGATGGGCATGGAATATTACCAGAAATTTTTTACCAACCGAAGTTTCTCCTATTGGGATGGTGTGGCAGATGCAGTAGGGACAATAGTAGGTACCTGGTTGGCAAAAAAAAGCCCCTATGGAAATAGGGGCCGTAACCAAAACTAACTGCTTATGAGAAAAACAACTATTGCATATTGATTAGATGCCATTTGCTTAGTTTTTCCATGCCCACTTTCGTTAAAACTTTCCAAATACCAAATAAACTAAGGAGTCATCTCTTGTGCACAATATAGAGACGAATAGAAGGTAGTTTTGGTTGTTAAAGAGTTTTTAAAACCAAAAACTATTTTTTTACAGTAAAGCGTTCTTTAAATTCTTAAAATCAGGATTGAGTTAGTTTGCTAGCATTTTCTGCAAATTGAAGTGCATCCACTAATTCTCCAATATTACCATTGAGTACATCCTGTAAATTGTATAGGGTTAGCCCAATTCGATGGTCCGTAACCCTTCCCTGAGGGAAATTGTATGTTCTGATCTTGGCAGATCGATCACCAGTACTTACCAGACTCTTTCTATGACGTGCAATTTCATCTTCTTGTTTACGGACCTGCTCTTCGTATAGCTTGGTTCGCAGCGTTTGCATGGCTTTTTCCCTATTACCCAATTGTGTTCTTTCGGTCTGGCAAATGACCACGGTTCCAGTTGGAATATGCGTTAACATCACCTTGGTTTCTACCTTATTTACGTTTTGACCACCTGCACCCCCACTTCGGGAAGTTTCCATTTTCACATCAGCTTCCCTTAATTCAACATCCACCTCTTCCGCTTCAGGCATAACCGCAACTGTTGCTGCACTGGTATGCACTCGTCCACTTGCTTCTGTATCAGGCACACGCTGCACACGGTGAACACCACTTTCGAACTTAAGGGTTCCATAAACATCATCACCCGAAACTTCTAACTGAACTTCTTTGTAACCGCCCATCGTGCCCTCGTTCTCATTCAGGACAGCCGTTTTCCATCCCCTATTTTCACAAAAACGGATATACATGCGCAATAAATCACCTGCAAACAAAGATGCCTCATCTCCACCTGTACCTGCGCGGATTTCAAGAATCGCATTCTTTTCATCCTGAGGATCTTTAGGAATAAGCATGTTACGTATCTGCTTTTCCAATTCTTCTTTCTGGGATTCCAAATCGGCAGTTTCCATTTTAGCCAATTCCCTCAGCTCTTCATCATCACCCATCAAAGCTTCACGGTTGAACTCCAAGTCAGACAAAAGTCTTCGATACTGATTAGAAGCATTTACAATTTTTTCAAGGCTTCTGTATTCTTTTGAGAGCTGACTAAACCGCTTGTTATCACTCACTACTTCGGGATTGGTGAGCGCAACTCCTATATCATCAAATTTTGCCTTTATGGCGTCTAATCTGTCCAGCATCGTGATTTGAAAAACCGTTTAGTAGATAAGCTTTAATTTCGCCTGCAAAGTTAACTCATTTCAAGTGATGAAATACCGTAAGTTTAGCGCAGACAAGATTTTCAATGGATATGAATTTTTCAACCAAGACTACGTACTGGTTACAGATGAATCGGGAAAAGTTGAGGGCATAGTTCATATAAGCGAAGCAGGAGAAGATATTGAAAAATTCCATGGCATACTTACACCTGGATTTATCAATACCCATTGTCATCTTGAACTGAGTCACCTCAAAGATGTGATTCCTCCCCATACCGGACTAATACCGTTTCTACTGGATGTTGTAGGCAAGAGGGATTTCCCTATGGATATCATACTTGATCGTATTGAAAAAGCTGAACAAGAAATGTACAATGATGGTATTGTTGCTGTGGGCGATATTGGTAATACAGCCAATACCTTGAACACCAAAAAAAGGAGTAAAATCAAATGGAACAATTTTGTCGAGGTATTGAGTTTTAGTGATGAAATGTCCCCCACCAGAATGCAAGAATATGGTAATGTATTGCAGTCATTTTTAGATGCTGAACAAGCACTAATGCCGAACCATTTTAAATCAGCGCTTGTTCCCCACGCACCATACACCATCAGTAATATCACTTTCCAGGAGATCAACAAAAGGACTACAAATGCAGTGATTTCGATGCACAATCAGGAAAATCCAGCAGAAGATGTTTTGTACAAAACAGGTAACGGAGAATACCTGCCTTTTTTAAAAATTTTTGGATTCGAGAAATCTCCATTCCCTATTACAGGAAAGTCGTCTTTACGATCCTGCTTACCCCATTTCACCAATAACCAACGCTTGTTACTTGTTCACAACACTTTTATACCTGAAGAAGACATCGAATTTGCAATTGATTATGCTAAGGAGCATTTGGCTGGCATTCATTTTTGCCTCTGCATTAATGCCAATCTTTATATTGAAAATAAAGTTCCCCCTGTAAAAATGTTGTTAGCACATGGAGCTGACTTAACTCTTGGCACAGATAGTTATAGCAGCAACTGGCAACTGAGTATAGCAGCTGAAATTAAAACAATCAAAGAACAATTACCTGATATACCTCTTGATTTGATTTTGAAATGGGCTACTATCAATGGAGCTAAAGCACTTGATAGGGCTGATGAGTTAGGTAGCTTTGAAAAAGGCAAAATACCGGGTATTGTTTTGCTAGATGGGAATATGAAAAGTAAACGGATCCTATAATTAGGATTCAAGTAAGGTCCTAATGACAGGAAGCGACTTCATTTGACCAAAAGGCGAAATGTGCAATTCATAAAACTGTAAACAAGCATCCAGCAATTCATTTCTCAATTGTTTATTCAAAGGAATTTGATCTAATTCTTCAATTTGCATGACACGCAATAGCTGAGAAATTACTTCACTCTTTGGATAAGTGATAACCATCTGGTGAATGGGCATTTGAGACACATACTGCCCTTCTCTTAAATCGAGAATCGTTTCTATGGTTGTGTAATTATCCATTAACCTAAATCCAAAAAAGTGTGATAGGTGTACAATGAAAAAAAGCGGGAGATTAGCAGTTTGTGTTGGTGATGCCTTATCCAATCCCAAGATGACGTCTTCTATGAAATCATACAATTCAGGAGCAGTATCAGGCTCTTTTATACATTTTTGTAAAAGCTCAATCATGAAAAGCAAAACAGCATTCTTGGTTACATCTGCAAATAGATGTTCAAAATAAAAAGGCTGTTTACATTCTTTGATATGCTGCAGCGTATTTTTCTCGTTGTGATAAACAACTAATTCTAAAATATTTCCTACCTGAAACTGACTTGCAGAAAATGAAGCCGACTTTTTTGAAGTGCGAATACCTTTCACCATGTATTGTTGCAAACCAAACAATGATGTGAACACAGATACCACTAAAGAGGTTTCACCATACTTCACAGTACGAATGATTAAACCTTTAGTATGGTATGGCGTACTCATATTATTTAAGGAAAAATATTTTTCCTGCAACTTGCTGCTTATTGAACTCATTGGAGATAATCACCAAATATGTTCCTGAACTCATGCGTTCGCCTTTATAGTTTTTACCGTTCCATATGGCCTGTCCGCCAAGTGACCTGGTCTTGTAAACAACCCTACCATCAAGTTCTGTTATATTGACCCAAGCATTTTCAGGAAGATCACGAATGGCAATGTTACCTGAATATCCTGGAGGAACTGGATTTGGAAATACGAATGGTTTTTTCAGGACTTCCACTGGCGCTATTGCTGTACCTCTATAAGAACAAATTCCTTTTTGTGTCATAAAAAACACTTCTCCACTAGCTTGTTGAATGACGATTGAAGCAACTTTATTATTCAACAGTTTACTGTTGGATGATGTAAAGCGTTCGATTACTTGCTGCCCATCAGCACTTAAAAGCCAAACACCATTATTCGTTGCAATCCATTTTCTATCGGCGCCATCCACTTCAATATCATTTATTTGTTCTTCAGCTAATAATCTTCCAGCAAAATTATCCTGTTGAACTACAGGTAAAACAGCTTCACATGTAGCTAATGAAAATAAATCATCTCCACATTGTATTAAAGCAATCCCCTTATCTGTCCCCACCCAAATAAATCCATTTCGATCAACTGCAATACTTGTTACTTTATTGGAGGGTAAGTTACCTCTACCCAGGCCTTGCTTAAACTGCCTCCACCGGTCATCTGCAACATTTTCAATGCTGCTGCCATGGTCAAAACAAAATAACCCATCGTCATTGGCCGATACAATCCATTTGCGTCCCTGGTCGTCCACCATCAATTTGGATAGACCAAAATTGTTATAACTAAACGGGATTGTAAATTTCTGAACAGTTCCATCTTTTTTCTTTACCACCAGACCCTGTTGAGCTCCATTATTGGTTAGCCACAATTGCTGATCACGATCAACTGCTAGTCCACCTACACTAAATCGTAATGGATCATTAAATACCGGTGAAAGAAAGGAACTTCGACTATATAAAATAGCCTTATTTTCTTTTGTGAATTCTAGCAACCCTCCATTTTCTGCTCCTGCATAAACACTTCCTGTTTCAGGAATAAATGCAATACTTGACAAGCCATTTAAATCTTCAAGAGTCGATATACTTGTCGAGTTAAAGCTTTCCCAGCTATCCTTTTTAAATAAATAAAACCCATCCTTAAACGCAAATTGCTGTGCTTGATCAGTTAAGCTTCCAGCAGCAACCCAAATACTTTGATCAACATAAATACCTTCACCATAGGCTAATCCAGCAGGGGTTTCAGGATAGATGGGCAATTGATTAGGATCAGAAATATTAACAATACCATTTATCAAATCTCCAACCCATATGGCATCATTTAGATGAACAGCAGCTTTGGGCCAACTGAGGTAACTTGAATTGATCACATTGATGTTCAAGTTGATAGGATCAATAATGATTACACTACCCTTTCCTTTATCGGATTGTCCAATAAGCAACTGATTTTTCACCACCTCTAGAGCAGTTATTATTTTTTGATTAGCATATAAAAATTGCCAACCACCATTTTTGTTGATGAACAAGGAATCATTTCGCTGTACCACCAAATTATTATTCCAATTAACTACACGCTGAACTGCTGCAGAAGAGCCAAACAGGTTTATGCGTGTCCAACTCTTGTAATCGTTTAAACTAGGTGACGATATTACTGCACTAAACAAACCCATTTCAGTTGCCGCATACAACACTCCACTTATCAAGGCAGTTTGATTGACGTTAATGCTTGTGCCATTTTGTCCAAATCGAAAAGTATTTTTTATCTCACCTCGATTCGTATTTACTACAACAATACCCAATTGAGTCGACAGGTAAGCATCATCAGCTAACCATGATACATGATTGATTGATTTGTCCTCTTGTACATTAGCCTTCAATAAATCAGGCAGGTTTCGGAACCGATCCCCCTTAATCAAATCTATATCTGCATTTTGATAGGCTACTAAAATGACATTGCTGTTGGGATTTCTTGAAAGTAATTTTAGTTCTACTTGTGAGAGACCATTCGATTTTGTCTGTGTTGAAATTTCCTTTGTTGATGGCACATAGGTAAAGTAACCAAAGGCAGTCCCAGCAACTATTGTCGATTCATGAACAGATAGCGACAATATATTCTTCATGGGCAAGTGATCTCGCCATTGTCCTATTGATGGAATTCCTTGGGCGATTGCTATTCGTCCACTTAAAACCAACACCAATAAAATCCAGGAAGACTTCATGCCCTAAAATTAATGAATTGATAGCGGCACAGGAGGATAAAAATATCATTGCTTCAGATAA
>CAZDTN010000074.1:0-7929 GCA_964508355.1 uncultured Sphingobacterium sp.
TTCCTGAATCGTTTTTTCCGTATAAGAAAATATACAAAAATTCATATGCAATAAGTGGTAGAATAACCAAGAAAGAAAAATAAAGATGGGAACATATACAACTGAACATATCGCCAGTACAATAGGTGCAAAGTTACATGGCAGTTCAGTAGCTAAGTCCATTTCTTATCTCCTCATCGATAGCAGAAAGTTGGTTTTTCCTGATGCAACATTATTTTTTGCCATCAAAACTAGTACAGGCAACGGGCACGCATTTATTGATGATTTGTATCATGCAGGAGTAAGATCTTTTGTAGTGACTGATTTGCCTGATTTACAACATTACTCAGAAGCCATTTTTTTTGAAGTGGTTGATGCTGTGAGAGCACTACAGCAACTTGCCAAATACCATCGTGCTCAATTTCATTACCCAGTTATTGGTATTACCGGAAGTAATGGAAAGACTATAGTGAAAGAATGGCTCAATCATTTGTTACAGGAAGAATTTCAAATTGTAAGAAGTCCACGTAGCTATAACTCTCAAATAGGGGTCCCTCTTAGTATTTGGGGAATGAATGCTGAGCATCATCTTGGAATTTTTGAGGTAGGTATTTCTAAAGAGCATGAAATGAGTGCATTGGCAGAAATTGTTCGTCCTACCATAGGTCTGATTACTAATATTGGTGAAGCGCACAGTGATGGTTTTACCTCAATTGGTGGTAAGTTAAACGAAAAACTTGCTTTATTTAAAAGTGTTAATGTATTGGTCTATTGTAAGGATCATCAATTGATTGAGGAGTCGGTTAACGTGATGTTAGCAGATCATACAATAAAGAGTTGCTTTACTTGGTCAAGAACAAATCCTTCTGCAGATATAGTACTTTATAGAATTGAAAAGCAACAAAAAAGTACTGACTTATATGTTCGTGTTGGTGGAAATACTCAAATGTTTACTATCCCATTTATTGATGAACCTGCAATTGAAAATGCTATGCATTGTTTTGCAGTAGCTCACTTACTTGGAGTATCTGCATCAATTATTGAACATATGAAAAATTTGCCACCATTGGCAATGCGACTTGAAATCGTAGATGGGCAATTGGGTTCAAGAATTATCAATGATAGCTACAATGCAGATCTAAGTGGTCTATTTAGTGCCTTGGACTTCATGTCACTTCAAAATTCATTATGGCATAGATCAATTATTCTTTCCGATATATCTGGGATTAATGCGGATACAGAAAAGGTGTATGCACATGTGGCAATATACCTTCACTCTAAACAGGTGAGGACATTATATGGTGTAGGTTATTATCTTCAGCAATATCGTCATTTGTTTGAAGAAAAGGGTATTGATTGTTATTTCTATGCAGATACCGAAGAGCTATTAAGTAACCTACATGTTTCGAGATTTCGGGACCAACTTGTTTTGATAAAAGGTGCAAGAAATTTTCAATTTGAAAGAGTTGGTGCTTTGCTTGAAAACAAAAAACACAAGACCAGGTTAGAAGTCGATTTATCGGCAATTGCACAAAATCTACATCAATATAAAGCAGGGCTGCAACCTTCTACAAAAATTATGGTGATGGTGAAAGCATTTTCATATGGAGCAGGTAGTTTTGAAATTGCGAATCTTTTACAGTATAGTCATGTTGATTATATTGCTGTTGCCTATGCAGATGAGGGAGTTGAACTCAGAAGAGCTGGTATAAAATTGCCTATCATGATCATGAATACAGAGGAAGCAGCTTTTTCCTCACTGGTAACTTATAATTTAGAACCAGAATTGTATTCTACGGCTATTTCAAATGCATTTGTACAGTTTTTATCTAAAGAAGGAATTACCCATTATCCAGTCCATATTAAATTAGATACTGGTATGCATAGATTGGGATTTGAGGAGAACGATCTAGCTGATTGTATTTCTCAGCCATTTGTGCAACAGCATATACACATTAAATCTGCATTCACTCATTTTGTCGCTGCGGAGGATCCTACTGAAGATATGTTTACCTCAAGTCAACTTAATAGGTTTAATCATTTGTGTTCTTTGTTAAAACAATATATTGGATATGATTTTATACGTCATGCAGCCAATACATCTGCAATACGAAGACATCCTGATGCTCAACTAGAAATGGTCCGATTAGGTATTGGTTTATATGGGGTTGATCCCACACATAGTTTTTCTTCTTTGATAGAGGCAGTTGCCTTAAAAACGACTATAGCCCAGGTTAAAAAAGTGAATAAGGGACAAAGCGTTGGGTATGGTAGAAAAGCGATACTAGATCGTGATTCAACTATTGCAACAATTAGAATTGGCTATGCAGACGGGTATCCCAGGTCTTTGGGAAATGGTAGGGGAAGTGTGATGATTAACGGCTATCAGGTTCCAACAGTGGGTCATATTTGCATGGATATGACGATGATAGATATAACAGATTTTCCAAGTATCAACATCAATGACGAAGTCTTGGTGTTTGGTCCAGATAAGCCAATAATAGAAGTTGCGAAACAGGCGGGTACTATACCTTATGAGATAATGACGGGTATTTCACAACGTGTACCTCGTGTTTATTTGGGATAAATCAGCAATGAATAACTACTGTGCTAATCAGTATATTTGCAAAAATCTAGAATGTGAAGAAGACACAGGTTTTTTTACTTGCGGTATTAATCTTATTGGTGGATCAGGTACTGAAGATTTATATCAAGACCCATTATTACATGGGACAAGAAACAATACTCTTTGATGCGTTGCCTTGGTTCAGGCTTCATTTTGTAGAAAATGAAGGTATGGCGTATGGATGGAAACTGGGAGGAACTTGGGGTAAGATTGCGCTGACTACATTCAGGTTGGTTGCAGTAATTGTGGGTACTTTTTACTTGTTGTCCATTATAAAAAAGCAATTTCATAAGGGGTATATTATTTGTGTAACCTTTATTTATGCAGGCGCTATAGGAAATTTGATCGACAGTCTCTTTTATGGAATGATTTTTGAGTTTAGTGATGTTTATGCTCAAAACCTAGCCAAAGGATTTTGGGAAGAAGGCTTTAAAGGGGGTTATGAAAGTTTTTTACATGGCAGGGTAGTAGATATGCTTTATTTCCCCATCATTGAAAACGGAAAATTTCCTGATTGGTTACCCATATGGGGAGGTGAATCTTTTGAATTCTTCAGGCCAGTATTCAATATTGCTGATACTGCCATCTCAGGGGGTGTATTTACCTTACTTATTTTTCAGAATCGGTTTTTTCCTGAAACCAAAGTAAAAAAAGAGGAAACCTCGACTGAAAACGAAACTGTTTCTTAACCGCCCCAACCTGCTCTATCGAGGTTCCTGTATTGAATGGCCTCTGCAATATGTGCTGTTGATATATCTTCACTTTGATCAAGATCAGCTATTGTTCTTGATACTTTGACAATTCTATCGTAAGCCCTGGCAGAAAGATGTAGACGCTGCATGGCTTGTTTAAGTAGTTGCTGACTGTTTTCATTTAACGTACATATCCTTTTCACATCCGATGTAGTCATTTGTGCATTTGCATATATACCATTTCTGTTTTTAAATCGATTTGTTTGAATATGTCTTGCATTCATGACTCGCGCCCTAATCTTATTTGAGTGTTCACCCTTTTGTTGTGATGATAGTTCATTAAATGCGACAGGAGTTACCTCCACATGTAAGTCTATTCTATCTAGTAAGGGTCCAGAAATTCGATTTAAATATTTCCCTACTATACCGGGACTGCAGGTACACTGTTTTTCCGGATGGTTGTAAAAACCACAAGGACAAGGATTCATGGAAGCAATTAGCATAAATGATGCTGGAAAGTCGATAGCAACTCGTGCTCTTGAAATTGTAACCTTTCTTTCCTCCATGGGTTGCCTCATAACTTCTAGAGCGGTCTTTTTAAATTCAGGCAATTCATCCAGAAATAAAACACCATTATGGGATAGAGAAATTTCACCAGGTTGTGGAGTAGAGCCTCCTCCAACCAGTGCCACATCGCTGATGGTATGATGAGGATTTCTGAAGGGACGCTTTGTTATGAGTGTTGCATGTTCAGGAAGTTTTCCAGCTACACTGTGAATCTTCGTGCACTCCAGGGCCTCTTCCAGCGATAATGGAGGTAAAATAGAAGGAAGACGTTTAGCCAACATGGTTTTCCCGGCACCGGGCGGACCAATGAGAATAACATTATGTCCGCCCGCTGCCGCGATTTCCAATGCACGTTTAATATTTTCTTGTCCCTTTACTTCTGAGAAATCATAATCAAATTTTATTTGTGCTTCATGAAATTCTTTTTGAATATCAATTCTAACTGGTACTTTGTTTTCTTCTTCTGCCATTATAAATGAGATGACTTCTGCAATAGAACGCATCCCATATACATTTATACCATTTACTAGTGCAGCTTCTTTACAATTGGCTTCTGGTAAAATGATACTGGTGAAACCCTCTTTTCTCGCTTGGATTGCAATAGGTAGAGCACCTTTGATGGCTCTTAGTTCTCCATCAAGACTCAACTCTCCCATCATTATGAAACGTTCACATTTTTGGGGTAGTTCAATTTGTTCAGATGCAGCTAAAATTCCTATGGCGATCGGTAAGTCAAATGCAGTGCCACCCTTTCTGATATCAGCTGGAGCAAGATTTACAACAATTCTAGTCCGAGGCATCTCCAAGCCATTTGTTTTTATAGCACTCTCAATCCTTTGCATACTTTCTTTGATTGCAGAATCTGGGAGTCCCACAATGCAGTATTCCTTACCTTGAGATGTCCAATTTACTTCTATGGTAATGGTTATTGCTTCTACACCATATACGGTACTTCCAAACGTTTTGACAAACATGTTGTGAAGCTCGTTAACAAGCGAACAGTGGGCAAGTGATTTGCAACATTATACCTATGTATAATACTCGAATTATGTTGGTGCTTACACGGTTGGGCTACTTGAGTCGATAGAATCTAATAATGTAGTAACACCTTCCTTTTGAAGAATGAGGTAGCCCATTCTATCCTGACTGATGCCTTCCTTTAGTTGGTAGCTGAAAAAAAGTTCGTTATTGATAAGTTGTGTTTCAAAATATTTGAAACTGATGGAAGGTAGAGATTTTAATTCTTCGCCTATTTCATAAAGATGTGTTGATAGTATGAACAGTCCATTTTGCATTTTGATTAAACCTTTAATCACTGCTGTTGAACATTTCATGGCGTCTTGAATATTGGTGCCTTTGAAAATTTCATCAATCAATACCAGCCATCTTTTGCCATTTGTAATTTTAACGATAGTTTCTTTAATGCGTTTGACTTCATTAAAAAAATAGCTTTCTCCTTTTACCAAATTATCCTCAACATTGATGTTGGTAAGAATTCCGTCAAATAAAGTAAGCTGCATTGCTACTGCTGGAACACCCATGCCCAGATGGGCCAGGTAGACCGACAACCCCACTGCTTTTATCAACGTACTTTTGCCAGCCATATTTGCTCCTGTGAGAAAAATAAAATTGGTGGATTGATCCATTTTCAAATCATATGCTACTGGTGATGTTAACATGACATGTCTTAACTCCGTTGCATTAATTGATGGTTCGACTTGCTCTTTAAAAACAGGGAATGAAAAATGTAAGTTTTTATTCGCTAACGCCATTGCGTACCAGGCATCAAGTTGTCCATAAATAGTTATTAATTTTCTGATTCCTGCAACCAGTTCAACATGAAAAATTGCACCATAGGCAAGTACACTTGCCCTGTTCATAGAGGTAAAACTATCAAATGATTTAAATCCGGTTAATCGACTATCGTTAACTATTCGTTCTGCCTGCTGAAGCAAGTTATCTAATTTTTGAGGTAGTTCTTGATTGCTAAAAAACTTAATCATTTCCTCAAAGCCTTTTATAAATTCAAACACTTGCTTCATTGAAAAATGAATCATGGCATAATCTGAAGGATGCAGTACTTTGTATAGTAGGGCTCTAAAAAAGTCTGGATGTCTTGGAATACTATCAGGATTTTCGTCTAGAAATTTTTCTATAATCAGCAAAGTGCCATTAGTAATTCTAAGAGGCCATTGCTCAATTTTATCCTGGTAAAGACTCAGGATTTTTTGTGTTTCAAGTATCTCATGAAGATTATCAAAAGGCGTTGAAAACAATTGATGCAAGACAGACCTGCCTTCGGCAGTCCGGGTATAATCTATCTTTGCAAAAAGAGAATATTCATCTTCCCTGTGAAAAACGGAGAGGTCATATAGTGTAGTTTTATCTACCCGCATATTAACCTCTATTGAACTTTAAGCGCATCCCTCTATAGGATGTATCCACCTTTCCGTTTTCATAAACGGGGTAGCCGTTGACAAATGTTTTTTCAATAGCAGCGGAAAATTCAAAGCCTTCTAGTGGGCTCCATCCACACTTGTATAGGATGTTGTCTTTATTCACTTGATTAGGTTTGTTCAAATCAACTAAAACGAGGTCTGCAAAATAACCTTCTCGAATAAATCCACGTTCAGCCACTTGAAAACAGGTTGCAGGTGCATGGCTCATCTTTTCTACAACTTTTTGTAGACTAATTTTACCTTGATTGACATAGTATAACATTAGTGAAAGACTATGTTGTACAAGTGGTAGTCCTGCATGAGCATGGAGATACTCACCTGATTTTTCTTCCATCGTATGTGGGGCATGATCAGTTGCAATAATATCTAGTCGGTCGTCTAACAAAGCCTCCCACAAAGCGGCCTTGTTTTCTTTTGCTTTGATAGCTGGGTTGCATTTTATTTTGTTACCTAGTATTGCATAATCTTCTGCTGTGAAATGAAGGTGATGAACACAGACTTCTGAAGTAATTCTTTTTTCTGTCAATGGAATCAGGTTTGTGAAAAGTTGTAATTCTTTTGCAGTTGATATGTGTAGTATGTGCAATCTTGTATTGTTTCTTTTAGCCAATTGAACAGCCATCAAAGAAGATTCAAAGCAGGCTTCTTCATTCCTAATGATTGGATGGTCTGATGGTAGAATGGGTTTCCCAGTTTGTTGATATTTTTCCAAGTTGGTTTTTATGATTCTTTCATCTTCGCAGTGGGTGGCAATTAGTAATTCACTCTCGCGAAAAACCCTATCTAAAGTAAGGTGATTATCAACGAGCATATTGCCGGTAGAGGAGCCCATAAAAATTTTAATGCCACAAACATCATTTTTTTTATCATTTGTTTTTAGGATTTCATCTGTATTGTCATTGGATGTACCCATAAAAAAAGAATAATTGGCCGGAGAACTGTTGGCAGCGATTAGGTATTTTTCTTCCAGCAACTCCTGTGTTAGCGCCGCAGGTTTTGTATTGGGCATTTCCATGAAACTGGTTGTGCCACCTGCGACTGCTGCAATAGATTCTGTGTGGATATTGGCTTTGTGTGTTAAACCTGGTTCTCTGAAATGAACTTGATCATCGATGACACCAGGTAAAAGGTATTTTCCTTCACCGTTAATTTCAATTGCATGGTGTTTATTATCAATAACTTGACTAATTTTAGCAATCTTATTGTTTTCGATTAACACATCCCCGTTATGTATTTTTCCTTCATTAACTATACTGGTGTTCTTAATCAAATAACTCTTCATAAGCGTATATTTTTTGCTGCTAACCTGCAAATTATAAAAACCTTTCTGCTCTGGCTTTTTTTTATTGCACCTCTTTTTACAAAATCACAATCTACCTTATTTCAGCAAGGTTCGAAAGAGTACATTTTATTGGATCGACTAGAAATTAAGATGCAAACGGATAGCAACTTAAATTTTTCCATGTTTAAACCCTATAATCGCCAATGGTGGGCTTCCTCTCTCGAAAAAGCATCACAAATGGCTAATGAACTAGGGTTGACAAAAATTGATCAATATAACCTAACGAGAGCAAAACTCAATCATTTAGAATGGACGAGCAAGGGA
>CAZDTN010000075.1:0-7928 GCA_964508355.1 uncultured Sphingobacterium sp.
CCCCATTGCAAGACCCTTCTAAGATCATCTAACAGAAAAAAGATTGAAGCAACAATTTTAGCAATAAATAAACCCACGACTATGGCAAATACATAAGTCCGTATGAATTTGGGAATGGATTCAAATCCCACAATTGGAATTAGGATAAACAGAACAACAGCTACTATGGTGAATGACCAGTAAAATCCATGAACCAAAAGTCGGGTCTTTTGTGGTAAACCGGCTGTTACCAGTCGCACCGCCTGAAACACATAAAAATCGATGGCCAACATGACCAGAATAAAAAACCAGGAACCGAAGAGCCTTTTCATCTAAAATATTTATTCACAATACAATAAATCAACAAAACATTGTCAATATAGTTCTAAATTATCGATATTGTTCCGTCAAAATTGTACCGAAATTGTAAATTTGTCATCCTGTCATCTTCATCAAAATAAATCAAATGGCTCGCATCATCGGTGTAGCAAATCAAAAGGGAGGAGTGGGTAAAACCACAACAGCCATTAACCTGGCAGCAAGTCTTGCTGTACTTGAATATAAAACCTTATTGCTGGATGCTGATCCACAAGCCAACAGCACCTCAGGCGTTGGGTTTGATCTTCAAAATGTCCAACAGAGCATTTATGATTGTATGGTGGGTGATGTAAAGGCTAAAGATGTCATTTTAAAGACAGAAATTCCTAACCTTGATCTGATTCCATCTCATATTGACTTAGTGGGTGCGGAATTAGAGATGATCAATTATCCAAATAGGGAAAATGTAATCAAAAATATACTCGACGAAATCAAAGACGGATATGATTTCATTATTATCGACTGCTCCCCTTCTTTGGGTTTAATTACCGTTAACGCATTGGTAGCAGCAGATTCTGTAGTAATTCCCGTTCAAGCTGAATTTTTTGCTTTAGAAGGATTGGGAAAACTACTGAATACGATCAAAATCGTTCAAAGTAGATTAAACCCTTCATTAGTTATTGAAGGTATTCTCATGACAATGTACGATATGAGATTAAGGTTATGCAACCAGATCGTGAATGAAGTGAGAAAACATTTTGATGGACTGGTTTTTGATGCGCTGATCAATAGAAACTCAAGATTAAGTGAAGCACCTAGCGTAGGTAAACCGGCGATTTTGTATGATGCTGAAAGTAAAGGCGCCATCAACTACCTGAACTTGGCTAAAGAAATTCTTCAGAAAAACAATATGACCAAAATAAAAGAATCAGAAAGAACCATAAACCTAAATGATGAGCAATAATCCTTCCAATAAAAAAGAAGCCTTGAACAGAGGGATTCGTTCTCTTTTAGGCAGTATTGATGCTGAATATAAAAACCCAACTGGTGTTCTTAAAACAGAGGTGGTTGCAAAGAATACTGCTGTTAGCAGAATCGCTTTAGATGAGATCATTCCAAACCCTAATCAACCTCGTCAAGATTTTGACACCAAAGCCATAGAAGAACTTGCCGCTTCCATCAAGCTACATGACATCATTCAACCATTGACGGTAAAACCATTGACCTCTGGTAAATATAAACTTATTGCTGGTGAAAGAAGATGGCGTGCTGCTAAACTAGCAGGGCTAAAAGATGTTCCTGTATATATTCGTGAAGCAGATGATCAGAAAGTTCTGGAATTGGCGTTGCTGGAAAATCTACAAAGGGAAAACCTAAACGCCATTGAAATCGGTCTAAGCTATCAACGCTTAATGGACGAATGTGCAATGACACAAGAAGAAGTTGCTGCCACAATGGGCATGGATAGAAGCACAGTATCCAACTACATCAGAATGCTTAAACTTCCACCTGATATAATTGTAGGTGTAAGAAATGGGGCCCTTTCTATGGGACATGCACGTGCACTCATTAATGCAGGTGAAGTGGACAAACAATTGTTTGTTTTCAATACCATCCTTTCAAAAAAACTATCTGTTCGTCAGACAGAAGATTTAGTAAAACAATTATACAAGCCTTCAAAGAAAGGAAGTACTGTTCCAAATAAACAGAATGAACAATTTCAAAAAATTGAGCGAAAACTTAGTTCCCATTTTGGCACAAAAGTGAAGGTTGATCATCAGAAAACTGGAAGGGGTAAAATTACCCTTGAATATTATTCTCTTGAAGAACTTAACGGTTTACTTGAAAAAATGAAAGTCGACATTCATTAATGAAATTATTATTGCCATTACAACATGCTCTTTTCTTAACTTGCCTTTTGTTCACATTTAATCTGTGTGTTCAATCGCAGCAGCAAAATCCTATACCTCCATCAAGTATACAATCAACACTGAAATCAGATACCACCAAAAAAAGATCTATCGCTTCAAAGGCTGCACTAAGATCTGTTATACTCCCTGGACTTGGCCAAGCGTATAACAAGAAATACTGGAAAATTCCTATTGTCTATGGTGTGATTGCAATTCCTGTAAGTTTGTATAGCTATAACAGAAAATGGTATAATCTTACAAGAAATGCATATACCATTAGATCTAATCAGGATTCTGCTAATTTTGATAAAATTGCTCCAGAACTGCTCCCGCTTTCAAATGAAGCACTGAGGCTATATAGGAATGATTTCAGAAAGAATATGGACTTTTCTATATTGGGTATTTTACTAACATGGGGACTTAACGTTGTAGATGCTACAGTTGACGGACATTTAAGGGGATTTGACATTTCAGATGAAGTAAGTATGAAGCTTATACCCAAAATATCTACAGGAAATAATGTCGGGCAAACTGGTATTTCTGCTGTCTTTTATCTTGGCAACAACAAAAAACAAAAATCAATTGGCCTTTAGCCACACTTAATGCATAATTCATGAAAATAGCATTGATAGGATACGGAAAAATGGGCAGAATCATAGAGGCTGTTGCAGTAGCAAGAGGACATGAGGTAGTACTAAAAATTGATCTTGAAAATATAGCTGCTTTCACAGCAGAAAATCTAGCAAAAACTGATGTTGCAATTGAATTTACTGGTCCACATACAGCATTTGAGAACGTAATGAAAACAATTAGTTTTCAAACCCCAATTGTATGTGGATCCACAGGCTGGCTGGAAAAACTACCACTAGTTGAAGCACATTGCACATCAGAAAATGGAAGTTTTATTTATGCCAGTAATTTCAGTGTGGGCGTAAATATCTTTTTTGAAGTCAATAAAAAATTGGCACAATTAATGGAAGGTCAAACACAGTACGACATCAGTATAAAAGAAATACACCATACCCAAAAAAAGGATGCACCAAGTGGCACTGCAATTAGCCTTGCAGAACAAGTATTAGAAAACAACAGCAGCAAAAAAAAATGGGTAAACGATAAATCATCAACTCAAGAAGAACTTTCTATTAAAAGCGAAAGAATTGACCCCTACCCAGGTTTGCACGAAGTAAAATACAACTCAGATATTGACGATATTACTATCATTCACAATGCCCATAACCGAAATGGTTTTGCACTAGGTGCTGTTTTAGCAGCCGAATTCATTCGGAATAAAAAGGGTATTTTTACCATGAAAGATGTTTTAGGATTTGGAGATTAGATCATATGCTGAATAAGAAAACACAATATGCATTTCAAGCACTCATCTATCTTGTTGAACACAAGGATGATGGACCAGTGTTAATTGCTGAAATTGCTAAAGAAAAAAATATCCCACTTAAATTTCTGGAGAATATTTTACTCGAGTTAAGAAAGATGAATATACTAGAGAGTAAGAAAGGTAAAGGTGGAGGATATTTTATAAATAAGCAGGCTATCAAAACACCTTTAGCAACAATTATCAGGAAAATTGAAGGGCCAATCGCCATGCTTCCCTGTGCAAGCTTGTATTTCTATGAGCGTTGTAAAAATTGTGATGAAAAACATTGTGGACTTCATGATACAATGGTACTGGTAAGAGATGCTACTTTAAAAATTCTTGAACGCAAAACTATTGCTGATCTGGTGGAGAAAAAATAATAACAACGAAAATGGCAGAAGATCTTACTATTTCCAAAGGAAGCAAAGAAGACCAATATAAAAGCCTATTGCCACAGATAAAAGGCCTTTTGGATGGGGAAACCGACTTAATTGCGAATCTGGCCAATGTTGCAGCAGCATTAAAAGAACAATTCAATTTTTTTTGGGTTGGGTTCTATTTGGTCAAAGAAGAAGAACTAGTTCTGGGTCCTTTTCAAGGACCGGTTGCGTGCACCAGAATTAAAAAAGGCCGAGGAGTATGTGGAAGTTCATGGGAACATGCAAAGACACTCATTGTACCAGATGTTGAAAAATTTCCAGGTCATATTGCATGCAGCAGCCTATCAAAAAGCGAGATCGTCATACCTCTTTACAAAGAATCGGTCATTATTGGTGTGTTGGACGTTGACAGTTCCTCGCTCGACAGTTTCGATGAAATAGACCACTTATATCTGCAAAAAATTATAGACTTAATTAGATTTTAAACGCTTACTATTTTATCTCCTCTTGTAACAAAGCATTGATATCTTCCTGGAACTTTTGCTTAAAGTTTTCATGATGAATGCCTGTAGCTGGTCCGGCATAGCCTGCATGCGTCTTTTTAACAGTCCCATCTTTTCCAATTAATATCATTGAAGGGAATGCCTTGATTTCAGTCATTTCAGGCAAAGTTCTTTCCGTCCTCAAACTATCCGCAGATGTTACTCCAGTAATCAACATTGGATAATCAACGTTAAATTTATTTTTAAACCTCAACAGATTCTTCCTTGCAATAGTAAAATCAGTTGTGTATTCATATGCCAATCCAATTACCTCAACTCCTTTAGCTGCATTTTCTTTATAATACTTACTCAAGAAGGCTGTTTCATCCATACAATTGGGACACCAGGAACCCATAATTTGGACAACAACAACCTTATTTTTAAACCGTGTATCTGCTATACCCACCAAATTACTGTCAAGGTCAGGAAACCTAAAATGTAACTTATTTTCTACACCTTTCAATTGCATTAATGCTTTGGTTTCATCGATACTACCTAAACTATCCCTTACAGCCACCCATGATTCTTTATAGATAGGTCCGCTGGCAAAAACCCCACGATCGAGCTTTCCCTCATGCATGATTTTAGCAGAAAAAAAGTAAGCATGTGTACCATCAAAAGTAGACAGTACCAATGAGTCGTTTTTTACTATCCCTTCCAAGTAGCGATAATCACCTGTGGCAGTCAAAAAAGTACCTGTCAAACTATCCCCCCGCTGCTCAAATTCTGCAATTGCATTTACTTCTTTGCCCGTATCCTTCGTAAAAACCACGCTCCATCTGCCACTCAGGTTATATTTAGCTTTTTCACCATTTAACACCAGTCTTTCACTTCCTTCTTCAATGACAATAGGAACTGTTTGCTCTCCTTTGGAAGTACGCTTATTCCAATTGCCTTGGTATCCATTGCCACTCTTCACTAAGTTCAACTTAGCTTCAAAAAAAGGCAGATTGATCAACAGAGAATCTCCTTTTTGTACAATGTCATTTACAAGAATTTTTTCACCGGCATTAATGATAGTCCATATAATAGAATCCCCTTTTCTTTCTTGAGCGATGTTAAAAACAATAGGAAGCCCATCTTCTCTTTGAATAACTGCACGATACAATTTAGATCCGCTATCAGACTGCTTGCAAGATGTTACAAAAAACAACGACAGCATTAAATAGCAGAGGGACCATATGTATTTTTTCATCGCACTTTATTTTTTAAATATTTTTAAACATATCGATTGTCATTTTCGACAAATCAAATTCGTGTTTCCAGCTCCACTCTTCTCTTGCAACTGAATCATCAATACTTTTCGGCCAGCTATCAGCAATAGCCTGACGATAATCAGGCTGATAACTCATCTCAAATTCTGGTATATGTTTTTTAATCTCAGCACCAATTTCTTCAGGCGAGAAACTCATGGAAGAAAGATTATAAGAAGTCCTCACCTTGATGTTTTTTGCTGGCGCTTCCATCAACTCAATCGTTGCTCTTATAGCATCAGGCATATACATCATGGGAAGATGTGTATCCTGTTTTAAAAAGGAGGTATATTTTTTCTTTTGCTTGGCAGCATGATAAATTTCAACAGCATAATCTGTTGTTCCTCCACCAGGTGCAGATTTATAACTGATCAAACCCGGATACCTTAAACTCCGGACATCTACACCATAACGATGATGATAATAATTACACCAAAATTCACCAGCATATTTACTGATGCCATAAACAGTTGAAGGCTCTATGATGGTTTGCTGTGGACAATTTATTTTGGGCGAAGAGGGTCCAAAAACGGCTATACTACTAGGCCAGTAAACTTTGGTCAGGTTTTCCTCTTTTGCAATATCAAGTACATTCAACAAGGACTGCATATTCAGGTGCCAAGCCAAAGGAGGATTTTTCTCTCCAGTAGCTGATAGAATTGCAGCAAGTAAATAAATTTGTGTAACCCCTTGACGGATGACTTGAACATGCAACATTTCCTTGTTCATCACATCAAGACTAACATAGGGTCCAGTTCCTTTTAGTAAATCATTTTCTTCTCTTAAGTCAGAGGCAATAACATTGGTGCCCCCATATATTTTACGAAGGGCCAAGGTCAGTTCAACCCCTATTTGTCCGCACGCTCCTATTACCAGTATTTTTTCTTTTTTCATATGGAAAGGTTCAGAATGCAAACATATAGATTATGATTGAACCAACATATCTTTGCAATATGCAAGCATTTTTAAAAGACCTGTTCCATAACCAGGATTACGACCAAAAAAACTTTTTTTTGATTGCAGGTCCCTGCGTTATAGAAGACCAGGCTCTCATTGAACAGATTGCAGA
The DNA here is from genome assembly GCA_964508355.1 of uncultured Sphingobacterium sp. Lineage (GTDB taxonomy): Bacteria > Bacteroidota > Bacteroidia > Chitinophagales > Chitinophagaceae > Pollutibacter. The sequence continues at coordinate 6,827 of CAZDTN010000075.1, forward strand.
TCATGTTTCTGGGATCTGTAAAGAGCTAGGAATCCCCTATGTATTCAAAGCTTCATATAGAAAGGCAAATAGGACCAGTGCAACTTCTTTTACTGGACTTGGCGATGACCTTGGGCTGGATCTTTTAAAAAAAACTGGCGAGAAGTATGCTCTTCCTACCACTACAGATATTCATGCTGCAAACGAAGCAGCAATGGCTGCAGCTTATGCAGACATACTACAAATCCCAGCATTTCTATGCAGACAATCAGACCTATTGCAAGCAGCAGGTGAAACTGGAAAAATTATAAACATCAAAAAAGGTCAGTTCATCAGTGGTGATGCCATGAAGTTTGCAGTGGATAAAATTAGAAGGACTGGGAATGAAAAAATTATTTTAACAGAACGTGGTACTACTTTTGGCTACCAGGACTTGGTTGTAGATTATAGGAATATTCCCATCATGCAATCTCATGGCGTACCTGTAGTAATGGATTGCACTCACGCCTTACAGCAGCCCAACCAAACCTCTGGCGTTACTGGTGGGAATCCTCAGATGATAGGAACTATCGCTAAAGCAGCCATAGCAACTGGCGCAAATGGTTTATTCATTGAAACACACCCAGAACCTTCAAAAGCACTTAGTGACGGCGCAAACATGCTCAGGCTTGATCTTCTAAAGGGACTTCTGGAAGATCTAATTAAGATACGAAGGGCTGTCGTTTAATTGTAACGTAGCGGATTTCTTCGCCCTTGCATCATATAACGCTTGAGGTTCATCCAAAATGCCAGTATGAAATAAAATAAGACTGGTGAGCCCAACGTCAAACAAGAGATGTAAATAAAGTATTTTCTGATCGTGAATGTGGAAATCCCCAACACTTCACCGATTCGTGTGCAGACCCCAAAAACCTGCCATTCAATGAAATTTCTGAATTTTTCCATAATCTAAAGATAAATTAATCCCCATTATTTCCAATACTCTTGGTAAGGGTTCATGATTTAATTAATTTCGCGGAGCAAATTCCTGCCTCAATGCCCCTTTTTGAGGCCATTTACTAAAACGGAAAAAAAGACGATTATGCTTTTTGATTTAGACCTCATCCAGAAGACGTACAAGGAA